>CAZPMW010000025.1:0-22381 GCA_964587805.1 uncultured Elusimicrobiaceae bacterium
TACACCGCAGAACGGGCAGGTCGTACGCACTTTTTTGTCCGGTTTGCCGTGCTGCCAAAAGTTTTTCTCAGTCAATGCACCGACAGGACAGGCGGAGACACAGGCGCCGCAAAAAACGCAGTCTGATTCTTTTGTTGCGGTGTCGAAGGCAGGCGCCACTTTTGAATGGAACCCGCGGTTGCAAAATTCCAGCACGTCGCAGCACTGCAGCTCCCGGCAGGTGCGTACGCAACGGCCGCACAGGATGCATTTATCCATATCCCTGATAAAAAAAGGTTCGTCCAGCACCGGCGGGATATTGCCCGGATTTGGAACAAACCCCGGCAGTAATTCTTTGGTCCCGATCCAGGCGGCTACTTTCCGCAACTGTGAATTTTCCTCCGGCGCGCCAGGGTAGCCGCTGAAAATAAGCCACAAAATATCTTTCCTCAGCTCACGGAGCCGTCCGGTATCCGTGCGCACTACCATCCCCTCCCTGGCCAGAGTGGCACAGGAGGCCGGCACGCCCCTCATCCCCTCTATCTCCACCACACACAGGCGGCACGCGCCGATGGGCGGAAGATCCGGATGCCAGCATAAATTAGGTATATAGATACCGGCCTGAAGCGCCGCCTCAAGCACCGTTGCACCCGCCTTCGCCTCTATCTCTTTGTCGTCTATCTTCAGTTTCATTATTTTATCGCCATTGTCGGGCATGCGCCGATGCAGGCCTTGCATTTTATGCATTTGCCCTTGTTGATAGCGGCATGTTCCTTTTTCTGCCACTCCACGGCCCCCGCCGGGCACACGGTAAAACAGCGGCCACATTTTATACACGCACTTTTCTGAACCTCGAATTTCACTAGCGCCGTGCACGCGGAAGAGCGGCAGGCCCTGTCCTCTATATGCTCTTTATATTCCTCAGGGAAATATTTCAGCGTGGTCAGCACCGAATTAGGAGCTGTATTGCCCAGCCCGCAAAGCGCCGTATCCTTTATAGCCGGCGCCATTTCCCGCAAAAATTCAAGATGTGCCGGCCGGCCCCGGCCTGCGCAGATATCTTCAAGCGCTTCCAGCATCCTCTTTAAGCCCATCCTGCAGGGCACGCATTTGCCGCACGATTCGGACACTGTAAATTCCAGGAAGAACCGGGCCATATCTACCATGCAGGTAAGCTTATCCATCACGACCATACCGCCGGAGCCCATGATAGCGCCGGTATTGTTGATGGACTCGTAATCGATCGGGATATCCAGGAGGCTTTCCGGCAGACAGCCGCCGGACGGCCCGCCTATCTGCACGCCTTTAAAACCTATATTCTTATGCAGCATTCCGCCGCCGGGGCCGAAGATAAGCTGGCGCAGGGTGGTGCCCATCGGCACTTCCACCAGGCCGGTGTTCTTGACTTTTCCAGCCAGCGCGAAGACCTTGGTGCCCTTGCTGCCTTCTGGCCCGATGGCTGAGAACCACTGCGCACCCTTTGTTATGATGCGTCCGACATTAGCAAAAGTCTCCACATTGTTGATGGTGGTAGGCTTGCCCCACAACCCCTGCTGGGCCGGGAACGGAGGTCTGGGCACTGGCATCCCTCTGCGGCCCTCGATGGACGCGATAAGCGCGGTCTCTTCACCGCACACGAACGCGCCGGCGCCCTGTTTGATGCCGAGGTTGAACGAAAATCCGCTTTTTAGAATGTTATCGCCCAAAAATCCTTTTTTCTTCGCCTGAGCTATCGCTTTTTCAAGCCTTTTTACCGCCAAAGGATATTCCGCGCGGCAATAAACGTAGCCCTCTCCGGCACCTATGGCGTAGGCCGCTATCGCCATGCCCTCTATCACGGCCTGAGGATCCCCTTCTAGTATGCTGCGGTCCATGAACGCGCCGGGATCGCCCTCATCGGCATTGCAGACGACATACTTCCGATCGCCTTTAGCGTTGCGGCAGAATTCCCACTTAGAGCCGGTGAGGAAGCCGGCTCCGCCGCGTCCCCTGAGGCCGGACTTTTTAACCTCTTCTATGACCTTCTCCGGAGGCATGGCGAGGACGGAGGACAGGGCCTTATACCCGCCCCCGGCTATGTAATCCTCTATGCTCTCGGGGTCTATTTCCCCGCAATTAGCCAGCACTACCCTCATCTGTCCCGCGAAAAACTGTTTATAATCCTCGCCAGCCAGCAGTTCCCTGACCGGTTCGCCATTGAGGAGATGCCGCTCCACGATGTCGGCCGCGTTCTCGGGTTTTACGTACTCGTAGGTAACCCTGTCCGCGCCAGGGACCACGATGTCAACCAGCACGTCACGGAACAGGCCGCGGTCGCCGGTACGGACGACCCTGTATTTGCGGTGCAATTTATGCCGCTTTAGTTCTCTTTCAAAGATATCCGCTACGGTTTCAGCCCCGGCTGAAAGGCCGCTGGTACCAAGACAGACAAGTATTTTGGCCGAGTCCATATTGCTATGCCTTCTTTGCGCGATACTTTTTCACCAGTTCTTCCATCGTCTTAACGGTGCATCTGCCGTAAAAATCTTTGTCTATCATCACGGCCGGCGCCATCCCGCAGCAGCCCAGGCAGGCCACCCTTTCCAGGGAGAACATGCCGTCCTTAGTGGGTTCGCCTTCTTTTACGCCAAGCTTCCCCTCCATATACTCAAGGAGTTCTTTGGCGCCCATGACATGGCAGGCAGTGCCCTGGCATATCTTGATTATGTGTTTGCCCTGCGGAGTAAGGTAAAACTGGGAGTAGAAGGTAAGGATGCCGTAAATATCGGCGGGGTAAATGTTAAGTTCCCTGGCTATAAGCTCTATAACTTCCTTTGGAACATAGCCGTAAGCGGTCTGGACGTCCTGCAGAAGAGGTATAAGAACACCCCGTTTATTGCGGTACTTCCCGACCAGTTTTCTAGCTGCGGAGAGGTTGATATTCATTTCGGACACCCGGTATCTTACATTCAAATTATATTATTTTAGTTCCACTGAATACAATCGGGCTATGCACCCGGACAGAACAGGGTCCGGCCCGCCCATGTGTTGACAGGCCGGATTTAGGTTTGTAGGATTACTACAGCGCCGCAGCAATAGTTGCAATACGTCAATAGAGCTAACAACCAACAAGGAGCCGTTCTTATGTCAAAAAACGCAATAATGGAAAAGAAAGATTCAGCGCACCAGTATGTGTCCGACCTGATGGCCCGCGTCGTAAGCAAAAATCCCGGAGAGAAGGAATTCCATCAGGCCGTAAAAGAAGTCCTTGAAACGCTTACCCCCGTGCTGGAAAAGCACCCCGAATATATTAAGGCAAAGATACTGGACCGGATGGTAGAACCGGAGAGGGCGATAACTTTCCGCGTGCCCTGGCAGGCCGACAACGGAGAATATCAGATCAACCGCGGCTTCCGCGTCGAATTCAATAGTGCTATCGGGCCATACAAGGGCGGGCTGCGCTTCCACCCCTCAGTCAATCTGAGCATTCTGAAATTCCTGGGCTTTGAGCAGATCTTCAAAAATGCCCTGACTACGCTGCCGATGCGCGGCGGCAAGGGCGGTCCCGATTTCGACCCCAAGGGCAAGAGCGACGCGGAAGTTATGCGCTTCTGCCAGAGCTTCATGACCGAACTGTTCCGCCATATCGGCCCGGACACGGATGTGCCGGCCGGCGATATCGGAGTGGGCGGCCGCGAGATAGGCTACATGTTCGGCCAGTACAAGCGCCTGAAAAATGAGTTCACAGGCGTGCTCACCGGCAAGGGCATCACCTGGGGCGGATCGCTGATACGCCCTGAAGCCACCGGCTTCGGCGTGGTATATTTCTGCGAAGAACAACTCAAAACCAAGGGCACCAGCCTGAAGGGCAAAACCGTTGCCATCTCAGGCTTCGGCAATGTGGCCTGGGGCGCCGTAAAGAAAGCAGGCGACCTGGGCGCAAAGGTTGTCACAATCTCCGGACCAGACGGCTACATTTACGACAAGGCCGGCATTACCGGAGAGAAATGGGAATACATGCTGAAGCTGCGCGCGACAGGCCAGGATATTGTGGCTCCGTACGCGGAAAAGTTCGGCGCGGAATTCCACGCCGGCAAAAAGCCCTGGTGCGTGAAGGTGGACGTGGCTCTGCCCTGCGCTACGCAGAACGAGCTCAATGAATTGGATGCGGAAGAGCTGGTTAAAAACGGGTGTAGCTGCGTTACCGAGGGAGCCAACATGCCCTGCACGCCGGAGGCTGTAGAGGTATTTATGAAGGCAAAGATACTATTCTCTCCGGGCAAAGCTTCTAATGCGGGAGGCGTGGCCACCTCGGGTCTTGAGATGAGCCAGAACAGCATGCGCATGAGCTGGTCTAGCGAGGAAGTGGACAAGCATCTGCACAGCATAATGGTAAACATCCACAACGCCTGCGTGACCGCGGCGAAGGAAGCGGGCCAGCCGGGCAACTACGTTGTCGGCGCGAATATCGCCGGTTTCAAGAAAGTAGCCGAAGCGATGATGGCCCAGGGCCTGGTGTAATCAGCAGCCTGAGCCTATAAAACCGGGCGGAGCTTAGTGGCTCCGCCCGGTTTATTTATATGGAATTAAAGCAGCTGCCGGGCGCTCCCGGCGCGTAGCCGCTACTTCTTTTTGCCCGCATACTTTCCGATGGATTTCAGGGCGTCTCCGCCCTTGTCTTTTACTTTCTCGCTTGTTTCCTTAAGGGTATCGCCCAGGCCGCCCAGGCGCTCTGCGTTGCTCTGAAGTTTAGCGGCGGCGTTGTCGTTGCCCTTGCCGCGCTGTTTTTCGGCCTGCGCCGCTATCTTTTCTGCAGTGCTTTTTATCTTTACGCCTTTATCTTTTGCCTCCGCGGCGATCGCCTCTCTGTTCTCAAGGACCCGCACTGCTTTTTCTTCGGATTTTCCGCGCCATTTTCTCCACCAGGATTTAAGGCCGCTCTCAGCCGCTGGCGCTTCAGTTTTAGCTGCGGGCTGCGGCTCTGTCTGGGCTGAATATGCAGGCGCATAAGCGCAGACTCCCAGACCCAGCATCAATATCGGGACTGCCATCATGTTTTTTGTCATTATATTTTCCTTCCTTATACACTTTTATGCAGGCATCCGGCAGCGGCTCAGGGCACTTTCAGCAGCGGCGCCAGCATATCGGACCAAATACGATATCCCTGCTCGGTCAGGTGAAGTCCGTCAGGCTGGAACAATTCCGGTCTGGGCTTGCCGTCCGGGGCCAGCATAGCCGGTGCCACATCCAGAACCTGGCAGGGCTGCTGTATTTCGCATAACGTTTTTATCAATCCGTTCGCCTCCTGCATAGCCGGCCAGAGCGGCCAGCGCGCGGGGCTTGGTTTGATGGAGATATAAATAACCGGGACCCGGGACAATTTGAACCGCAGAGACCCCAGAAAGAAATTAAAATCATCCGCAACCCGTTTCGGCGGCTTACCATCGGCGATATCATTATCCCCGGCATAGAACACTATAAGCCGCGGTTTGTAGGGCGCCGCGATCGTATCCGCGTAGTTGGCGGAATCCGCTATATACGAGCCGCCGAAGCCGCGGTTAATGGCGGACAGCTCCGGGAAATATTTTTTAACATCCCACATCCTTATACTGGAGGAGCCCATGAACAGGACCGCATTCGGCTGCGGGAAGGCGGCCGCGTCCATTTTCCTAAAGGCATCTATGTCTTTTTGCCAGACCTGCGGGCCGCGCCAGGTCTGCGGCTGAGCGACCGGTGACCGGAGATCGCGCGGCTGCACGCAGGCTGCGGCGAAAAAGATCGCGCCCAGAATTATCCCTGTCAAAAACCTGGTTTTCATAAGCCCCCCCCGATTATATCACGCTGCCTGCGGGAAACATCCTGCCCTTTTTAAGCCGATCCGCCGGAGCGGTCACTGCAGCCGCTTAAGCCTCTCGCTTACTTCGCCTTCAAAACGCCTTATAAAATTCCGGATGTAGGCCTCAACGCTCAGATCCGGATCGCTGATAAGGGGAGTCATATCCATGCCGAAATTAAGGCCGGTGGCCGTATCCACGCCGTGGGAGGCGAAGTAGGTGGCGTTGGCTTTGCGCCTGCCCATCGTGGAAAGGTCGTAACGCTTGCCGCCGCAGATCTGGGAGTCGAACACCCCCAGCAGCGCCGCCTGCACGTTCTCATGTCCGGAAACTTCGAACGCGATCTTATCGGCGTCGACCATCCAATCCAGGTCGCGCCAGACCTCACAAGCGTACAGGCGCTTAGGGCGCTTCTCTGCAGGAAGCGAGCGTATGGCCGCTATCGTCTTAAGCGCAACGCCGACATGTGTATCATGCTTATCAGCCAGATTGTGCGTGTAAACCGTTTCAGGCTCTGCGGCCTCTATCAGGCCGGCTATATCCTCGACCGGACGCTTGTCGGAACCGTCCTTCGCCGCTCTGCTGGGATAGTCCAGCATGACCTGCGCGGCGTACTCTCCGGTATAGGCCGCCTTCCGCTGCTCTTTAAAACGGACGGAGTGCATCTCCTCGTCCGTAAAATTTTTATAAATGCCGTCTCTCGGTGAACCGCGGCCGTCGGTCACTATCACTCCCGTAAACCATTTATCGCTCCGCTGAAAACAGCTGAGGATGGGCTCAGCCGACATGATTTCGATATCGTCCTGATGCGCGGCTATTGCCATGTGTGTGGTGCGGGCCAGCGCGGGGCCGGCGGCAAGCCCGTCCGGAACGAATATTTCCGCTGTAGCCAGATTGAATTTCATGTTATCCTCCAGATGCGGCCGGAATCCCTGCTTCTATTCCTGAATCCTTCAGTCCTCTATCCTTTGATTCCAACAACCGGCAGGCTGGCCGCGGCTATTGATTGTCCTACCCTGCGGCTCTTTTCATCCGGCAGCTGTATATTGATCGCCGGCGCCAGTTCGGGAAACTCGCACCGCAGCACCTGCCGTGCGCCCTCAAGTATCAGCTCGCCGCCTCTGCCCGAAGTGCAGCGGCCAAGAATAAGAACGTGCTTGATATCGTAAAAATCCGCGTAATGAGCCACGCTGTAGCCGAGATAGCAGCCGATAGTCCGCCATATATTCACCGCCCCCTCATGTCCGGCCTCAAGCTTCTCCTGCGCGGCCTTCAGTTTCTCCGCGTCAGTTACGTCTGAGGGAAGGGTTATGCCGGCCTTGGGCGCCAGACGAAAGACGCACTGCTGTGAGAAATAAAGCACTCCCGTCCCCCGGTCGCCGGACCATTCGTCTGCCGGCGCGTCGGGCTGATAATCCACCGGCATGAAAGCCAGTTCGTTCAGCCAGGGATTGAGCCCGCCCTGCCTGTTGACATAGCCCCCGGCCTCGCTAGAGCCCAGGGCTACGCCCAATATGGCGTTGTCTTCCAGCGACATGGCCCCGGCCAGCGCCGTGACGTCGCCGTCATTTATCACTTCCAGCGGCACTTTCATCTCTTCGCGCAGGCGCAGGAACAGGCAGCGTATGCTGTGGTACCGTTCTTTCGGAACTCCCCGGAAAAGAGAGGCCACCATTGGCCGGTTATCCACGATTATGCCTGCGGAACTGCCGCCGATGGCGTCCACCCTCGGCATTTTCGCGGCGGCGGTCCTGATTCCCGCCAGGATCTCGCTATAATGATACTCGGGGTCGCTGTGCTTGCGCGGCTCCCACACGACTTCTTCGCTGAAAACAGCTTTTCCGTCTATCACGGCCGACACTTTTCTGTCGGAAGCGCCTAGATCGAAGCCGATGCGGCATCCGTTCAGATGCCCGCCCAGCGCCCGCGGTTTCTCACAAGCCGCCGGGACGTCTTCAGGTTCGCAAGGGACTACCGTAAAAGTCCGCTCGTAAACATCACCGCCCATAAAATCAAAATCGAATCTGCGCTCTCCGGCTGGCGAATAAATTTTCCGGATATGCTCACCGACGCCGCGCCCGCCCCCTACGAACACTCTCCACGCGCCGCGCTGCCAGAGCAGCGTTTTCACCAGCCGCTCCGCGTAGAACAGATTGGCAGCGGCCCGGGGATGGCCTTCTGGAAAGACCAGGGTTTCGTAACGGGACACTTCGCCGTTGTTGCGCTCCAGCCCGATAACCAGAGGCACCCCGGCACCGGAGGCGGCTACCTCCATGCGGAAGGCCCGGTTCGCCAGCGCCGGCGGTCGGAACCCGTGGTCCAGCGGAGGGATTATTTTGGGCGCTATCAGCCTGAATGCTTCCATCTGTCCTCTCCTTCCCGAAGATGCGCGGTGCTGCCTTCCACCGATTATACATTTTGGCCGCGGGCCTGTGTAACAATAAGGCCGCCCCGGCTGCTACATCAGCTGTGAGTAGGGCAGCGGGCGTCTGCGAACCATGGGTTTTTTTCCGGCTCCACGGAGCTCAGCTTCGAAAAGCAGGGAGTCCGCCCTGCGGAGTTTTTTTCCCTGCCGGACGCCCGGTATCCTGTAATGCTTCGCACTATCAAGGACCCCGCTGACGAAGCCTGCATCAGCGCCGTACAGCCACTCAGGGGGCAGGGCCGCAGCATTGAGCGCGGCCGAAAATTCGCGCAGCGTCTTTTTTCCGCTCTCACCGTAATAAAACTCGAAATAGCTTTTCGCCAATTCGGCTACCGAGCCGTAGATGGGTTCTCGATAGCGCAGGCCGCAAAAGCTGGACTGCGCTACGGCCCCCCACAGGCTCTTCTCGCGGAACGGAGCTATAACGTGGTCATCGTCGGTCGAATCTGCCCGCAGATCCAGAAGCAGCGGCGGCCTGCCATGAAACAGGAACGCGGCGGCGGAGAGCATGGCTCCCTCAATGCAGTGCGCGCGGCGCGCCTTTAGGACTCCGAGAGGGGAAAGACATGCGCTGCCCGTATCATCGTTAAACTCGAGCTCGTAGTCAAGAAAGTCCTGCACCTTCTGCGGAGTACTGAGCCGCTTAAGGACACCGAGGTGGGCGCTTGAAAACCGTGAAAATAAATCAGCTGTCCTGGCTTTCATAGATAAGACCGCGAAGCGGCTGCGAACCCCGGATTACAGCAGAGGGTTTGAAACCAGGCCATCGGCCAGTTTGGGCTCAAACCAGGTGGACTTGGGAGGCATGACCAGATTCTCATCCGCCACAGCCATAAGCTCATCAAGAGAGGTGGGATACAGGGCGAAGGCAGCCTTCATTTCGCCCGAATTGACGCGCCGCTCAAGCTCGCCCAGCCCGCGGATCCCGCCGACAAAATCCACCCGGTCCGACTTGCGCAGGTCCTTGATATCCAGCAGTTTATCCAGAACCAGGGCGGATAGAACGCTTACGTCCAGAGACAGCACCGGATCGTCCGCCTTTGAGGGCGTCGGAACAGCAGGCGTCAGCCTGTACCATTTCCCTTCCAGGTAAAGGCCGAACTCTCTGCGCCCTGCGGGTTTTGCCTGGCCGCTGACCTCTCTTACTTCAAAATTTACCCTGAGCTTAGCCAGAAACTCCACGGCGGTCATTCCGTTAAGATCCCTGACCACCCGGTTGTAGTCGCAGATCTTCATCTCGTCCACAGGATACGCGACGGCGAGATAGCAATTATATGGCTCTGTGCCCGTGTGCGCCGCGCCGCGTGCCTCCATCATGTATTTCTTTATACGGGACGCGGCAGCGGAGCGGTGATGCCCGTCTGCTATATACACGGCTTCCTGCCGTTCAAAGGCTTCGGAAATGGCCTTAATATCTGCATCGTTATCCAGAACCCAGAGCGTATGTATTACGCCGCCTGTCCCCTCCACAGAGAACTCCGGAATCTCACGCACTTTCCTCCTGATGATCGCATCCACTTCCTTAATCTGCTTATAAGCGATAAGCCCAGGGCCCGTCTGCGCCTTTACGAACCTGATCTGATTTACCCTATCATCCTCTTTTACGGGGCGGGTAAATTCATGTTTTTTGATGCGGTTGGCGTCATAGTCGTCTACGCAGGCCCCGACCACCAGTCCGGTCTGAACGTGCGCCCCCATCTTAAGCCGGTAGACATAGAAGCAGGGCTTGCTTTCGCGGATAAGTACGCCGTCGGCCAGCATTTTCTGAAAGTTCTCGGCGGCTTTTATGTAGACTGCTTCTGAGTACACATCCGTGCCTTCCGGCAGATCTATTTCAGCTTTGGAAATATGCAGGAAACTGAGCGGCTTATCCGCGGCCAGCCTTCTTGCCTCTTTTGAGTCCAGAACGTCGTAGGGAGGCGCTATCACGGCCTCGGCCATGCCTTTCGCGGGCCGGATGCCGTACACAGGGCTGAACAAAGGAAGTTTAATCATTATGCCGCCTTGATAAAGAATGACCCGAACAGAGGCGAATCATGAGCGGATTGCGCCAACCGGACAGGATGACATCGGCGCAGTTCGTTCCGCCATTCGCGGCATTCGCTATATTTTGTCGCCGTTGATAGCGTGCGTCTTTTTTCCGTCAAGCAGGTAATCCGCTATCTGCTCCGCTGCCTGGCGCGCCACGGTAACCTGCGCGTCCTTGGTAGAAGCCGCGATGTGTGGCGTGGCTATCACATTCTCCATGCCGAAGAAAATATGCTCTGTGGCCGGCTCTTTCACATACACATCGCAGGCAAGGCCGGCGACCTGCCCGCTCTGCAGTGCCTCTTTTATGTCTGCCTCCACCATAATGCCTCCGCGGGCGCAGTTGATGAGGCGCACGCCTTTTTTCATTTTGGCTATGGCCTCCTTGTTTATCATGCCTTTGGTGGCGGGCACTATGACCACGTGGTAGGTGATAAAATCAGACTTCCTGTATAGCTCGTCGAGACCGGCCATTTGCACACCCAGCTCCCTGGCCCTCTCGGCCGTCATGGCGGGGTCATAGGCAATGACCTTCATTTTCAGCCCCATAGCCCGGTCGGCGACGACCGCGCCTATGTTACCGCAGCCCACCACTCCGAGCGTCTTGCCAGTCAGCTCCACGCCCTCAAATTTTTTCTTTTCCCACTTCCCGGCGTGCGTGGAAGCGCTGGCCTGCGGAATATGGCGGGCAAGCGCCATCATCATGGCGACCGCGTGCTCAGCGGTGGATACGGTGTTGCCGAAAGGCGTATTCATAACCACCACTTTTTTTCCGGTGCAGGTCGGCACGTCGATATTGTCCACGCCGCTTCCCGCACGCGCCACGGCCTTAAGTCTGGTCGCCGCCTGCAGCAGGTCGCAGGTGAGCGTGGTGGCCGAGCGCACAATTATAGCGTCAAACTCGGCGATGCAGGCTTTCAGCTCCTCCGGCTTCATGCCTGTCTTCACAACCGGCTCCAGACCTCTTTCCCTGAGGACTTTTTCACAGATCGCATCGGCTTTGTCGGCTATCAGGACTTTTTTCATTTCGCGGCTCCTTTCATATATTCTGCTGCGACCGCTTCATACGCCCAGTCCAGCCAGCGGGTCAGGATCTCCACGTCGGAGGTTTCAACGGTAGCACCGCACCAGATGCGGATCCCGGCCGGGGCTTTACCATATGAATTGATATCGTAGGCCACACCCTCTTTATCCAGCATGCCGGTGATCTTTTTTGCCGCCTTGGCTTTTTCTTCGTCGGCAAGGGCTGTGAACCAGGGCGCGCTTATCTTAAAGCAGACCGAGGTGCTGGAGCGGGTATCTTTTGCCTCCGCCAGAAAGTCTATCCAGGATGACTTTTCAACCCACGCTTCCAGGGCGCGCAGATTGGCCGTTGAGCGGGCCACCAGCGCCTTCAACCCGCCTATGGATTCCGCCCATTTCAGGGCGTCGATCGCGTCTTCCACGCACAGCATGGACGGCGTGTTGACCGTGTTATACTCAAGCTCGCCCGGCTTAAGTTTGCCCTCGGCGGCCAGCCTGAAGAGTTTAGGAAGCGGCCAGCTCACTTTCGGTTCGTTCTCCTCCATGCGCTTTACCGCTCTGGGAGAGAGAATGATAACGCCGTGAGCGGCTTCCCCGCCCAGTACTTTCTGCCAGGAGAAGGTGATCACGTCAAGCTTTGAATAGTCCATTTCCATGGCGAAAATACCGGAGGTGGCATCACAGATGGTAAGCCCCTCCCTGTCCGCGCGTATCCATTTCAGGTCCGGGACCCTGACGCCGGAGGTGGTGCCGTTCATCGTAAATATTACGTCATGTGAGAAATCTGCCTTATCCAGGTCCGGTATTTTTCCGTAGTCGGCCTTATACTCTTTCACTCCGGGAAGCTTCAGATATTTTACCGCATCGGTAATCCAGCCTTTGCCGAAGGACTCCCAGCCGAATATATCCACAGAACGGGGGCCGAGCATTGTCCACATAGCCAGTTCCACGGCCCCTGTATCCGAGCCGGCCACAACCCCTATCCGGTAATCCGGAGGCAGGCCTAGAACTTTTTTCATCCTGTCAGAAACCTCGTTAAGCCGCGCCTTGCCGTCTTTGGACCTGTGGGACCGTCCCACGAGAGCCCCCTTCAGGGCGTCAACGGTCCAGCCCGGCCTTTTCGCGCAGGGGCCGGAAGAAAAGTTTGGACATTTGGTTTTTGCAGCTGGTTTTTCCATTTTGATCCTCCTCTGACTGGCTCTGTGAGCGGCATCCGCTGCCGCAACTGTATCAGAAAAAAACGCCGGTGCGCGGCATGTTGTTTCGCACGGCTGCTTACGCTAAATTTTAACTCTTTAAGTCACAGCTGACAAGTCTCATATTTGAGATTGCAAAATGCCGCCTGCAGGCCATTCCACGCCGGGAACGCTTTTGTATAATATATCCATGACACTCACGCAACCCATTGCCGACTACGAGGCGGGCTTTGGCGGTTTTGAAAAATTAATGCCGCGCAGGATCAAGCACGTCCTGATGGTCGCCTCCCTTTATGATTCCTTCCTGCTGGCGGATGATGAACGCCTTAACGAAACGCTGTTCAGCGAGGTCCTGAACACAACCGGCCGCGCCGCGCCGCAGATCACGCGCGTCTCCACCTCCGACCAGGCCCTGGAGCGACTGCAGAAGAAGCCGTTCGATCTGGTCATAGTTATGACACAGATGAGCGACGCCGACATGGAGAGTTTCGTAGCCGGGATCAAAACAGCGCACTCCGGTCTGCCGGTCGTCCTCCTTTCCTTCAACATGCAGGATGTCCTGAGCATCTCCGACTCCACCCGAAGCCAGGTCAACGGCATATTCATGTGGCACGGAGACACGCGCATCTTCTCAGCCATCATAAACCTGATTGAAGACGAGATGAATTTTGAGCACGATTCCAAAGTGGGGGTACAGGCCGTTCTCCTTGTAGAGGACAATATAAAGTTTTATTCCTCCTACCTGCCGATCATCTATTCAGAACTGATGAAACAGACACAGGTAGTCATGGCTGAAGAGCTTAATCCCTCCAAAAAAGCGCTTCGCCTGAGAGCCCGGCCCAAGATACTCTTCTGCAACGACTTTGACAAGGCCTGGAACATCTATGCCCGGTATAAATCAAATCTGCTCGGCGTGATAAGCGACATAGAGTACCCCATGGCCGGCAAGTGCGAGCCTGAAGCCGGCCTGTTACTTGCGAAAAACATTAAAACGGACAACCCGGACATGCCGGTCCTGCTGCAGTCTTCCAACAGCCGGTTCGCGTCCAGGGCGCAGGAGCTGGGCGCCTCATTCATGAACAAGGGGGCATCCGATCTATCAAAACAGCTGCGGAATTTCATCGTGAGATACTTTGGGTTCGGCGACTTTGTGTTTGCCGACAAAAGAGGTTTTGAGCTGGCCAGAGCCGCGGATCTGCATACCATGCTCAAGCTTCTTAAGACCGTCCCGGTGGATTCCATACTTTATCATGCGGGGCGCAATCACTTTTCAAAATGGCTGTTTGCCAGAACGGAGTTTGAGGCCGCCTACAACATCCGCCCAAAGAAAATTTCAGAGTTTCGGGATGCGGAGGACCTGCGCAAGTACCTGATAGAGACACTTTACCAGTTCATCTTTAAGACGCAGATGGGCACGGTTCTCAAGTTCGACCGCAAGCTGTTCGACAATTCCACTCCGTTCGTCAAGATAGGCTCGGGGTCCATAGGCGGCAAGGCCCGCGGGCTTGCCTTCGTGGATTTTCTGCTCAGCAAGAGCGATATCCCGGAACGCTGGCCCGGGGTCTTTATAGATGTGCCCAACTCCATAGTCCTGGCCACGGACGTATTTGATTTTTTTATAGAGCAGAACGACCTGGACGCCGTCATAGACGCTCCGGATCCCGGTGAACGCCTGGCGGAAGCTTTTCTGAAAGCCGAACTGCCGGACTATGTCACTCAGGACCTTCGCGTCATTGTTGAAAAGCTGGAGGGGCCCCTGGCTGTAAGGTCTTCATCCATGCTTGAGGATTCTAAAACCCAGCCCTTCGCGGGAGTCTACAAGACTTTTATGCTGGCGAATAACCATCCGGACCCCGAAGTCAGGCTCCGGGAGCTTGAAAAAGCCGTTAAATTCATTTACGCCTCCACTTTCTCAGGGGAGGCAAAAGCTTACCGCAGGCTCACCCCCCATCTGCCGGACGAGGAAAAGATGGCCGTGGTAATACAAAAAGTGGTGGGACGGTCATACGCCGGAGGCGCCAGGTTTTACCCGGTATTGTCCGGAGTCGTGCAGTCCTACAATTATTACCCGGTACCTCCGCTTTCCAGCGAAGACCCGATCGCTCACATCGCGCTTGGCCTGGGTAAAACAATCGTGGAGGGACTGAACACCCTGCGCTTTTCCCCCAGCCACCCGCAGAACCTGCATCAATTCTCTACCATAGACGATTTCCTCAGCAATTCACAGAAAGTTTTTATCGCCCTGGACATCTCCGGAGGTGAGGCGAGGCCGCTGACTTACGAGAAAGAGCCGGACCTGTTGCCGGCAGGGATTGAGGCGGCGGAAGCTGACGGAACCCTTGAACTTGTGGCCTCCTCCTACTCCCCTGAAAACGATATTATCTCGGACTCCATCTTCCAGCCCGGGACCAGGCTGATAACTTTCGCCCCCATGCTCAAAAATGATCTTATACCGCTGCCGGAGATCCTTAAAACACTGGCAAGGCTGGGCAAAGACGCCATGGGCGTCAACGTGGAGATGGAATTCGCCGCCACCTTTGATCCGGAGAGCCGGCGCACAGAATTCTATATCCTTCAGATGCGGCCCATGGTCTCAAGAAGCGTAATAAAAAAAGTGCACTTCCGCGGTCTGGAAGAGGCCACCCTGGTCTGTTCCAGCGACTCAACGCTCGGCAACGGCTGCATCTCCGATGTGGCAGATATCATTTACATCAAACCGGAAACATTTACCAATCTAAAAACCCTGGAGATGGCCGGAGAAATAGGGGAATTGAACAGGCAGCTTAAGATCGAAAACCGGGCCTCCCTTATCCTTGGCCCCGGCCGCTGGGGCTCAAGCGATCCTTTTCTGGGCGTCCCGGTAAAATGGAACCACATCTCCACTGCCAAAGTAATAATCGAGGCCGCCTATGGCGCTTTTTCCGCGGACCCCTCACACGGCACGCACTTCTTCCATAATCTGACTTCCCTGGGCATAGGCTACTTCACTATCAAGCCGGAACAAAAAGAGGGGATGATAGACTGGGCCTGGATCGAGAGGCAGGAAGTGCTGGCAGATCTGCAATACGTGCGGCGCATAAGACTACCGCGGCCGCTGGATATCCGCATAGACGGCTCCTCCGGCAAAGGCATAATAGCGTACACATAGAGAAGGATCAAGCGCAAAGGATAAAGGATTAAGGAAGAGATCTGAAAGGGAAAAATCCCACGACCTGATCCTTGACCCCTGGTCCTTAATCCTTACTTGGAGATATATTCCAGCCCCTCTTTGGTAGCATCCAGCACCGGCAAATCCCATATTTCCAGAGAGAGAACGTCCCGGAAAAAAGTTTTTTTATCCCGCGCGCTGATCTGTTTCCATTGCGGGCCGGTTGACTTAAGGGAATTTTGAAGCAGGACGTCGCGCAGGTTTTCATCCAGCCCTCTCTTAAACTCATCCACTATCGGGGAAAATGATATGCGCAGGCGCTTTTTATAGGCAGGGGAATTCTCGCCGGACGTAGTCAGCTGCGAGCCGCCGCCCGACGGCACCGCGACACCGATCTTCTCCCTGGCGATAAATATGCGCCATGGGTTTACGCGTAGGCCGTAATATTTGACTCTGGTGTTCTCGGTGATATCCCAGTTCCCTATAGCGGAAATGCCTTCCGAAAGGGTCCTTAGGCCGGGCCGGAAGCCCGCCAGGTCCGAAAAATCCCAGCGTATAGAATAATCCACCCAGACGCGCGAATCCAGGCGGTCCCTGGTAAAAGTAAGGATAAGCGGGTTTTCCTTTTGCTGCGGCCTGGCCGCGGCAGTGGAGACCTGCGCGCCCTCCTGCGAGAGGACTGGCAAACAAAAGAAAAAGAGAATGGGCGCAGCGCGCAGGAACCGGAGCGCGGCGCGTCGGAATGCCGGGATGTGTTGTCCGCTATCCTCCCTCATCTTTCATCCCTGGGTTATGCCCGCTCCGCAAAGGGGCTGGTCGCCCTAACACGGCTTCATCGCTCATGAAGCCCATGCCTTTGGCTCCGGGTTAAAACCCTTCTTTTGAGTATCTCTCCAGCAGATCGCGGGCAAGCTTCCCCTGCGGGTTAAGGCGCACGGCTTCGTCCAGCGCTGATTTGAACTCGCCCGCAAGCTTGGCTTTGTTTTTCAGCCTTCCTTTTTCTATGGCGCTGACGGCCGAGATCACCGCGGCCCGGATAGAATAGGTATCGGCTAAAAACTTATCTCTTGTCAGGAACGGCATCCAATTCGGCTTTTCAAGGGCCGCTTCTATAACCTCATCCGATTCATCGTACGCCCGATACAGCAGCTGCCTGCCGGTTTTCAGGCCGGCGTCAGTCAGGGCCAGGCCCGCGCCCTCCTGGAAATCAACTTCCACCAGCTGCTTCCTGGCGTCGATGAACCCCGGATGGTTCTGCATAGCGCTGCGGTAAAACGCGCGGGCGCCGGAATAATCTTTTCTCATGAGCGCCCCGTTGCCCTGGACAGTGAGGGTGACCGCCTTGAGAAAAGCCGGTTCAGAATTTATCCGGGCCGCGGCGGCGTAAAGGCGCTCGGCCTCCTTTCTGCTTCCGGCCAGGTCCGCCAGCGCCACCTCCGCCGAAACGCGCAGCACCTCGGATACCCGTTTTCTGCGGGCCGGGTCAGCCGCGTCGGCTTTGGCGAGGTAGGCCTGCAACTCCTCCGCCCTGCGGCGCACGCGCACGTATTCGCTCGCTTTTTCCACCAGGGTTTCCGGAGATTTATTCAGGCTGAGGTAGCCTTCCGATTCCACCCATGGCACCATGGAAGCGTAGCACAACGCGAGCCCGGTGGAAGCCTCATAGATCTGCCCGGCGCCATTCGACGAGGCGACGACTTCCAGCATCGAGGCCAGCTCGTTCAGAGAATACAGGTCTCCGCGCACCGAAAAATCATTGACAGCGGCGGCGTAGACGGGTCCATTGAGCGGCGATCCGCGAAGGACGCTCTTCAGAATGGATATCTCCAGGTCAAGGCCGCCGGAGAACCCGCCGTTCCCGGCCTTGCCGGTAAGCTCCTTAAGGGTTTCCAGCGCTCTGACGGAATCCGGCCGGTATTGCAGGCTTTTACCTATAGCGGAATAAGCGCTCTCAATCTCCGCGCGGGAGGGCTCCGTCCGCGCAAGCGTCTTTCGCGCTTGTGAAAGGTAGTAGCCAGCCGCTCCTTCCCGGATCTTTCCGCAGCCGGCAAGGCATATGACCGCAGCCAGCGATAAAGCCAGTTTGCCTTGTATTCTCTCCTTCATCTTTCAGCCTTCTTACCAGTCCAGGATTATCTTCCCGGAATTTCCGGAAGACATGATCTCAAACCCTTCCTTGAATTTGTCCGCCGGAAACCTGTGGGTGATAATGGGCTTTATGTTCAGCCCGCTGGTCAGCATAGCGCACATCTTGTACCAGGTCTCGAACATCTCCCGCCCGTATATTCCCTTAAGCAGCAGCGCTTTGAAGATCACCTGATTCCACGGGATGGTCGTATTCGGAGGCAGAATGCCCAGCAGAGCTATTTTAGCGCCCATTTTAACCGCCGGGATCATATCATTGAAAGCCTGAGAGCTGCCGGACATCTCAAGTCCCACGTCAAAGCCTTCCGCCATCTTAAGCCGGTGCATAACGTCGGACAGCGTTTCCCTGCGCGCGTCAACGACGTTCTCGATACCGAGCTTGCGCGCCAGTTCTATGCGGTAGTCGTTAACATCCGTGATAACCACATGGCGGGCGCCCACATGGCGGGCGATGGCCGCGGCCATTATGCCTATTGGCCCCGCGCCCGTTATCAGCACATCCTCTCCCACCAGGTCGAAAGAAAGAGCGGTATGCACGGCATTGCCAAGCGGATCCAGTATGGAGGCTTCATCGTCGCTTACGCCCGCAGGTATCGGAAAGACGTTCTCAGCCGGGATGGCCAGGTATTCGGCAAAACAGCCGGGCAGATTTACTCCGATACCCCGGGTATTAACACACAGGTGTCTGTGGCCCGCGCGGCAGTTGCGGCAATGGCCGCAGACAATATGCCCCTCGCCGGAAACCCGCTCCCCGGCTGCAAGGCCCTGCACGCTTTTGCCCAGTTCGGCTATCTCTCCCACGAACTCATGTCCGATATGCATCGGCACAGGGATGGTTTTCTGGGCCCATTCATCCCACTGGTAGATGTGGATATCGGTGCCGCAGATCGCGGTCTGCTTTATCTTTATCAAAACCTCGTTGTCTTTTATCTCCGGCTTCGGGACATCCTCCAGCCAGAGGCCTTTCTCGCGATTTTTTTTGACAAGCGCTTTCATAAATTCTCCCGGGTCTGTCCGTATGTTTCCCATCCCTACAAAACCTGCAGGCATGTTTTGGAATCGTTCAGATTATACCGCTTATTAAGCTCCATATAAATAATGGAAGCCGGTTTTATCAGTGTATCCGCTCAGGCGCGGATCATTACCAGCATCATTTTGAATTTTTTCACCGCTGCCAGCGCGTGTGGCTTTTTAGCGGGCATAATAATGACTTCCCCGGCCTTTACCCGGACAGGCCGGCCTGAGATGGTGATCTCGGCTTCGCCGTCAAGTATCTGTACCATGGCGTCGAACGGGGCAGTATGTTCGCTCAATCCCCCGCCCTTATCGAAAGAAAAGAAGGTGACAGTCCCGACCTTCTTGTCTATCAGGGTACGGCTGACAACCGAGCCTCTTTTGTAATCCGCAAGATCCTTTACGCGCAACGCCTTCCCTATAACGTTTTCTTTGGTGTCTGAATCCGCGTTCTTCATATTTTCTCCTCCGCCCTTTATCCTTGAGCCTTGCCCCTTCATCCTTTCTTAGTTAAGCGTCTGCCTGAAGCGCCTATACGCGAGCCAGGCCGTTGAGACCGCCATCAGGGCCAGCGCGCCCAGATTGGCCCAGAAAACATAAACGTCCCCGCCTTTCAGCATAATATTCCGCAGAAGACGCACGAAGTACATAAGCGGGTTCAGGTAGGCCACCGCTATAATGGCCGAAGGCATGTTCTCCACCGGATACATAATGCCGCTCATCAGTATGGCGGGGAACAGGAACATAAACCCGCCCAGCATGGCCTGTTGCTGATTCTTTGAAACCGTTGAGACAAAAGTACCGATACTTACAGTGGTGACTACGAAAACGAATGACGCGAGCCCCAGCTGCCAGAGCGGCCCGCGCACCGGCATGCCGAAGATAACGTGTCCGGCCAGCACGACAAGCGCGGCGTCCAGCAAGCCGAGGATTATATAAGGCACGGTCTTGCCAAGCAGGACCTCCGCGTTGGACAGCGGGGCTGAAACTATCGTTTCGAAGGTGCCCATCTCCCGCTCGCGCGCCAGCGACATGGCGGTGAGTATGATGGTTATCAGGCAGACCAGCATGCCCATCACGCCGGGCACCAGGTACATCGAAGATTCCATGGCCGGGTTATAGAGCACCCGCACGCCGAATTTAAACGGCGGCTCGCCCCGCCCGCCGAATTCTCTGGCCGCGGAAGCCGCAATAATATTCTTCGCGTATGATTCCACCGCCCTGGCCTTGCTGGCGTTGGAGGCGTCCACCAGCAGCTGCATCACGCCTCCGCCGCGCCACGCCGAGCGCTGAAGCCCCTCAGGCGGAGCGATCAGGGCGGCGTCGGCCCGGCCGGAGAGAATCAGTTCCATGGGATCTTCCCCCGGCGAGTAAACTGCGCGGGCGAACCAGCCGGAGGCGTAAAAGCCTTCCGCAACACGCGCAAACACGGCGTCCCCGGGCTGAGAAAAGGCCGCAAGCCTGATATTCTTTATCTCGGTGGATAGCGCCAGGCCGAAGATGGTCAGCTGTATGACGGGCGCGCCGAACAACAGCACGCGCATGCGCACATCGCGCAGGGTCTGTATCAGCTCTTTCCTGACAAACGCAATCAGTGTTCGCTTCATGGCTCTGATTTCAGCCCCTCATCCTTGGTTCTTTATCCTTACTCAAGGTCCGTCTTGAATTTTTTAAGCGCCAGCGCCAGCATCCCGGCGCTCAAAAGCCCCAGCGCCAGGAACGGCACGGCCAGCTCGCAGAGGTCCGCCCCCTTAAGGGTTATGCCGCGCGCCGCCGCCATAAACCACCTCGGCGGCAGCAGCATGGTCAGATACTGAAAAAATTCCGGCATGCTCTCTACGGGGAAAATAAAACCGGACAACAACATAGAGGGCAACAGGCCGCTTATCATACTGACCTGCATCGCGATCTGCTGCTGGCGGGTTATCACGGATATAAGCAGCCCCTGTGAAAGAGCGGCTGTTATAAAAAGCAGGCAGGCCGCCAGGTAAAGCAGATGGCTGCCCTCGAAAGGCACGCCGAAAACAAGCCTGGACGCCAGATACACGAAGCCCACCCCGGCAAGGACCAGAATGCCGTAGGGCGCCAGCTTGCCGGCCATTATCTCGAGCGGGCGGACCGGTGTTGAAAGCAGCAGCTCCATAGAGCCGTTCTCCCATTCGCGCGCCACGGTCAGCGCCGTAAGCAGTATCGCCAGCAGGCCTATTATGATAGCGGCAAGGCCCGGCACCGTGAACCAGCGGCTGTTAAGCTCCGGATTGTAAAGGAAACGGACCTCGGCCGATAACGGTTCGCGCGCAGGGGTCGCGGCCAGCCGGACCAGCGCGGCGCGCTGTATGCCGGGCAGATAGCCCGCTACCGCGGCCGATTTAGAGTTATCGCTGCCGTCCAGCACGAATTGCGCCGAAACCGCGCCGCCGCCTTTTATCTTCCTGGAAAAATCAGTCTCTATAAAAAGCGCCGCCGAGGCCCGGTCAGAATCCAGCATGGCCAGCGGTCCGGCGCCGCGCACGGGGTCCACAAGGCGGAAATATCCGGAAGCCGAGAATATTTCCATCAGCCTGCGGGACGCGGGACCGTTATCGCTATTAGAAACTGACAGGCCGATATTCTTTACTTCATAATCAATGGCGTAGCCGAAGAAGGTGACCAGCAGCACCGGCAGGCCCAGCGCCAGCGCCAGCGTGAACGGATCGCGCAGGACGTGCATTACTTCCTTGCGGGCGATCGCGAAAGCCCGGTAAAAGCTGAAGCCGCTCATCTTTCGGCCCCCTCAACCAGGCGTATAAACACATCTTCCAGCGAAGGCCTGATAATTCTGGCCGAAGCGGAGGAGGGCAGTGCGGATAAAGCAGACTCCATCGCCGGCTTATCTGAAAAGGCCGCGTGCCAGCGCATGCCGTGCGGGGCAAGTTCCAGAAGGCCGGCGGCTTTTTTCAGCCCCGGCATAAAAGCGGACTCTCCGGCTCCTTTAAAATCCAGCTCGGTCATGGGCCCGGGAAAGGCGGAGCTTTTAAGCTCTTCCGGCGAACCCAGCGCTATCAGCCGGCCGGCGCGCATCAGCGCTATGCGCCCGCACTGCTCCGCCTCGTCCATATAATGGGTGGTGACTATCACCGTTTTACCCAGGCCGGTTATCCGGCGTATCAGCGCCCAGAACCGCGCGCGCGAGGACGGCGACACTCCCGCCGTTGGTTCGTCCAGGAAAATGACTTCCGGGTCGTGCAGGATGGCCGCGGCCAGCGCCAGTTCCTGCTTTATGCCGCCCGGCAGATCCGCGACCCTGGATGAAAGCGGCTTATCGAAACCTATAAGCTCGAATAATTCGCGGCGGCGCTTTTCAGCGAAGCCGGGCTCAAGCTTGCGCAAACCGGCCGCGAAATCCATGTTCTCGCCCACTGTCAGGTCGTTGTACAGGGTAAATTTCTGGGACATATAGCCCACTATCTGTTTTATCCCCCGCCCGCCGTCGCCGAAATCGAGTCCGCCCACCAGCGCCGTACCGGAGGTAGGGGCCAGCAAACCGCACAGCATACGCACGGTGGTGGTTTTCCCCGCTCCGTTGGCGCCCAGGAAGCCGAAGATCTCTCCCCGGCGCACGGAAAAAGAG
>CAZPMW010000026.1:0-756 GCA_964587805.1 uncultured Elusimicrobiaceae bacterium
CGCTGAAAGAGGCCGTCTCGCTCGGCTGCGACGAAGCGGTGCTTGTCAGCGACCGGAAGTTCGCCGGCTCCGACACCTGGGCGACCAGCTATACGCTCTCGGCCGCCATCAGAAAGCTGGGCGCTTTCGACGTCATACTATGCGGAAAGCAGGCCTCCGACGGCGACACCGCGCAGGTCGGCCCCGGCATCTCAGCGCACCTCGACATACCGCAGGTCACCTACGTCAAAAAGATAGAAGAGATCTCCGCAACCTCCGCCAAGGTCGAGCGCATGACTGAAGAGGGCTATGACATAGTGGAAACCCCGCTCCCCTGCCTGTTCACCGTCGTAAAAGAAATTAATACCCCGCGCCTGCCCTCGCTGAGGGGAATGATGAAGGCGAAATCGGTAAAAATCATTAAATGGACGGCCGACGACATCGAAGCGGATCCGGCACTACTGGGGCTTGACGGTTCCCCGACCAGAGTTGTTAAAATTTTTACACCGGCGCCCAGAAAAGGCGGCGAACTTCTGAAAGGAGAGACCACCGACATCGCCAAAGAACTTGTCGAGCTCCTGAAGGACGCGGTGGTATAAATGGCCGACTCAATAACAATATTCCTTGATAAATGCACCGGCTGCACGCTCTGCGTGAAGGCCTGCCCGTTCGGCGCCATACACATGGCCAATAAAAAGGCCGTTATCGACATGGCCGTCTGCACGCTCTGCGGCGCGTGCGTGGAATCCTGCAAATTTACGGCCATAGAGCTTAAAA
>CAZPMW010000026.1:766-21700 GCA_964587805.1 uncultured Elusimicrobiaceae bacterium
AGTACAAGGATGTCTGGGTTTTCTGCGAGCAGAAAAGCGGCGTCATACAATCGATAGCCTTCGAGCTTCTCGGCGAGGGACGCAAATTAGCGGATAAACTCGGGGTAAAGCTCTGCGCTGTAATTCTGGGGAGCGGCATCGAGTCTAAAGCGGAAGAGCTGGCCGCGCGCGGCGCGGATAAGGTTTATCTCGTAGACCACCCCGCCCTGAAGTCCTACCAGGACGACCCGTACACGGAAGTCCTCGTGAAGCTGACTGAGGAATATTCCCCGGAAATTATCCTCTGCGGCGCCACCACAATAGGCAGAAGCCTCGTCTCGCGCGTCGCCGTGCGGATAGACGCCGGCCTTACGGCGGACTGTACCAGTCTGGACATTGACGAGAAAGAAAGACTGCTGCTGCAGACACGCCCCGCTTTCGGCGGCAATATAATGGCGACCATTATAACGCCCAACCACAGGCCGCAGATGGCCACGGTCCGCCATAAAGTGATGAGGGAAGCCGGCGCCTTTCCGGATAACAAGGCTGAGGTCGTTCGTAAGAGTTACCCGGAAGAAACGTTCAGGTCCCGCACCCGCCTGATTGATGTCGTAAAAGAGATTGAAGAAACCGTCAATCTGGCTGAGGCTGATATCATCGTCTCCGGCGGGCGCGGCCTGGGCGGGCCTGAAAATTTCGCCGTGATACGGGAGCTCGCCAAAACACTTAACGCCGCGGTTGGCGCCTCCAGGGCAGCCGTCGATTCCGACTGGATACCCTATTCACATCAGGTGGGCCAGACCGGCAAGACAGTATGTCCGAAGATCTACATCGCCTGCGGCATCTCGGGCCAGATACAGCACCTTATCGGCATGCAGTCCGCCGACATCATTGTCGCGATCAATAAGGATCCCGACGCGCCCATCTTCAAAGTGGCCACCTACGGCATAGTCGGGAACGTACTTGAAGTAGTCCCGGCCCTGACCAAAGAATTCAAGCGCATCCTGAATAAATAATTAAAGGCGCTTCGGCTTCCCGCGCCGCTCCCTTTGCGCAACAGCGGGAGGGCCGCGCCCAATTTGCTAAAATGGAATGATATGGCATCCACTCCAGACTCCTCATCCGGCAAACCGCCGCTAAGCCTGTTCGCGGCGGTCAAGCCTGACGTCCATTTCCCGTCCCTTGAGGAAAAGCAGCTTTCCTTCTGGGATACGGCCGGAATCTTCGAGAAAAGCGTGGCGCAGAAAGCCAACGCCAGACCCTACAGTTTTTACGACGGCCCGCCTTTTGCGACAGGGCTTCCTCATTACGGGCATCTGCTCGCCGGAACGTTGAAAGATATTATTCCCCGCTACTGGACCATGAAGGGCTACAGGGTCCAGCGCCGGTTCGGCTGGGATTGTCACGGAGTTCCGATCGAGTATGAAATCAATAAAACCCTGAACCTTCATTCCCGGAAAGACATCATTGAGTACGGAGTGGGGAAATATAATGCCGCCTGCCGGGGGATTGTAGACCGCTACTCCGCCGAATGGAAAAAGACAGTACGCCGCATCGGCCGCTGGGTCGACATGGAAAACGCGTATTTCACCATGGACGTCGGGTACATGCAGAGCGTGTGGTGGGTTTTTCAGAGCCTGTATAAAAAGGGCCTTGTGTACGAGGGCCTGAAGGTAGTGCCTTATTCCACCGGCGTTTCCAGCGCGCTTTCAAATTTCGAGGCGAATCTGGATTACCGCGAGGTACAGGACCCGGCGGTTACCATTACTTTCCTGCTTCTTGAGGCAGGCGCGGAGAAGCTGGGCGTCCCGGCCGGAACCGCGGTCCTCGCCTGGACGACAACCCCGTGGACCCTTCCCTCAAACCTGGCCCTGGCCGTAAACACTGAGATGGACTACGCGCTTGTCAAAGAAACATCCACCGGAAAACACCTGATACTGGCCGAATCGCGCCTCTCCGCCTACTGGAAACAACAAAAAGGCCAGCCTGAAGGATTTTCAGTAGAGAAAAGGTTCAAGGGCACTGAGCTCCTCGGCCTCGGATACAAACCTCTTTTTGATTATTTCGCCGCCCAAAAAGCGGAAGGCGCGTTCAGGATCATTCCTTCCGAGCATGTCACCACCGACAGCGGCACCGGCGTTGTGCACATGGCGCCGGCTTTTGGAGAGGAAGATTTCTACGCCTGTAAAAAGGCGGGGATTCCGGTAGTAGACCCGGTGGATGCGGACGGGGTGTTTACCGCGGCTGTGCCGGACTTTAAGGGGCGCAGGGTAAAAGAGGCCGATAAGGACATTATCGCCCGTTTAAAATCCGAGGGCTCCGTCTTCAGGCAGGAGACCGCGGTCCACTCCTACCCTTACTGCTACCGCTCAGGAACGCCGCTGATCTATAAAGCGGTATCAAGCTGGTTCGTGGCCGTGGAGAAGATCAAAGACGGGCTGGTGGCCGCCAACAAGACGACTAACTGGGTTCCGGACACCATTCGCGACGGCCGCTTCGGCAATTGGCTGGAGGACGCCCGGGACTGGTCCATTTCACGAAGCCGCTTCTGGGGGACGCCCATTCCGATCTGGAGGAATAAGGAAGGAGAAGTCATCTGCGTAGGGTCGCGGGAGGAGCTTGAAAAGCTTTCCGGACAAAAAGTAAAGGATCTGCACAAAGAATTCGTGGATGAGATCACGATCCCGTCTCCGACCGGGAAGTCGCCGCTTACACGCATCGATGAGGTGCTTGACTGCTGGTTCGAAAGCGGCTCCATGCCCTACGCGCAGTGGGGCTATCCGTTCCAGCATCAGGACAGTTTTGAAAAGAATTTTCCGGCAGATTTCATAGCCGAGGGCCTGGACCAGACCCGGGGCTGGTTTTACACGCTCATGGTCATAGGGACTGCGCTTTACAATAAGGCGCCCTTCAGGAATGTGATCGTAAACGGCATGATCCTCGCCGAGGACGGCAAGAAGATGTCCAAGAGCCTTCGCAACTACCCGGACCCGGAAAAGCTCCTAAACGAACACGGGGCGGACGCCGTTCGCCTGTACATGATCGACTCCCCCGCGGTCAAAGCCGAAGAGCTTCGCTTTTCCGATAAAGGCGTGCGCGAGATAGTAAGGCGCATCCTTCTTCGCTGGTGGAATGCGTATTCATTTTTCACCAACTACGCCGGCATCGACGGGTTCGTTCCGCGCGGGGACTACGCCAGGTCGCCGAACCAGCTCGACCGGTGGCTGCTGTCGCGGATGCACTCCCTTATCCTGGAAACCAATAAGGAGATGTCCGCCTATCGCCTGTACAACGTGGTGCCGGGGCTGCTTGATTTTGTCGAATCGCTGACCAACACATACATCCGATTCAATCGCCCTCACTTCTGGCGGGACGGGCTGCCCGAAGACAAGCGCTACGCTTACGAAACCCTCTTTTACGTCCTGACGACGCTGTCCAAGGTTATGGCTCCGTTTGCTCCGTTTCTATCGGAGGAGACCTACCTTAACCTGGCGCGCGCCCTGCCCGGAGGGGCGGGAAAAGAAAGCGTGCACCTGGAAACCTTTCCGGAGGCGGATGAGACGCTTATCAACCCTGAGCTTGAGCACGCCGTCGCGCGCATGGATGCGCTCGTTATGCTGGGCAGGAATTTGCGCGAGAAGATCAAGATCAAGGCCAAGATACCGCTGCGCTCAATGAAAATCATACACCGCGACGCAAAGGCGCTTGAGAGCCTGAAACAACTTGAGCCGTATTTCAAGGATGAGCTGAACATCCGCGCGTTTGAATATATCACCAAAGAGGAAGACTATGTCTCGGTGAAAGCGAAGGCCAACTTTCCGGTTCTCGGCAAGAGAATAGGGCCGAGAATGAAGCCGATCGCCGCCAGGATAGAAAAGCTTTCGCTCAACGATATCGAGCGCCTCGAGAGCGGAGAGAAGATCGTGATTGAGGGGGAGGCCATCTCCATTTCCGACGTAGAGATCCGGCGGGGCTCGCTCGGAGACAGGCCCAATATC
This sequence comes from uncultured Elusimicrobiaceae bacterium, assembly GCA_964587805.1. Taxonomy (GTDB): domain Bacteria; phylum Elusimicrobiota; class Elusimicrobia; order Elusimicrobiales; family UBA9959; genus YA12-FULL-51-18. Next base: position 4,744 of record CAZPMW010000026.1, read on the forward strand.
CAGGTTCATCAACTGGTATCGCTCGAGGCCGACATCACGCTGTCTGAAGAGCAGGTGCTTGAAGGCCTGGCCAGGGAAGTGATGAGGAAGATACAGCAGGCGCGGAAAAACGCGGACCTCAAGCTCGACGCGAGGATAGAACTTTCCCTGTTCGTGGACGATAAGCTTCTCGGCGCGGTGAAAGCGCATGAGGCCGCCCTCAAGGAAGAAACGCTGACAGTCTCTCTCCACTACGCCTCCAGCAAGGACGCGGTCAAAGGAGCCCACACCGAAGTCGTCACTGAAGTGGAAGAGGGAATAATCGCGATAGGAATTACAGCGCGCGCCGCTAAATAAAAACCCGGGCGCCCGCCCGGGTTTTTCGCTGACTCACGGCCTCTCCGCTTCTCAACGCTCTTTTATTCAGGCATTTTAACGATGCCTTCCTTCTGCCGGACGTCGCGGTCCTTGATGGCCCTCCGGATAAAGAATTCTGCGCTCTTGCGCAGCTCTTCCGCGGTCATCTTCTTTCCGGCCACGCCCTGCTCTATCGCCTTAAGGCCCACGGCCACGGCCTCCTCTATGAACACTTCCGGTTAGTCCATCCTGGGCATAATATAATCGGCGCTGAGGCCTTTCCTTGCGGCGTAACCTGCCAGGGCCTCGGCAGCCGCGATGCACATCTCGTCGGTAATGGTGCTCGCGCGCACATCCAGCACACCCCTGAAAATACCGGGGAAGCCCAGAGAATTGTTCACCTGGTTTGCGAAGTCTGAGCGGCCGGTCGCCACCACGCTGGCTCCGGCGTCCTTGGCGTCCCAGGGCCAGATCTCGGGGATAGGGTTGGCGGTGGCGAACACTATGGCGTCTTTAGCCATTTTAGCGACCCATTCTTTTTTAATAGTATCGGGGCCGGGGGTTGAGGCGGAGCTCAGCACATCGGCGCCGGCCAGAGCCTCGGCGATGCCTCCCTTCACCTGCCCGGAGTTGGTTATCCGGGCCATGTGCAGTTTCTCTTTGTGGCCCTCAAGATCCGTCCTGCCCTTGTGGAGGGTGCCCTTGGAATCGACATAGATAAGATTGCCCGGCTTGGCTCCGTAGGCCATATAAAGGCTGCCGATGCGGATATTGGCGGCGCCCGCGCCCACCAGCACTATCTTCACGTCCTGTATCTTCTTACCTACTATCTTCAGCGCGTTGATGAGGCCGGCCAGGCAGACCGTGGCCGTGCCCTGCTGGTCGTCATGCCAGACCGGGATGCGGCACTTTTTTTTCAGCTCTTCCAGGATATAAAAACATTTAGGCTGGGCGAGATCTTCCAGATTGATGCCGCCGAATGAGGGCTGGAGATACAGCACGGTCTTTATGATCTCGTCGGGGTCCTTGGTATCCAGGCAGATGGGGAAAGCGTCAACTCCGCCCAGATATTTAAAGAGAAGCCCCTTGCCCTCCATTACAGGCAGGCCGGCCTCCGGGCCGATGTCGCCCAGGCCCAGCACGCGCGTGCCGTCGGATACCACGGCCACCATGTTGCCCTTATTAGTATGCTCATAGACCTTTTCCGGGTTCTTCTGGATATCCTTGCAGACCGCTGCCACGCCCGGGGTATACCAGACCGCGAAATCGTCCATATTCCTTATGCAGCACTTGGGGACTATTTCCACTTTGCCTTTATAAAACGGGTGAAGAGCCATCGCGTCTTCCGCTGGCTTATTCGCTTTTTTCAGCAGCTCTTCTTTCGATGCGGGAGCGGTCGTGCCGGGCTCGGTTGTCATGTCTTGGCGCCTCTTTTTCCAGGATTTCCCGCGCCTGCCGGACGGCCGGCTGCGGGAGTTTTTATCTGCGGAACATCATGGAGATTGTAGGAAATAAAATTTGTTTTAACAATATTTTTTTTTGTATACTAGCAACGGAAACCTATCGCGCCTCCCACCCGAAAGGCCTCAAAAGCCTCCCGGTGGTGAAACCGGCCCGCCATACGCATGGCACCGTAGCTCAGGGGTTAGAGCGGGCGTTTCATAAGCGCTAGGTCAGTGGTTCGATTCCACTCGGTGCCATTCATTTTTATTATCATAATCGCGACCTTTCCCTGGCCCAGGTCTACCGGGCCGGGAGGGTCTTTCAGCAAAACGACTTTTTTGGGGTGAGCGAGCGGGGGGAACCAATGGCAGAAATCTACTTAACAAAAGAAGGGTATGAAAAGCTGAAGGAAGAGCTGGCGAGGCTCAACCGCGAAAAGCTGGAGATCTCCAATGAGGTGGAGGACACCAGGGCGCAGGGAGACCTGAAGGAGAACGCCGGCTACCACGCGGCCAAGGAAAAACAGGGCATGATTTTCAGCCGCATACACGACCTGCAGACGAAGCTGCAAAACGCCCAGCTGGTGGAGGACCTGCAGGTTAATAAAGATGAGATACGTTTTGGCGCCACGGTCACCATGCAGGACGTGGTTTCAAAGAACCGGATGGTTTACACTTTATGCAGCGCCGACGAGGCCGACCCCGGGCAGGGGAAGATCTCTGTCGCTTCCCCGCTGGCTCAGGGGTTGCTCGGGGCCAAGGCCGGATCGACCGTGCGCGTCAGGCTTCCGGGCGGAGAAAAGAGCCTGGAAATACTGAAGGTCGAATACAGGTAATTTTGTATAATCCTTTTAGGCAGGACGCCATCGGCTTCAGCTAAGGAGAAATTCTATGGCATTTTGGGGAAATACTCCGGAGGAACAGCCCCAGGACGGGCAGCAGCAGCCGCCTATAAAGCCGCCGCCGGCCGCCCCCGCGATCGGCAACATTGAGGAAGCCTACCAGGAACTTTTAAAATCCAAGGGCCGGGCGCCTGGCATAGATCTCGCGATCAAACTCAGCGACATGATACTAGAGCACGCTGTGCAGGAGCGCGCCAGCGATGTTCACATAGAGAACCAGGGAGCGAACCTGCGCGTTCGCTTCCGGGTGGATGGCATCCTGCAGGACATGCTTAACGCCACGAAGAACGTGGATATTCCACTGGCCCAGCGCATCAGGGTGCTGGCCGGCTTCGACCCCGAGCCTCCGACTTCCTTCAGGAACGAGGAGGGCCGCTTCCAGAAGATGATAGCCAACCGCGCCATACAGGTGCGCGTTTCCTCTTTCCCCACGGTAAACGGCGAGAAGCTGGTCCTTCGCGTGCTTGACCGCCAGCAGCTGGGCCTGGACCTGGGGCAGCTCGGCATGGACCAGGAACCTCTTACCATAATCAAAAAGCTTATCCGCAACCCGTACGGCATCTTCTTCATCACGGGCTCGACCGGCTCCGGCAAAACCACCTCCCTCTACGCGATGCTCAAGAACATAAACACCCCGATGATAAACATCATCTCGCTTGAGGACCCCGTGGAATACAGGCTTGAGGGGATAAACCAGGCGCAGATCAGCGCCAAGACCGGCTTCACCTGGGCGGAGGGTCTCAGGACCATACTCCGGCAGGACCCCGACGTCATAATGGTGGGCGAGATCCGCGATTACGAGACCGCGGAGATCAGCCTGCGCTCCGCTTTAACGGGCCATCTGCTGTTCACCACTATTCACACCATAAGCGCGCCGAGCATCATAGAGCGCCTTTTCGAGATGGGCGTTCCTCCTTTCCTGATCGCCTCCTCTATGCTGGGGGCGATGTCCCAGCGCCTGGTCCGCAAAGTATGCCCCCACTGCGCGCTGAAGGCCGCGCCGCCGTCCGAGGCTGTGGTCAATGAATTCATCAAGAACATGGATCCCGTAGAGGGAAAACTGGTAAAAGAGCTTATCCTCAAACCCGGGGCGGACTACAAGGTGGAAAAAGGCTGCGCCTCCTGCCGCAATACAGGCTATCTCGGCCGCACCGGCATCTTCGAGCTGATGCTGATGAACGAGGAGGTCCGAAAGCAGGTTCTGGACCACAGCCCGACGGACACGATACGACGCACCGCCATCCAGACCGGGAAGTTGCGCACGCTCCTCATGGACGGCATCGAAAAAGCCCGCGCCGGAGTCACCACTCTTTCCGAAGTGATAAGGGTCACCGCTACGATGGTGTAGACCGATTGACAAGTCAATACCGCTCTGTTACAATATAAAGGCATCGTCACTTTAACTATGGGGGGAAATGTTTCATGAAAATCAAAATTGTGAAAACAGCGGCCATAGCATTCACTCTCAGCACTATCGGCTACATGTCGATATCGCTGGCGGGGCAGGCCAAGGTCGGCATCGCCGAGGGAACCAAGGCCGGAGTTACTGAGGGAACCACCGGCAACACCAGCGCGGGGGTGACAACCAAAGTCGGCGGAAAAGGCGTCTTCACCGGAAACGCAGACGAAGCAGGCGGGGCGGGGTTAAGCGGAGGAAGCGGAGGGAGCGGAAGCGGCGGCGGCGGAGACAGCGGAAGCGGCGGAGGTAGCGGGGCTGCAGCCTCAAAGGGAAATGCGCTGGGAGGCAGCGGAGCAGTGGCCGTCCCGAAAACATCTAAATTTGGTGGTTGCTGCGGTTAAGACCGCCGGCCTGAGAGACGTCCCGCTGAGCTGCGGGCGCACAAAGTAGCCAGACCCAGGCTTGCCCGGATCTGGCTTGTTATATGGAGCTGGTTTCAATGGCAACCAGGCCTCACAATAAAAAATGAAATACGACCTTCTCATTAAGGGCGGACTGGCAGTTATGGAAAGCGGGCCGGCCAGGGCCGATATTTTCATCTCAGACGGCGTGATAAAACGCGTGTCCCCCGCGTCGGCCCGGATCGCCGCCGGAGCCTCCCGCGTCATCGACGCAGCCGGGCTCGTTGTGCTGCCCGGGATAATAGACGCGCATGTCCACTACAGCCTGCACCTCGGTGGCGGGAAGATCACCTCCGACGATTTCTATTCCGGCTCCGCGGCAGCCGCCTGCGGAGGCGTGACCTCAGTAATTGATTACACCGGCCAGGGTCCCGGGGTCCCGCTGGCGGAAGGGCTACGCGCGCGGCGGGAAGAGGCCGACGGGCTTATGCATGTGGACTACGGCTTTCACGCCATGATACCCTCCTGGAAGCGGCTCGCCGAGCCGGCTGCGCAGGTAAAGAAACTTATGGCCATGGGGGTCCCCAGTTTTAAATTTTTCATGGCGTACGAGAACAGGGGGCTGATGGCTTCCGACGCGGAACTTTTTGAGGCGCTGGAAACATCCGGGCGGACCGGGGCGCTGGTTTGCGTACACGCCGAGTCCGGCAGCCTGATAGACCTCCTTGCGGAGCGAGCCGGGAGAATGCGCCGCCCGGGGGCCGAAGCGCACCGGCTTTCGCGGCCGGATTTCACCGAGTGGGAAGCCGTAGGCCGCGCGCTGACGCTGGCCGGCCGCTCCGGAGGCAGCATATATTTCGTCCATCTTTCTTCAGGCGTATCGGCCGGGCTTATAGCAAAGGCCCGCGCCGCCGGAATACGCGCCATGGGAGAAACCTGTCCGCAATACCTTGCTCTCACGGAATCGGTTTTAAAGAGACGCGACGGGCACCTTTACGCTACCTGCCCGCCTGTAAGGAAGGCGGCGGATTCCAAGGCCCTCTGGGCCGGGCTTAAAGCGGGCTCGCTGCAGGTAGTAGCTACCGACAACTGCACTTTTACCCGCGCCCAGAAAGATCTGTGGAACGGGGACTTAGCGCGGCTTCACATGGGGATGCCCGGCACCCAGACATTATTGCCGCTGATGTATACCGCCGGGGTTAAACAGGGCCGCCTGTCGCTAACCCGGATGGCCGGTACGCTGGCCTTAAATCCAGCGAAGATCATTGGGCTTTATCCACGGAAAGGGGCGATCAGGCCAGGCGCGGACGCCGATTTCGCCATAATAGACCCCGACGAAATCAGGCCGGTGGATTTCAGACGGCTCAAGCACAGGACGGATTATTCGCCCTACCAGGGAATGAAACTGGCCGGCTGGGCTAAACTGACGATCTTAAGGGGAAAGGTGATAGCCGAAGAGGGGGAACTGCTCAGGCCCGAGAGACCTTCCGGCCTGTTCCTGCGCAGGGGCAAGCCCTGCCGCTGATCCGTTTTAAATGAAAAACCGCCTCGCGGCTCTTACATCCTCAAACACCTGTCTCCGCAGAGCGTCCCTGGAACCGAACCGCCTTTCAGCACGCAGGTGCCGCAGAAATTCCACCTCAAGCCGACGGCCATAGAGGGGCCGGTCAAAATCCAGCATATGCGCCTCCAGCAGAAGGCGGCCTCCCAGGCTGCGCATGGTTGGCCTCCGCCCGACGTTGGCCACGCCGGGAAAGATCTCTTTACCCACCCGGACCCTTACGGCAAATACGCCGGGCGGCAGTATTTTAGCGGGGTTAGCGTTTATATTAGCCGTCGCAAAGCCCAGGCGGCGGCCCATTCCCGCGCCCCTTACGACAGTGCCCGAGACGGAGTAGTTCCATCCAAGACATTTATTCGCCTCCTCTACGCGCCCGCTCCGGAGATATGCGCGTATAAGCGAGGAGGAGATTTTATGGCCGCCAAAAGTGACGAAGGCCATCGCTTTAAAACGGACGCCGGACCCGGCGCAGCGCCCGCGGAGGAAATCAAGATTCCCGAGGCGGCCTTTGCCGACGGCAAAATCCCGGCCGACGCACAAACCGCCCGCGTGATGTTTTCTCAGTATTACGGAGCCGAAAAATGTTTCCGCGCTCATCTTCGCCAGCGCGGAGCCGAAGGGTAGGGAGCTGATTTTACCTACGCCCTGGCCGCGGATAAGCTCCTCGCGCTCACCGGGCAGGGTGATAAGACAATTTTCGGTTTCTCCGGAAAAAAAGAACTTGGGCGGCGAGGGGAAATAGGCCAGCGCGCTGTTAAATCCGAGCTTGAGCGACTCGCGGATAAGCGCCCCTATGATCTTGCGGTGGCCAAGGTGCACGCCGTCATAAGTGCCGATAGTGAGGTAGTTGGGCATCCTTGGTTTAAAGGTTTTTAAGGTCCTGCGGGACTTCAAGCAGCCTGGCTTTAAGAGCTTCAAGCGGAATTTTATGCAGCGTCTCCCGGTCGATCGCGTCAGCGACCTTCCAGCGGTTGACGCTCATGCGCCGCAGCCCGCTCAGATGCCCGCCGGTCCCCAGCATGCGGCCGATCTCGTAAGCTATAGAGCGCACATAGGTGCCGCCGGAGCATTCCACCTCGAAGCTCAGGCAGGGCTTTTTGAAAGAGTAAGCGTTCCACTTGATATTCACTTCGCGGCGTATCGCTGGCACAGCGCTGTTTTTTCGGGCCAGCTTATACAGGTGCGTGCCCTTGTACCTGACAGCTGAGAATGAAGGCACCTGCTGGACCACCTTTCCGGTAAAGAAACCGATAATGCTTTTTATCTTCTCCTGGGAAATGCCCGCCACCGGCGCTTCCTTAAGCACCTTACCGGCGGCATCCCAGGTATCCGTCTCCACGCCCAGCGTTATCTCTCCGCTGTACACCTTGGCGCAGCCCTGAAGCCTGGACTGGTATTTGGCGGCGGGACCAAGCAGCATGACCAGCAGTCCGGTGGCCATGGGGTCCAACGTGCCGGTATGCCCTATCTTTTTGAAATTGAGACGGCGGCGCACCAGGTCGACTGCATCGTGGGAAGTGATGCCCTTCGGCTTGTCAAAAAGCAAGATACCTGAGAGCGTTGGGGCGATGAGTTTCATATTCTGACCAGATCTTGTCACACCCTAACCCAGCAGAGCCTGCATGCCGGCCAGGACTTTTTTTCTGCCTTCCGCCATGCCGGCGTTCATCTTGCAGCCGGCTGCGTTCTTATGCCCTCCGCCGCCGAACTTTTTTGCCAGAAGACTGACATCCACGCTGCCTTTAGAACGGAAGGTGACGCTCAGCCGGCCAGCCTCCTCCCGGAACAGGGCGGCGGCCTTAACGCCTGGCACCATCATGCCGTAGTTAATAATATTTTCGGTATGCTCAGGAGACGCGCCGAAATCGCTGAAATCGGAACTTTTCAGGCACATGACCGCCAGCCGGCCGCCGGACAGCAGTTCCAGGCTGTCCAGGCCCCTGCCCAGAACCTTAAGGGCCATAAGGGACTTGGTGGAATAGAGAAGGTCGTTGATCCGCGAAAATTTGAAGCCTGTGCCTAGCAGATGTGAGGCTACCGCGAGAGTGCTGGGGCGGGTTGCCGGGAAATGGAAGCGGCCGGTATCAGTCGCTATGCCTACATAAAGGCAGGCGGCCTCGGTTTTCGTGATGCTCACGTTCATGCTGTAAAAAAAACGATAAACGATCTCAGCCGTTGAAGAGGAATGGGGGTCGAGGATATTCACGTCACCGTACAGTTCAGAGGTCTTATGGTGATCGATGTTTACCAGCTTGCCGGAGCGCTTCAGCACGGAGGTCAGATCCCCACCGCGCTTCGGGGTGGAGCATTCCAGCAGTATAGCCGCGTCAAAACATTGTTTTACCGGCAGACGCCCGGTTTTGATGCTTGAGGCGTGCGGCAGAAAGCTCAGATTCCCAGGCACGGGATCGTTAGAAAAAAGCCACACCTTCTTACCCAGGCGCTTAAGCACCGAAGAGATGGCCAGCATGCTGCCGAGCGTATCGCCGTCAGGATTCAAATGTCCGGCGAGGAAAAAGCTCTCGCCGTCCGCTATGATGTTTTCGAGTTTTTTAAATTCCCGCTCAAGATCCGGTATTTTCATCTTTCTTCTCGGCCTTTATCTTGTCGAAAACGCTCTCCATCCTGGCGGCGGCTTCCGGGGTGGAATCGTATTTGAAAATAATCGCCGGGATCGTTCTGAGCCGGAGGCGGCTTTTAAGAGCGGCCCGGATGAGGTGGATGGACCTGGTAAGCAGGGCGCCGTTCCAGTCCCTCTCGCTCTGGCTGCCGAATACGGAAAAGTATACGTGCAGCATCTTGCTGTCGTCCACCAGCTCCACGCCGGTCAGCGTCACTATGCCCCGGGTATTCAGCCCGTGAACGTCCCTCAGCACCAGGCTGATCTCCCGCAGGAAAAGCTCTTTCAGGCGGTCGGTTCTGACAGGTTTAGCCATATCCGATCCTTCTTGTTTTCTCTTCCGTGGCGATAGCTTCTACAATATCTCCGATGTGGTAGGCGCCGAATCCCTCTATCAGGATGCCGCACTCAAGGCCCTTCTCAACTTCTTTCACGTCTTCCTTGAAGCGCTTGAGGCCGGCTATCTTGCCGGTGCCTACCGCGAGAGTGCCGCGGACGATCCTTATCGCCTGGTTGCGCGTCATCTTGCCTTCTTTGATAAGGGAGCCGGCCACTTTTCCGGAGCTCAGGTCGAAGATCTGCTGGATCTCGGCCCGGCCGGTGACGGTTTCGATTATCTCCGGCTCAAGGAGGCCGCTCATCGCGGCTTTTACGTCCTCGATAAGGTCGTAGATGATCTTGTAGGTCCTGATCTCCACTCCGGAAGCCTTCGCCTCCTCCCGCACCTTAAGTTCGGCCTCTACGTGGAAACCGAAGATTACAGCATCGGAAGCTTTGGCCAGCAGCACATCCGATTCATTCAGATTCCCGACTCCGGAATGCAGAATGCGGATAGCCACTTCGTGGTTGCTCAGCTTTTCCAGTGAATCTTTGATAGCCTGCAGGGAACCGAACACGTCCGTCTTCAGCACGACGTTAAGGTTCTTCAGCAGCTTCTGGTCCACCTGCGATTTCAGCGACAGGAGACTGACGTGCTTCTGGTGTATCAGCGATTCCTCGCGCTTGTGAAGCTTTCTTTTTTCCGCCACATGCCGGGCTTCCTTTTCGGTCGCGTAGATCTTGAAGACATCTCCCGCGTGCGGAAGCTGGCCGCCTATGCCCAGGAGCTCAGCCGGCTCGCTCGGCCCGATCTGGGTTATCCGTTCGCCCCGGTCATTAGCCAGAGCGCGCACCTTGCCATGCGAGGTGCCGACCACGAACGGGTCGCCAACTTTGATGATCCCGCTCTCGGCTATCACGGTGGCGACAACGCCCTTTCTGGAGTCGAGCCTGGCCTCTATTACTATACCGGAGCCCATCTTGCAGGGGTCGGCCTTAAGCTCCATCATTTCCGCCTGTATGCTTACCAGCTCAAGGAGCTTGTCCAGGTTCGTGCGCTTCTTGGCGGAGATCTCAACCATAACCGTGCTGCCGCCCCAGTCTTCCGGATTCAGTCCGATATTGGCCAGGCGCTGCTTGATGTCCTGCGGATTGGCCGTAGGGAGGTCCATTTTGTTGATCGCCACGATTATGGGAACGCCGGCGGCCTTAGCGTGGTTGATCGCCTCCAGCGTCTGCGGCATCACCCCGTCGACGGCCGAAACGACCAGCACTACTATGTCGGTTATTTTTACGCCGTGGGCGCGCATGGCTGTGAAGGCCTCATGGCCAGGAGTGTCCAGTATGGTAATTTTGCCCCTGTGGGTCTCTACCATGTAGGCGCCGATATGCTGGGTTATCTGCCCGGCCTCGGAGTCTACGACGTTGGACTCCCGCAAGGCGTCCAGAAGCGTTGTTTTACCGTGGTCGACATGTCCCATTATGGTGACGATGGGGCTGCGCGGCTTAAGGTTTTCCGGTTTGTCAGCTTCCTCGACCTCAGCTACTTCTTCGTCGAAGATGGGGACTATCTCCAGATCGAACCCGTAATCCACCGCGACAAGCGTGGCGACATCAGGATCCAGGCGCTGATTGATAGTGGCGAACACGCCCATGCTCATCAGTTTCTTTATGTAGTCGATGGGCCGGATGCCCATCTTTTCCGCCAGCTCGCGAACGACCACCTGTGTAGAAACCTGCAATTTCTGAAGGCTTTTGGGCTCCGCCGGAGTATCCGTGGAGGGCTGACCGGACGCCGCCGCTGTCAGCGGAACAGCAGGCCTGGCCGGCGCGGCCGGAGCCTGCGGCGCGGCCGGTTTATGAGCCGGAGCGTAGGACCTTGTAGAGCGGGCCGCGGAAGATTTATGAGGCTGGGCGGAAGCGCCGGGCCGGTATACTGAACCTGAAGGCGGAATGTCTGACTTTGCAGGCGGCTGGGGGGCGCGGGGAGCCGCGGGCGTAGCCGGCGCTATCGGCGCGACGGGTGCGGCCTTGGCGGCCGGAACTGCGGGCGAAGCTGGCGCAACCGGCGCGGCGATAACAGCCGGAGCGGCTGGCGCGACCGGCGCCGCTTTCGGCTTCTCTTCAACCGGCGCGGGCGGAGGCGGAGGCGGAGCGGGGGGGACATAGCCCTCGGGCCGGGATACGGAAATTATGAGGCGCTTCGGAGGCAGCTTCACCTCTGTTTTGGGCGGCTCAACCGGGGCTTCCTCCGGCTTCGCCTTTTTTACGCCTGCCGCCTGAGATTTTTTTACAGGCGCTTTTTTAACGGTCTTAGGCGCCGCTTTTTTTGAGGCGCCGGCTGCGGGCGCTGTTTTCTTTTTTTTATCTAAATCTTCACTTGGCTTCGGTTTCTTTGGGGTCATTTTCTTGTACCTCTTTGGTCTCCAAATCCTTAGGCGCGGCCGCGACGGCCGTTTTGCTGCCGTAGCCCGGATTTTCCTCAAGGAATTTCTTGGCTCCGGCTATCATCTTCTGGGCGGTCTTCTCACCTATGCCTTCAAGCGCGCACAGGTCCTCGGCCGAAAATCCGGCCAACTTGCGGATATCGCTCATACCGAGCTTGAGCAGGGTATCGGCGACTTTAGCCCCGATCCCGTCAACTTTAAGCAGGTCCTGCAGAGCTATATCGTTGCTTTTTTTAGCCTCCTCCACCTTCTGCCCTTCTGATTTCACCTCAAGGTCCCAGCCGGTCAGCCTTGATACCAGCCTTATGTTCTGCCCCTCACGGCCTATGGCGATTGCCAGCTGGTCGTCGGGCACTATGATCAGGGCCTTTTTAGACGCCTTGTCTATAACCTTGACCGAGAGCACGGCGGCCGGGGAAAAAGATTTGGCCAGCATATGCAGCGGCTCTTCGGTGAACGGAATTAGATCTATCTTTTCGTTGGCCAGCTCGGACATAATAACCCGGATGCGGGAGCCGCGTATTCCGACGCAGGCCCCTACCGGGTCCACTTTTGAAGAACTGCTTTTGACCACCACTTTGGACCTGAAGCCGGGATCGCGCACCACGTCAGTGATCTCCACCACCTTCTCCGCGATCTCCGGAACCTCTGCCTCGAAAAGCCCTTTAAGGAAATTAACGGAAGCGCGCGACAGAACGATCTGGAGGCCCTTGTTTTCTTTATCAACGCGGTGGATTATGGCGCGCACGCGCTGGTTCATGGCGTAATGCTCGCGACGGATCTGCTCCGAGTACGGCAGGATAGCTTCGGTCTTTCCAAGGTCCACGAAGATGTCCCGGCCGGCGATATGATGCACCAGGCCGGTCACGATCTCTCCTTCGCGTGGCTTGAACTCGTCGAAAAGCTTAACCTTTTCTATCTCGCGTATTTTCTGAATGAGCACCTGCTTGGCGGTCTGGGCCGCGATGCGTGAAAAGTCCTGTATATCCACTGGGATATTGACTTCCTCGTCGAGCTTGGCCGAAGGCTCGAATTTAACGGCGTCTTCCAGCGTGATCTCTATCTCGGAAGTGAAAACCTCTTTCACTACTTTTTTAACCAGATAGCCGCACATCTCTCCGGTGTCGGGGTCGATGGTGGCGGCGAGCTGCGACGTCTTGCCGAAATATTTGCGCAGGGCCGACACAAGCGCGTCGGTGATGGTCTTAAAAACGTCGTCGCGCTTTATATTCTTCTCGCGCTCAAGCTGCTCCAGCGCCATGATAAGCTCGGTTTTGTTTTTGGAAGTATTGTCCTGGTTCATATCGTTTGTCCCGCTCCTTAATGTCAGGCTGTCTGCCGGCTATAGGCCCTGGCCGTCTAAAGAGCATAGCTCTAGATACGGCATGACCATAGGTCTAAAACAGCACAGGCATAGCCTAGTGTTTTTTAAGTATGTCTTCGTCGCAGGGATTAAGCCTCGCTTCGTCGATATCCCCAAGATCGAATTTAAGACCGCCGCTTAAAATCACCGCTCCGCCATCGAAACCCAGCAGCTCGCCGTAGTACACCCTGGCGTTGTTAACCGGCTTTTTAAGCTTGACTTTGATCCGGCTGCCTTTGAACTTGAGGAAATCCTTTTCCTTCCTGAGCACGCGGTCCACTCCTGGGGAAGAGATTTCAAGTATATAACCGGCCCCTTTGAGCACATTATTCATGTCCATATAGGACCCCAGTTTTTCGCTCATCAGGCCGCAATCGTCCAGAGTAAGCCCGCCCCCCGGCCGGTCGATAAAGAACTGGAGCAGCAGCTTGGGCCCCAGCCTGGACACCTTGAGGTCCACCAGCTCGAACCCGCTTTCCGCCAGCAACGGCTCGCTCTCTTTCTCTATAAGCTCTTTTTGCATGGAATACATCACCCGCTTTGATAAAAAAAAGCGGCCGAACTACAGCCACCTTCATGATAATCATACTATTTTTCCGGAGAAATGGCAATTTCAGAAATGGAATAATGGAGCGGGTGGCAGGGGGAACCGGATAAGCGGAACCGTCCGGAAGCCGAGCATACGAAGCGCGGGATCGACTACGCTAACCTGTCGTGTGTTCCCGGAGAGGTTCCCGCCCGAGGAACGGAGGCGCGCGCACGGTGTGGACGGCCGTCTGAGGCGCATAGCGCTTGATACGGCACAGGCATAGCCTAGACGCCGGTTCCGCGTTCCGGGCCCCTGACAGGACCCGCGAACCGTGCGCTGAACAATCATCCGCCTGTTTTACTTCAGGTTCCTGGCGAAATACTCGAAAGCTTTTACGAAGGGCTCCGGGGGAGCGCTCAGCACTCCCGCGCCCACCTGCCCGATCCCCGGCTTCCTATGAGCGACGCCAGTATCAATAAACGGCAGGATCCCTTTTTCCACTACTTTGATGACATCTATCCCGGTAGGCGTCCCCCGGAAATCCAGATACGGGATCTGGTAGACATTATTCTCGCCGGCCGTGATCTCATACATCGCCAGCGTATAGTTTACCGCGTCCGCCGCGCGGCCTCCCACGAACTGCACGATGGCCGGCGCGGCCGCTATGGCAAAGCCGCCAAGCCCGTTCGTCTCAGTGATAGCGGAATCGCCGATATCGGGGTTAGCGTCCTTCTTAGTATAGCCGGCGAAGAAGAGGGCGTCCGGCACAGGGGCTGGACCGGTGAACCATTTTCCTCCGGTGCCGGCCAGCTGCACGCCGAATTCGGTGCCATTGCGCGCCATAACCACGACCACGCTGGAATACCTGATATTCCTGGCGGCGTCCAGGCACGCCTTGCTCAGCGCCATGGAAAGGTTCAGGAAGGAATGATCGTTCCTGTTGATAAATTCCAGCACCTCCGCCGCCTGCCCGGAGTCCTGAGAGGTCCGGATCACCGCGGGCGCCAGCGCCCTGAAGAAAAGAGAGGTGCCGGCGCGGTTTCGGTTGTGGACCTCGTCGCCCATATGCAGCGCCTGCGCGGTTATGGCCTTAAGATCTACGCGTCCCAGGAGCTCGACAGCGCGCTTAAGCGCAGGATACATTACGAGCTCCATCCATTTCAGCCGCTCCACTACCTCCGGCGAATAGGCGCCGTAGCGCAGTACCTTGCCAAGGCCCTCGTTCATGGTGGTATAAGCGCAGTTGCCGTATGCCTCATTCCTCACGATATAAACAGGCATGGAGGCAGAGATTATCCCGGCCATAGGCCCCACGCATGAATGTTCATGGCAGGGGGAAAATTTTATTTTGCCGGATGCGGCCATTTTTTCCGCGCTCTTCGCTCCGTCAGCGAGGCCCTCGTAGATCAAAGCCCCGATCACCGCGCCGCGCATCGGGCCGCACATATCCTCCCAGGTTACGGCAGGCCCCGCGTGAAGAATGAGGTCCTTCCTCATGCCCGGGACAGCGTTTATCGCCTGATCCAGCCCGACGAGCGCCGGTCTTGAGCTCAGTATCCGGCCAAGCGCTTTTTTATTGGCCGCCGCGATCTTCGCGGAGCCGGCCCGGATCTTTTTCATCAGCTCGCGGTCCGCGCTCAGAGGCGGCCTGAATTCAACCTGTACGGCCTTCACGCCTCTTTCGTCGAGGCTGCGCCGGAATGATTCCAGGCCGATATTTATGACCTTCAACTCTGATGTGAATAGCTTCATAAGTTTTATTCCCTGGCAGAAAGCGCGAGCGGTGTTAAAGAAGGGCGTAAATAGTAAGCCGCAAGTTGTAAATGGTCAGCGGCAAGAAAATGTCGTGTTAGCCAGACTGCTCACTACTTACGATTCACGACTTACTACTCACGTCTCGCTATTTACGGCTTGCTCCTGACTCTCCTGATTATCTCCCCGGCCAGCCTGCAGGCGGCGGCGTTGGAAGGCATAACCAGAACGCCGGCCTTCCTCAGGCCGTCTACAACCACAGAGCGGACTTGCGGGTCGGCTTCGGTGCCGGTTACCGAGGCGGCGATCGAAAGGGACTTGTTGGTCCTGAATGCCGCCCGGATGGAAGGCAAAATATCCTCAAGCGGAGTCATATTGGAACCGTAACCGAGGACGACATCCAGAAGCAGCACAGCCGTCTCCGGCTTAGCCGCTTCGGAAACTATCAGCTTATTCCTCAGCGTGAAATCTATCATCGGATGCGGACGGCCGACGGTAAATTCATCTTCACCCATGTCTATAACTGAGTTTTCCTTAAGCCTGAGCGAGTCGGAAAGCCTGTATCTCCCGTTCAGAGGCGCGTTGGACCATAGCGGGCCGATCATATCTTTTAGGATTACCTGGGCCTCGCTCACAAAAGTCCCGCCGCTGAACAGACCGCGCAGATATTTTTGCTTCCGGGTTTTATTTCCGGCTGCCGCCGCCGCGGCCTTCAGCGCTTCCGTGTTTATATCAAACAGCCTTTCCTTGGCCCTGCGCGCGTTTCCGTCCCGCGCCAGACAGACGGCCTTAAGCGCGGCTTCCTCAAGCGTGCGCGCGGGATAGAAATCCTTTTTCCCCGGCAGTCTGGCGTCCCCGCCGAGCATAATGGAAACCACGGGCTTTTTAATTTTACCGGCCTCGCGCAGGATCTTTGCCAGCACTCCGGGATGCGGCGGCTTGGATATTATCACGATAAGCGCGGTGTTTTTATCTTCAGCAAGCGCTTTCAGCCCCTGTATGAGCGTCAGCGCTCCGACTTCCTGTTTAATATCCCGCGAGCCGGTGCCGATGGCCTGGGAGACGCCGGAACCTTCATTGGAGATCAGGGCGGAGACCTCCTGGAGCCCGGTCCCGGAGGCCGCCACTATGCCTATCGGCCCTCTGCTGACCGCGTTGGCGAAAGCCAGCGGCACGCCGTTGATAATGGCGGTGCCGCAGTCAGGGCCCATAACCAGCAGGCCCTTCTTTAAAGCTGTTTTTTTCAGTTCTATCTCGGTTTCAAGCGGGATATTGTCGGAGAACAGCATCACGTTCATGCCGCGCTCAAGACAATCCATGGCGACGCTGCCGGCGAAGCGCCCGGCCACGGAAACAAGGGCCATATTCGCCCCGCCCAGCATACCGAGGGCGTTGTCTATTCCTTTAGCCTTCGCGCTCCCGGAGGCCCCGGGCCCGGAGGGGGGGCTTTTGCGGCTGAGTATTTCCTCCGCCAGATTCAGGCCGCGCCTGGCGGCCGCGGGGTCCTTGGCCTTTACGGTTATCACAAGGGCGTTATCACCGGAGCGCTCAAGCTCCTTTGTGTAGAGGCCTGAATTCTTCAGGATGCTTTTATTTTCCCTGGTAGCCATCACTACGGCGCAATCCGTTATCCCGCTCAGGCCGTTAAGCTCTTTCGCCGCTTTCATAAGCGACACCGAGTCATGATAAACGCCCTTCTTGACCAGCGATTTGATGAACATCTGAACTTATCTCCTCTACGACCGCCTATACTGCGCGCAAGGCGGCCTCGCAGCCATAGATCAGCCCGGCGCAGAAGTCAGCGCCTGACGTATGTCCGTGCCTGAGCGCCCCCTTCGCGGCCGAGGTCAATCGTTTCTCATCCGGGCGGGCCAGCGCTGCCAGCAG
>CAZPMW010000027.1:0-16345 GCA_964587805.1 uncultured Elusimicrobiaceae bacterium
GGCTGCCCAGCGCCCCGGTCTTCACTTCAAAAACCGTGCGGGTATAGTAATCCAGCCCGCGCACCATGTTGGGATTGACGCGTACACCGATATCGGAGGCTTTTAAGAGCGCCTGAATCCGGCTGAAATGTTCCACGCAGGGCGCGCAAAGGGAGAGCTTCGGGGCTTTTTCGGCCAGGGCCGGCCCGTCCGCCTTGCAGTCCAGCGCCCGCAAAGGGTTGCGCTCTATGCGGCCCTTGCAGGCGCCGCAGAGTTCGCCGGCTATGCTCTGCAGATAATTTAAAAGGACGCCGCGGTAGCTGGCGCGACACTCGGCGCAGCCGAGTGAATTTATCTCCACCGAGAGGCCGGGGAGGCCTGCTTTTTCAAGCAGCCTGACCAGCATGATGATCATTTCGGCGTCGGCGAACGGAGAGGGATTGCCGATGTATTCCGCGCCTATCTGCGTAAATTCCCGGTATCGCCCGGCCTGGGGCCGCTCGGCCCTGAACATGCTGCCGATATAAAAATACTTGGCGTTCCTGCCGCTCTGGCTGAGGTTCTGCTCTATATAGGCGCGAACCAGGCCCGGAGTCCCTTCGGGCCGCACCGCGACCTCTCTGCCGCCCTGATCGGTAAAGGCGTACATCTCCTTTTCAACTATATCGGTAGTGTCGCCTGTCGATTTAACGTAGAGCTCTTTAGATTCAATAGTCGGAAGCCTGATCTCGCGGTAGCCGTAAAGCGCGAACACTTCGCGCGCCATGGCTTCCATCCGGGCGAAAAGGGCCGATTCAGGAGGCAGAATGTCGCGGAAGCCGCGTAGAGATTGCATGGTCATAATAAGCTCCCCGCTATAAAGTTCAGTTTCCTGATATCCGCCGTGTTTTCCGTCCGTGTGAAAATAAATTATATCACTTTATGCGCCTTCTGCCGAACAGGATGAAAACAGCAGCCGGGGCTTTTCGTCCGCCCCCCTGGCGCATCGCGGAAGGCAGGCCTCTTCGTGCCGCAGGACCTTTAAAAACATGAGCCCCGGCTCTGTGAAAGGCCGGGGCTCACGCTTCTGTTTATATTGCGGGCGGTGTGTTACTGGAAACTAACGTCAAGGATCTGTTTAGCGCCTGCATTGTCGATGCTTACAGCGCCAGCGTCGATATCCTGAAAGACTGGCTTGGCCTCCGCCGCGCCCGTCTCAACGGCCGCTTCCTTGCCGGCGATGAAAGATTCCAGCAAGGAGACCTTGGTAACATCCTCGCCGCGGCCCCCGTCCTGAGGATACATGGCCATGGTGGTGCATTGCGCCGGCGTCTGTATGAAATCCTCGTCTCCGCGGACCAGAATGCCCTCTATCAGATTATTTGAGGCGTTGAAGACCGGCGAACCGGAGTTGCCGCCGAAGGTGTCCAGGTTGGCCACGAAAAAGCCGGGCTTGGAAACGTCCCTGACCGTAGCGTCACCGGACACTTTTAGCGGTATGCCTACCGGGTAGCCTATGACAAAAACCTTGCTCCCGGTCCGGAGCGTGCTTCCCCTGCTGATAGCCAGCGGACGGCGGCCCGTAACCTTTCTGTCAAGCCGTATCAGCGCGTAGTCAGGACCATCTCCCTCCAGGCGGCGCGTAACTATCTTCTTGCAGGAATATACATCCTTCTGCGGGACAGTGGTCGGCGCCTTGCCGCCGGAGGTTGTAACCGCGAAGCCGAACACTATTTTGGCGTCCGCGCAATCCGACTCGTCTGTGATGCAGTGCCCGGCGGTCATCACCAGATCATCGCCCACAAGCGACCCTGAGCAGAATGCTCCCACCGGCTGTTCGCTGAACTTTTCGCCGGGACAAAGATTAGCTTTCTTTCCGAAGGTTTCGGCCTTAAGCCGGTAACTGCCGCCGGCCGCTTCAACGCTTTCGCCTTTCCAGAATGAGGCTACGGAATCAGAAAGCTGACGCATGTAAGGGAAAGCTTCGAAGTAATCCTGCCGGTTGTCTGTGCCGTATATGCTTTTAGGCGCCGTGAGCGTCGGCCCGGCCGTAAGCATGCCCGGGAGCATCGCGGACAGCATCGCAACTTTCAGTATCAGTGCTGATGTCTTTTTCATAACAATTCCTTATAAGCGGTCAATATGGCGCAACGACTTTATCTTCCGTGATATTGTAGACCACAGTTTGACCGATGTCAATACCCGGAGGTCCCAGGTCCCGCCGGGCCTTTTGGCCCCCCTAAATCCTGAACCGGAATTTATATTTTTTAAGGCCCAGCTCATCGCGCATCGTTATGACCTCGCGCTGGGTTTCCCTGTTTATCGGCACGCCCTTGTTCTTGCGGGCCAGCCAATTCAGATGTTCCTTTTCTCCGGCGGTGAATATGCGCTTCGCACCGGGCATTTTTTTGGAGGCGCGCAGCTCGCGCAGTATGGAGCCGCAAATGCGCTTAAATGACTTCAGATCGATAAAGGATGCGATATCGATCGCTATGAAGAAATGCCCGAGGGGGTACGGGATCTTTTTCCCGTCCTTCATGCCGGTAAGCATTTTCATGTAAGCGCCGCGCTGCAGCGCCGCGCTGAGTATCTCCACCGCGGTGGCGTAGCCGTAGCCCTTATAGCCGGCCAGCTCCTCTCCGATGCCGCCCAGCGGCACCAGCGCCGCGGTGCCCATCACCAGGTCTTTGAGCACCTTGACCGGGTCGGTTTTGGAGCCTCCGTCCTTATCAATCACCCAGCCTGGCGTCATTTTTTTGCCGAGCTTCGCGTATATCTCCACTTTCCCCCTCTGTATGACGGAGGTCGCGCAATCCAGCAGAAAAGGGAATGCTTCGTCGGTAGGCATGCCGAACGTAAGGGGATTGGTGCCGAGCATGTTCTCCGTGCCGAAAGTGGGCGCGAGAGAAGGCCGGGCGTTGGTGCCGGTGATGCCTATCATGCCCGCCTTTACCGCCATGAGGGAATAATACCCCGCTATGCCGAAATGCGTGGAGTTGCGGACGACGGTCATGGCTATGCCGTATTTTCGCGCTTTCCTGATGGCGATCTCCATCGCCCTGCTGGCCACTACATGCCCCATCCCGTTCCCTCCGTCTATTACGGTGGCGGCCGGCGCCTCCCTGACTATTTTCAAGGCTGTGGTCGGAAGCTGTATGCCCTGTTTGATGCGGTCGTAATAAATGGGCTTCATCCGCGAGATGCCGTGCGAGTCGAAGCCGAGCTTGTCGGCCATGATAAGCACTTCAGCAGAGATGGCCGCTTCTTTTTTCGGCACGCCCAGTCCGATGAACACGTCGCGCATGAAACTTTCCATGATATTGAACTTCACCCACGCCGAACCTTTGTCGATATCCATAATTGTCAGCCTCCTGTGTGTTTTTCTATTATCTTCCGCAACTTCACTGCAGCCAGCAGCGGGTCGGGAAGTTCCAGTTTCGAAAAGCAGAGCTTCATCGTCTCCAGCCGGGCTGGCTCTTCAAGAAGGCGCCTGATAGCGCCGCAGATTTCGCCGCTGAACCCGGGGCCTTCCTCCAGCAGTATCGCCGCTCCGGGGCCGGCCAGCACCTCGGCGTTCGCTTTCTGATGATTTCCCGGCGAGCCGGGCAGCGGGATGAGGACGGCAGGCTTTTTAAGGTGCGCCAGTTCGCTTATCGTCCCCCCGCCGGAACGGGAGACAACGATATCGGCAGCCGCATAGGCCCGGTCCATCTCATCGCAATAGGCCAGCACCTTTATGCCAGGCAGCGCGGCCAGGCCCGCCGACCTGTATTTATCCAGGAATTCCGCGTGGTCCCTTTTGCCTGTAATATGCAACAGCTGGAAGGGCCTGCGTTCAGCGGTCAGCGTCACCGCGGCGTCAAAAACGGCCAGGTTTATTGCCCGCGAACCCTGGCTTCCGCCGAAGGCAAGCAGCACCGGAGCGCCGCGAGAGAGCGCGAAGTGCAGACGGGCCTGTGACGCTGGAAGCGGCTTGGAGAAGATCTCCCGGATCGGCGTGCCGGTGAGCGTGGATTTGGCCTCAAAAGCGTTATTCCTGACAGGAAGGCCGAGCGCGACTGTTGCCGCGAACCAGCCTGAAAGCCTGTTCGCAAGGCCCAGGACCGCGTTTGAGTCGTGTATCATGGACGGCACGCCTTTAAGCGCGGCGGCCGCTACCGCGGGAAAAGATACGTAGCTGCCGGTGCCGGCTACAAAGACCGGCCTGAAATCAGCCAGTATTCGCGCGCACGCGAGAAGGGACGACGCCAGCTTCCGGAAGAAGGAAGCGTATGCGAACGGGTTAAAGCCGCGCGGCAGGGAAACCATATCTATCTCTGCGTACGGGAAATAATCCTTCTGCAGCGCCCCGATAGAAATATCGTTCTTCTTAACCAAAAACAACGGTTCCCAGCCGCCTCTGGCGCGGAGTTCGTTGGCCAGGGCCAGGCCCGGATAAAAATGCCCCCCGGTGCCGCCCGAGGCTATCAGCACGCGCTTCGGTCTGGATCCGTCAGTGTTTTTCATCCGGAGGAATTCCTGTGGGCCGAGACATTTAGTATCAGCCCGACCCCTATCAAAGTGCTTAAAATGGAAGATCCGCCGTATGAAAAGAACGGCAGCGGTATCCCCTTCGTGGGTAGCATGCCGATGGTCATGGCTATATTGAAAAAAGCCTGCGACGAAATAGTAAGCGTAAGGCCCAGCGCCGCCAGCGTGGAGTAAAGGGTCTGCGCGTTCCTGGCTATCCTCACGCCTTTTATCAGGAGCGCCAGAAAAAGCAGGACGATTAGCATGCTTCCGATAAAACCCATCTCTTCAGCTACTACGGAAAAAATGAAATCCGTGTGCGGGTCAGGGAGATACATAAGCTTGATCTGTGAGGCGCCAAGGCCTTTGCCGGTCCATCCCCCTGAGCCTACGGCCAGCAGTGACTGGTTAAGCTGGTAGCCGATGTCAGCCGTATGCGTTCCCGGAGAAAGGAAATACTTAATGCGGGCTATCCGATAAGGGTGACGGAACAGCTCAATGATAAAAACGGGTATTATGACGGCCAGAGGCGCCAAAACGTGCCGGAGGCGGACCCCGGCGGCGAAAAATAACGCAAGCGCTATTACGAACATCAGCGCTGGCGTGCCAAGGTCGGGTTCCATCGCTATCAGGATGAGCATCAGGCCAGTAACGGCCCAGGGCGTTATAAGCGGCTTCCAATCCGAGGCGATGCGGCTGTGTTTCCTGTCAAAAAAATCCGCGAGGTACAGGACCATGGCTATCTTGGCGAATTCGCTCATCTGCAGGTTCATGAAGCCAAGTTTTATCCAGCGCCTGACGTGCGCCACCTCGGGCATGAAGAGCGTGACGGCGAGCAGGATGGTGGTCAGGGCGACGGCCGGCTTTATCAGGACGCGCGTTCTTTCCAGGTCTATCCGGGCAGCCAGGGCCGTTAGGCACAGGCCCGCCACCATCCATAATGCCTGGCGCCTGACAAAAGCGAGGGAATCCATGCCCTTGCTGACGGCAAAGATCGAGCTGGCTGAGTAAAGCGCGACAAGCCCCAGGCCCAGCAGGCTCAGGACTATAAATAAAAATGGAAAATTGATGTGTTTAAGGTTCCTGCTCTTCAATATGCTGTAGGCAGGGCGGTGGTTTCTTTTGGCAAAATCCATAGTCGTTCAGCCGAACCCTTAAACATGGCTCCCCGGGCGCCTGGGCCCAGGAGTCGTCACCTTATCTTGAGCGCCGACAGCGCCACAAGCATCAGCATGATGCCGGCTATCCAGAACCGCACGGTAACCTTGGATTCGGCCATTCCTTTAAGCTCGAAATGATGATGTATCGGCGCCATAAGAAAAATCCTTTTTTTGTTGCGCAGCTTATAGGAGCTCATCTGCAGCAGGACCGACAGCGTTTCAATAAGAAATATCCCGCCGGCTATCGGCAGGATCAATTCCTGCTTTATGGCTATGGCTGAAACGCCGATCACCCCGCCCAGGAACAGGGAACTGGTATCGCCCATAAAAACCTCCGCCGGGTGGGCGTTGAACCACAGAAATCCAAGGCAGGAGCCGATAAGCGCCGCCAGGAAAACCGAGATCTCGCCGGCGCCAACTACATGGATAATCTTAAAATAGGAAGCCAGCTTCAAATTGCCGGCCGAGTAGGCGAAGATGGCGAAGGTGAGCGCGGCGAACACTATGCTGCCGGCGGCCAGGCCGTCCAGGCCGTCGGTCAGGTTTACCGCGTTGGACGAGCCAATTATCGCGAACATCGCCAGCGCCGCGTATAGAAAACCAAGGTTCAGGTAAAGCTCCTTTGTATACGGGATGGCGAGCCGTGTGGCGTAGGCGGAGTTTGGCGGATCGGCCGCAAGGTAGCCGACCACAACGATCGCCGTGAACATCTGGAACAGGAATTTGAATTTGGAGGAGGCTCCCTCCGGTCTTTTCTTAACAAGCTTGATATAATCGTCCATCCAGCCGGTGAA
The DNA here is from genome assembly GCA_964587805.1 of uncultured Elusimicrobiaceae bacterium. Taxonomy (GTDB): domain Bacteria; phylum Elusimicrobiota; class Elusimicrobia; order Elusimicrobiales; family UBA9959; genus YA12-FULL-51-18. The sequence goes on from CAZPMW010000027.1 coordinate 6,422, forward strand.
TGCCAGCGTCACCGTGGTGAAGAGGAGCAGGAGTATGAAGCGGTTGTCCAGCCTCGCCCATAGCAGCGTGCCAAGCATCAGGGTTATAAAAATGAGCAGGCCGCCCATTGTCGTGGTGCCTTCTTTTGAAAGATGGGTTCTGGGCCCGTTGGTGCGCTGGACCTGGCCGATCTTCAGGGCGCGAAGCCTGGTTATCAGCCCGGGGCCTATCAGCAGGCTAAGCAAGAACGTAGTCATTATAGCGCCGCCGATCCTGAACGTCAGATACTGAAAGACGTTGAGCGGGCTGAAGATATCTCTGAATTGGGCCACATAATAAAGCATCGGAAAGCTCCTTAGAGACCGTCCACCAGTTTCTCAAATTTCATCGCTCGCGAGGCCTTCAGCAGGAAGGTTCCCTTCCCGGCGCCTATAGCGGCGCGCAGTTCTCCGGCCCAGTCCTGCGGAGACCCGGCATAGACCGTTCTGGTCCCCGCATCCGTTTTCGCCAATTCCATGGCGGCGGCTTTCATCTCCGGCCCGGCGAGGAAGATCTTTTCAGCGCCAAGGCCGGCCAGATAAATTCCCAGTTCAGAGTGATAGCGCATAGAGTGAAGGCCCAGTTCCTTCATGTCGCCAAGCGCCAGGTATAAGGGCCTCACGAACCCTGCGTCCGAGACGGTTTCAAGCGCCGACCTCATGGATGAGGGATTAGCGTTGTAGGCGTCCAGTACCACCGTTGAGCCTTTGATCTTCATTATTTGCATCCGCATGGGCGGAGGCGTAAAGGATTCCAGCCCGGCCTTGGTCTCCGCAAGGTCGAGGCCGTTGGCAATGGCCGCGGCTGCCGCGGCGGCGGCGTTAAGATAATTGTGCCTGACGCCGCAGGGCAGCGCCACAGGTACGGTGCGGCCCTTATAGCTTAGCTCGAGTCCGCTTCCTGCCACGGAAATTGAAATGTCCGCGTTCCGGTATCCGAAGCTCAGCTTTTTGACATCCCTGTTTTTAAGCGTTTCCAGATAGGCGTCGTCAGAGTTGTAGATCAGCGTGCCGCCCGGTTCAAGGCAGTCTACGAGCTCGGTCTTTGTTTTAAAAACTGTCTCCAGATCCCCGAAATACTGAAGATGAGAGGGGCCGATATTGGTTATGACCGCTACCGAGGGCCTGGCCAGCGCGCCGATCTCAAGGATATCGCCGCGCTTGGAGGCCCCCAGTTCGAACACCCCGAATTTATGCTCTTCGCCCAGTTCCAGCAGTGAGAGCGGCAGGCCGAAATGGTTGTTCAGATTGCCGGAGTTAAAGCAGGTAGGGCCGGACCTTTCCAGGATGGCCCTGAGCATCTCCTTGGTAGTGCTTTTGCCGTTGGAGCCTGTGATCGCCGTCAGCCGGACGCCGAAGCGGCCGCGGTGCCAGGCCGCCAGGCGATGCAGCGCCTTCAGGGTGTCGTCCACGCCGACCACGGCTTCCGGGCCAGTCCCGGCCAGCGCACCCAGCTTGCTCTCCTGCGCCACCCAGCCTTTTACCCCTTTTGACAAAGTCTGGGCCAGGTAGTTATGGGCGTCATGCGCCTCCCCTTTTAGGGCCCAGAAGAAGCAGCCGTCCGTGCATTTGCGCGTGTCCGTTTCAAAACTGTTAAAAGGAGTGTCCGCCTTCCCTTGGACCAGCCTGCCTTTAACCGTTTCCGCCAGGGCGCCTATGTTGGTGTTCAGCCGCATATATATTAGCTATATGATAGAAAATTTAAGCGTAAAAAAAACACCCCTGAAAATGGCTAAGGATGAGTGCGGGCATGATCCGGACGGGAAGCCGCATGGCTAACAGCCCACGGCGCCGCAGAGGGGCCGTGGGCTGTTTCTATGCCGGCTGTCTTTTTGAAAGACCGCAGGCCGTTATTTCACCAGCGCGATCTTATCCTTAAGCAGCTTGTCCGCATTCGCGGGGTCGTTGATGATTTGCGGAGTGATGAAAATCATCAGCTCAACCTTCTTCGATTCCTTGACCGTTCTCCTGAAGAAATAGCCGAGCAGAGGGATATCGCCCAGCAGCGGGATTTTGCGGACGACCTGCTTGATATTCTTGGTCAGCAGGCCCCCGATAACAACGGTCTGTCCGTCTTTAGTGGTGACGATTGTATCGGTCTCCCGGCTGTTGATCCTGGGCAGGACCAAAGCGCCGTCTCCGGTGCCGGAAGAGACGGGGTCTCCCAGGGAGGTTACTTCCGGATGGAGGATCAGCTCTATCACGCCCGCTGGATTTAAATGCGGAATAACGCGCAGGATAATGCCTATCGGCTCATAATGGTCAAGCGCGCCGGTCGCTATAACTTTTCCGTTCCCAGAGGGGTCGCTGGTAAGCGTGGTGGTCATGATAGGATACTTCTCTCCGACCATGATCACGGCGGGATAGTTGTCCAGCGTCATGATCCGCGGATTTGAAAGGATATCGGCATTCCCCGCCTGCTCCAGCGCCATGACTTTTGCCGTTACATGAGATCTGCTGTAATCAACCGTCAACCCCTCAGTCGCGGGTTTCAGCGTAGCAAAGCCATACATGACGTCAGCGGCATGATGGGTCTGGGTGAGATTCCATTCGATTCCGATGTCCCGTATATAGTCCGAACCGATTTCGACTATCATGGCGTCGATCAGGATCTGGGTCGGCTTTATATCCACCTGCTTGATCAGCGCCGCGATTTTGTCGATAACATTCGTTAAATCGGTCACCAGCAGGGTTTTGGGGTTCTCTTCCGGGCCGCTTTTCTTGCGCGTCTTTTCTCCCATAGCCGTGACGCCGCCGCCCCGGCTGCTTGAAACGCCGCTCATCTCCCAGCCGCCGGTGGAAAAGTTTCTTACCACTTCCGAGGTGCCGATGGAAGAAAGAAATTTATCGGAGATTCTTTTTACTTCTTCGGCGGATATGTAATTCAGGGTGAATACTCTGGTTGTCATGGCGTCGCGCATCAATTGACTGTCTTTCTGGGAGAGGTTTTTCAGCGTTGACACCACTATCAGGTTGCCGGATTTTATGCAGCCGAAGCCATTTACCGCAAGTATGGCGCGGAGGGCCTCCTCAACCGGGGCGTTGGAGAGAGAAATAGTCACTCTCCCCGTAACTTCTTTTCCGGCTACAATATCGAATTTGTATTTCTTGGAGAACAGGGCCAGGACATCGCCGATATCCACATTTCTCAGATCGAGGTTGACCAGCTTCTCCTGGGCAGCAGGCTGCTCCGGGTCACTGCCTGCGGCTTTAAGCGCGGCCGCGGGGATCAAATCGGCCGGAGAGGCCGCGCTCTGTGCGGCATCAAGCCTGCCAGTCTCTGCGTGCGATGCGGTCGGAGAGGAGACGGCCACGGTGGCCCCGCTCGCAAAAATGCTGCCAAGCAGCAAAAAACACGCTGAAAAAAATAACGCTCTGTTTAGTTTCATTGTCCAGCTCCTTTTATATAAATACTTCCCAGATTGATGATATCCCTGGCAGTGCCACGCTGAATGATAACCTGATTTCTTGTCATGGCAACTATTTCCCCCCCCTCAATGCTGTCGCCTATGCGGTATGTCTTGCCATCAAATATCGCGACAGAATCCTCATTGTCAAAGAGCACCGCCGTTAAAAGCGCCGGGCGCATAAGCTCCCTTTTTGCCTGGGCGGGCGGACTTTTCTTAAGCGTCGCGAACTTCTTCAGCAAATCGGCCGCTTCTTTCCAAAACAGGTCTTTCCCTGCTTCATCGCGCAGCGGCGCTTTATCCGTATACATGCGCGCCTCAAGCTCTCCGCGCTGGATGTTCTCGTCGTTGTCCAGGCTCAACCGCTCTATCTGGAACAGGCTGCGGTCAGATTCCAGGAGCTGGACGAACTTCAGCACCTGCGTATAGCTCCCGGAAAAAATAATCTTATACAGGCTCTCATTGAGAGGGCTGGCAGAATGCACCTTTGTGCCGGCTTGTTCCGCCAGGCCGGATATCCTCGTGGATACGGAGTTCTCTCCGGCAGGGGGCCCGCTTTCTAGGGAAGCAGCCGCTTTTTCCAGGGCGCTCCTCAGGGCGACAATCTGCTCTTTGTTTAGCGTCGCCTGATATCCGGGATCAGCGGAAAGCTTCGCTTTTAGTTCTTTGGCCTCTCTGTTTTGCGGAACAATAAAGATCAAAAAAAGAACGATCATCATGGCGAAGTAGGCCACCACAATTCTTAAAATCATCTGTAAAGGAAGGATCTTCATTTTAAGGCTCCGGAGATAGTGAAGCTTAAAAGGCCGCTTTTATCTGCAGAGCTTTCAAGCCCCAGCCTGCCACCGCCCTGTGTGAAGTCCCTGCTTTCGTTCAAGCCCTTCAGGAAAAGAGCCAGTGAGGCGCCTGCGTCTTTCCCGGGCTGACAAAGGCCTATGAGGGCTGCGGAAGTTCCGTTAAAGCGTATGCTTGAGATGTAAGTTCCCTTCGGGGTGAGCCCGGACAGAGCGGCCAGCCTGGGGGCGAAGAGTATCTGCTTTTCGCTGAACGCGGCGGCTTTTCTCAACGCCGCCAGGCGGGCTTGTTCCTCAGGTGTCGGGAAAAACGCGGCGGACCGGAGCGAATCAGCTTTCTCAGCCTGTCTGGAGTAATTGCGGATAGCAATCTTGTTGAACGAATATATGCTGCCGATCGTCGCTGACGAAACCAGCAGAAGCAGCAAAACAACAGCCGTTAAAGCGAGAAAATGCTCTCTTTTTTCTTGTCTTTGCAGTGGCAGCACATATCGCTGCCTGATAAGATTAATGTCTACCATATTTTGCCTTCGCGTCCATGGCGCAACCGTCCTCTCGCCGTCTGAATGCTTCTGCCGTTTTTAGCGCTTCGTTAGCGCAGCTGTTTTACGGCTGACTGTGAAAGAGCCCGGAAATTATCGCGCAAAAAGGGTCCAGCTGCCGCTGTGCCTGATCCAGCTCGCTGCTCTTTAAGCTCTGGTAAGGTTCAAGCTTAAGAAATAATCTCTCGGCAAGATGCTCCGGCAGAGAGGGAATCCTGCTGCCGCCGCCAGTAACCACCAGCTTTTCCGCTCTGACTTTTAAGATGTCCCCGGAATAAGTGATCGTTTTCAGCAGTTCTTCAATCAGACTGTTCACCGTGCCGTTAAAAACCCCTTGCGGAGCGAGCAGAGAGTATTCCCCTTTTTCCATGTTATCCAGCACTCCCGAATCGTCCAGGCCGGCTGCGGGCGCTATTTCGGCGGCCATGTTTTCAATGCCCCAGAAAATATCACGTACAAAACAGAGCTCATTGCCCTGAATGATGGCCAGATTGCTTGTGGAGTGTCCGATATCCAGCAGGAGCGTCGGCCTGGAGTGATTGCGCCCGTTGCCGGCTGACAGGTACCCGTTGGCCAGGGCGATGCCGGCCAGCGTCAGACCCCGCGGCTTTAGTCCGGCGGAGCTGAGTAAGGCGATCCTTTTTTCACTTAAGCTCCTGGGTATGGCGACAAAGAGAAGGTTCTCCGTTTTCTTTTTTCTGCTCAGGGATGAAAAGTCAAAATCCATGCCCGCGAGATCAGTCCCGAAAATCTGATCGGCCTCCATCTTCACAGCCGCCGGCAATTCTCTTTTCGCTATCCCGGGAAAGGACATGTACTGAATGCTTATCTTAGGGTCTGAAATGCAGGTGTAAACCGGTTTCCCTTCAAGACCGTGTTTGGCCACCCAGCCGGCAAGCAAAGCCGCTAATGCCTCCGGATCAGCCGGCAGCCTGGAGAACTCAATCGCCTTTAATCCTCCGCTGCGGTTAAACACGCCAAGCTTTACATATAAGCTGCCGATATCCAGCGCGACGCAGTCGTGGCCGGACGTTTCTCCCAGCAGCGCTCCTAAAAAATTCATTTCCTATTCTCCCTCATTGTATCTTCCAACCCGGCTTCGTCCATTTGACAAAAGCAATCCCGGAGCCTCCCGGATCACCTGGCGGACTTATGTCCTGAAGGGCGATATCGCTGTATATCCTGGAAGGTAAAAAGCCAAAAGGCCCGTTGTTCAAAACGGTCCTGTCTGCGACTACTCCGCCCCGGAGCTCTGAGATGGTGAGATTAACTGTGGAAAGAGGCGCGTATATAGCGGCGTTAATTCTGGCCCCTCCGATATTCACAGCCAGGTCTGAAGCGACGTATATTCCCAGATTCGAGGGGCTGTTGTTGTAGTTTATCCCGCCTATGTCCCCGATGTTAACCGTGCCGCTTGCTGCGCCCATATATATTGCAACTTTGCTGCCGGTAGACAGCCGTACATCGGCAAGCAGTCCATACACCGCAAAGGCTCCTTCTATGTATAGCCGCACATTGCCCGATATATTAAGCGGCGAAAGCACCCCGGCGAAGGTCAGCGAGCGAAAGTGGTAGCTTCCGGATGATATGACAGCGCCGCCATTGGTATTGTAGTTCCCTCCGGAGAGAGTGTACGAGCCGGAAAGCCCGGGGGCTCCATAGGAGGTGTAGGGAAGACTTAACAGATCAGCGGGAATCGTCACCGGCTCCAGAGGGCGCGCGACGGCGCTAGTGCTTATATCACCTGAAACTGAGCCCGGATTGGTTATCGCGCCGCCCGATGAAACGGATACATCCCCGTATATGTGTCCGCCTGCCGAGATATCGATGGCTGAATCGCTGCCGACATAGGCGGAGGTCGATGCGCCGGTTCGGGAGTCATAGCCTCTGATCTCGGAAGTGCCGTTGATGTCTATCTGGGAGCCGCCGAATATGCCCTGGGAAAAAACTCCGCCGCTTTTGGTAAGCGTCAGAACGGCGCATGCCGTTGTCCCTTTAACCGTGCCGGTGGAAGCTATTGTTATCTGTGTGGGCGAAGTTACCTTATCCACGTAAATTCTATAACTGCCGGCGCCAAGGGTTTGGGTATATGGATTTAGGGCCGGCACCCAGGCGCTGTTCTGCTTCAGCTCGGAGCGCGCGTAGTTAAGCCCGGCTTCCGCCAGGTAAAACGCCTGCGCGCGGTATAATCTTGTTGAGGCGCTGGCTGTCTGCATTGAGCCCAGCAGAAGGATCCCGTTGCCTATCATAAGCGCCACAACCATATAGATAATGACCATGGGCAGCAAAAAGCCTTTTCTATCTTTTAAAAAACTCATGATCAGCCGCCGCCCTTGTTTCTCAGATAAATTGAAAATGTATTTGTCAGATTGCGCGCTCCGCTCGCAACGGCCAGCGTGACAGTGACGCTGTTGGTGCCCTGAACGAATAGAACGGATTGCAGGGTTTCTATGAGTACTTCCGTAGCGCCGGTTTTATCATTTTTATAAATCAGCTGGTTCCCGGACTGATAAAATTCTTTCTGCCAGGAGCTGCCGCAGGCAGCCTGAATCCGGCTTCCTGCCGGAGTACTTCCTGCCGGAATGCTTTGGGACCCGGCCTCCTCCAAAACCCCTTTAATAAGGTAGCTTGTCTGGTTAAGGTCCTCCTGCAGCGAGGCTATCTCCCGGCTTGTTTTCCAATCCGCAAACGATAAAGAGAGCAGACTGACGATGCCTAGAACGGCAATGCTGGCCAGCACGCAGGCCGCCATCAGCTCTATCAGAGTAAACCCCGGTAAAAATCTTTGTTTGCCGCGCATAAAGTCACATTCGCTATTTTATGGAAATATAAGTTGTCATGGAAACCGGGAAGGTGCCGGCGCCCCAATCCATCTCCACCGTTACGGTTGACAGGGAGACGCCGGCCTGGATTGTCGTTCTCCTTTGTACGCTGCGGCCGGAGATGGTGATAGTCTGTGTCGTTGTGCCGGAAGTCAATGAAGCATAGGCCGCGCTTTTTAGCTCTTCCATCCTGGAAACGGCGCTCCAGGTGGCGAGGTCTTTGGTGGAAGCGTAAGCCAGACTTTTCCTATTGGCGGAGAAAAAGGCCGCGCCCCCGATGATACATATCGCCAGAATGACTGTGGCCAGGAGAATTTCAAATATCGTAAATCCAGCAGGAGGTCTTCTTCGGACGGGTTTAAAGGCTGAAGCGCCGGCTATCGGCCGCGTGCGGCCTTCCGCATCCATGGTGACAGAGCGGCGTTCGTATTTGCTGCGCATGGTGTGCCGGTATTTCTTTAAGAGGATAAGTTTCCGGCAGCCCGCGAATCAGCGGAACTGCCGGAACTGTCGTCACAAACAAGCCGGTGGGTTGTTAAAAGCCGGGTTCTGTTTATGCGCGTTTATATCGCTGTCAATACTCTAGGGATACTCTACGACTGTGCCCTGCTGGTCCATAGTGGCTACAGGAGAATTAGCGGCCCAGTTAGAGGTCACCTTGGCTTTAGCCGGTGCGCCCGCGAGCCCGGTGTAGGAGTTCGTGTTCTTTGCGTAGGCGATAAAAGTCGCGGGTGGGCCGGCGACAACCTCTACCGTGTAGCAGCTGGCGTCAAAATACTGTACATCCTCGACCGAAATGCCCAGCGTCGCCAGGTTATCGCTGGAGGTGACGACAAGGTAAGTGTTGTTCTCTGCTTTGTAAGTCTTTTCCGCCGCGCGGATGGCGCCGAGCGTAGCTATGGCTTCGCTTCTGATAGCCTTCTTTATATTTCCCTGATAAATTGGTACGGAGGCTATGGCCAGCACTGCGATAATGACCACAACCGCCATTAACTCTATCATCGTAAAGCCCTGTCTGTTTTTTAACGTTCTTTTCATATGTTAATCTCCTTATTCGCTTACTTATTCCGGTACAATTATACTTTAATTTACCGCCTATCCGCAACAATCTCCGGTTACTTCGCCCCGCTGGCAATTTTAAAGATCGGAAGATAAATGGCGATTATTACAATGCCGACTATCGCGGCCATGCCTACAAGCATCACCGGCTCCAGCATTGTGGTAAGCCTTTTGGTCCTTGCCATCGCCTCATCCCGGTAGAATTTGCTGATCTTGACCAGCATTTCCCCCAGCTTTCCGGTTTGCTCTCCGACCCGTATCATCCGGACCATCAGCGCGGGAAAGATGTCGTGTTTGCCCATCCCATGCGAAATACTGTCTCCATTCTCCACGTCGGACAGCACTTTTTCAAGCGCGTCCTCAACCTGGCTGTTTTCCAAAACGGGCCCGACGATCTTAAGGCTTCTCATTATCGGGATCCCGCCGGAAACGAGCGTGGCGAGAGTCTGCGAAAAATAAGAGAATATAACCAGCCTGGAGGTTTCCCCGAATATCGGCAGCCGGAGCTTGAGTTTGTCAAAGAATCTCCGCCCGGCTTGCGTGCTGTAATAGCGCAAGCAAAAAGCAAAAGAGCTGACAGCGACCACAAGGATGTAAAGGATGTTCGTTACCAGGAAGGAACTGGCGCCCATGACCACCCTGGTTATAAGAGGCAGCTGGATATCCATTCCGGCAAAGATGTCTTTAAATTTCGGCAGCAGAAACAGAGTGATGAAAACAACGGCGCAAATGAAAAAAAACAGTATGAACAGCGGGTAGGTGGTGGCGCTTTTTACCTCGCGGCGGAAAACGACTTTATCCTCCAGATAAGCCGACACCTGCTCTAAGACATAAGAGAGGGTGCCACCTTCTTCACCCGCCTTAACCATCGCGACTATCATCGTTGGAAAAGTATCCGGGAATCTGGAGAGAGAGCTGGAAAAGCTGTCGCCTTTTTCAATATCTTTTACCGACTGTTTGATGATTTCAGCAAGAGCCGGGCTTTTTATCTGGGAGGATAGCTCTTGCAAAGTGCTGCTTATGGTTATGCCCGCGCCGATCATGGTAGCCAATTGCCGGAAAAAGAAAGCAATTTCTATCAGGCTGACCTTATTACTGCCGAGCCGCTTGAAGTTCAGCCATGGCTTTACCTCACGAATAGAGATAGGAATTAAGCGCTGGCTTTTAAGAGCGGCGGCCAGATTCGCTGAAGATGAGGCGTTGGCCGTTCCCTTGACGCCTTTCCCCTCAGCGTCGCGGCAAAAGTATGCAAAATCAGGCATAGTTAATGCTCCTTATCCAT
>CAZPMW010000027.1:16355-21615 GCA_964587805.1 uncultured Elusimicrobiaceae bacterium
CCGGTTCGTGCTGGCGTTAAGGGCCGTTTCCTGCGTTATTTTCTTTTCGCGCCAAAGGTCCAGCAGAGAATGATTCATTGTTGTCATCCCGTATTGCCTGCCCATTTGAATGTGAGAAGCTATTTCATGCGGCTTGCCTTCGCGGATCAGATTCCTGATGGCCGGGGTTACTATCATAACTTCGGCGGCCAGCACTCTGCCAGGCCCGCCGGCCCTGGGCAGAAGGCGCTGCGCAATTACACCCATCAGCGTAAGAGACAACTGCACGCGGATCTGCTGCTGGTGATTAGCCGGGAAGATGTCAACAATGCGGTTTACGGCCTCGCCCGCTTCGCCGCAATGCAGGGTTGAAAAAGCCATGCGTCCCAATTCCGCCAGCCGCAGCGTGGAAGTTACAGATTCCAGGTCCCGGATCTCGCCGATCAGAAGCACGTCCGGATCCTGGCGCAGCGAGTGTATAAGGGCTTGGTCGTAAGAAATCGTATCCGAGCCCACTTCCCTCTGTCTTATATAGGATTGTTTGCGCTTGAACAGGTACTCAATGGGGTCTTCGATGGTGACGATATGGCATTTCCGGGTTTCATTGATATGGTCAACCATTGAAGCCAGCGTGGTTGATTTCCCGCTGCCGGTGCTGCCTGTTATCAGGACAAGCCCGTGCGGCATGGAGCAAAGCCTTTGCATCGTCTCAACAGGCAGGCCCAACCGCTCGAAATCCGGGATTTTATCGGAGATGATCCTGAAAGTAGCGCCTACGGAGCCTCTCTGATAGTAGTAATTTCCGCGGAAACGTCCGACGCCGGAAATTCCGTAGGAAAAATCAAGCTCCTTTAAGCTTTCAAGTTTGTTTTTCTGCGCTTCAGTCAGTATTGAATAGCAAAGCTCTTTTGAAGATTCCGGACTCAGCGAAGAGTTTTCCAGCTGGGACAGCTCTCCATCAATTCGCAGAAAGACAGGGGTGCCTGCGGCTATATGTATGTCGGACGCCCCTTTTTCCGCCGCCAATTGGAGCAGCTCATCAATTTTCATCGGTATTGTCTACAATCCCCAAGACTTCTTCCAGCGACGTGACGCCTTCCGCCACTCTGACCAGGGCGCTGTCAAACAGACTCTTCAGCCCGTTTTTTCTTGCTTCTTCCAATAAGGTGCCGTAATTGGCCGCCTTAGAGATCAGTCTTTTCAAGCCGGGCGTGACCTCTAATACTTCAAAGATACCGATCCTTCCCCAGTAGCCGGTTCCGTTGCAGGATGGGCAGCCTTTAGCCATATAGGCTTTGGCTCCGGGCGGCAGGCGGTCTGATGGCGGAGCCGGCGTCTTGCATTTCGGGCAAAGTTTCCGGACAAGCCGCTGAGCCACTATCAGGCGCAGAGACGGCGGCAGCAGGTATGGCTCTATTCCCATATCAATTAATCTGTTTAAGGTTGAGACGCTGTCATTGGTATGGATAGAGGAGAGCACCAGGTGCCCTGTAAGCGCGGCGCGAATGGCGATCTCGGCGGTTTCACGGTCCCGTATTTCCCCGATCATTATAATGTTAGGGTCCTGGCGAAGAATGTGGCGGAGATATTTAGCGAAGGTCAGGCCTATCTCCGGCTGGACCTGCGTCTGATTTATCCCTTTCAGGCGGTATTCAACCGGATCCTCCACCGTGACGATATTCTTCTGCGGATCATTCAGATGAGAGAGGGCGGAGTAAAGGGTTGTTGATTTCCCGCTGCCGGTGGGGCCGGTTATTAAAATAATGCCCTGGGTTTTTTCCAAAGCGGCCTTGATCTTAACGAGCTGCAGCGCCTCCAGGTCTAATTCCTGAAGCCCCAGAACCCTGTTGGAGCTGTCCAACAGGCGCATGACGATCTTCTCTCCGTAGATGGTCGGAAAGGTGGAGACGCGCATGTCCACAACCTTTTGTCCGAGTCTGATCTGGCACCTCCCGTCCTGCGGTAGCCTTCTCTCTGCGATATCCAGACCGCTTAGGATCTTTATGCGGCTGACGATCCCTGGGTACATCGTGAAAGGCGGGGCCGTCATGATATGCAGCACCCCGTCTATGCGGAATCTTGCGGCGCACTCTTTTTCCGACGGCTCCAGGTGGATATCGGATGCTCTTTTGCCGATCGCATCCAGCATTAAAAAATCGACAAATCTCACCACCGGCGGATCATCCTGCTTGAAGGTGGTCCCGAAATCATTCGCGTCCGGCTTAATTATTTCCGGCGAGTGGTCTTTTTTATGGGTTTGGCTGTAGTAAAGATTTACGATGGCCGCGAAGATCTCCTCGCCTTCCCCTTTTACCGCTTTTATCTGGCAGCCGGTGACGCTCGCGAGCGTATCAATAGCGACCACATTTTTCGGGTCGGCCATGACCACCTTCAGAATGTTGCCGGTTTGCTCAACGGGGATTACCAGAAACCTCCGGGCAAGCGCTTCCGGAATAAGTTTGATTACTTCCTGAGGGATTTTAATATTGAGCAGGGAGAAGCCCTTGCCATGCTTTTGCAGGGCGAGGACCTCCAGCAATTTTTCGACGCTTACAAGCTTCCTGTCTAGCAATATAACGCCCAGCGGCCTTGAATCTTTTTTTTGCGCTTCAAGAGCCTGCTCCAGCTGCTCTTTTGTTATCAATTTCAGCCTGATCAGGGTTTCCCCCAGTTTGTCTTTCAGTTCTTCCTTCCTTTTTTCCTTCCCGGTTGTTTAATTGTCGTCCGGCTGATTTGTTGCCGGCCGCTTATGCTTGTCCTCTGCCATCCGGCTGCGTAAGTCTCTCTATAAGGTTTTTGGAATCGGGGAACTGCCGTAGGAGTTCAGCCCGCCAGGCGAGTTCAAAATCAGTAAAATCAAAGCCTGGGGCCACGGTGCAGCCGACTAGCGAGAAGTCCGCCTTGCCGGAGTGGTAAGCTCCAAACCACCGGCCTGCCGGAACCAGATGCTGCAATTTCTGCCCGGCTTCGACATCGCCGCCCATTACGGTCAGCTCAGTCTCCCCTTCAGGGGAAATGCAGGCGATTGTAAGCGGATCGCCAAGGTAGAAATGCCACAGTTCGTCTGATTTGATGCGGTGCAAACGCGAACTGTCACCGCCGGGAAGCAGGAAGTAAATAGCCGTGGAAAAGCACCTTGTTCCTGAGATGGCGCCGGGCGGGTCCGTGGCGGTTATCTTGCCGGAGGCCCTGTAGGTCTCACTGAAATAGCCGCCTTCAGGATGCCGGCGCAGGCCGTAGAGCGCGATCAGCGCTTCCTTCGTGATCTTTTCCATCTCAGTGCCGCCGCGCTGCTTACCGGACTTTTCTTGAAAACAGTTTTTTCACATTCGCGTCTATGAATGTGCTCAGTCCTTTTCCGGCCAGCGCAAGTGTCTTCATCCTGCTGATATTGCCGCTGCCAGCGCTCTGATTGGTATAGAGATAAACCGCGTGCGAAGTAAAGCCGATCTTCACCGAGTCCTTCGCGATCTCATAAGCCGCCACAGCGGAGTTTCCGCCGAGATTCCTGTATTTTTCCATTTTATCCTCTTTGCCGGTTATATGCCGCGCTGTCCCCGGCGCTCTTTCATTATATATAAGTTTAACAAATCCAGCTCTTAAAAATAAAAAAATCAGCGCTCCGGCGGCGCCAGCCTCAGCATAAACGACATGCCTAAGAGCCGCGGTTAGTCCGTTACAGGTACGGAGGCGGCGCGGGATGCTACCGGGATGCGGTCGGGCTTGATGCCTTTCAGTGTGATGATCTTTTTAGCTATTTCCTGAAAAGCCGGGGCGGCGGTCTCTCCGCCGTAGTAGAACAATTTGGGGTTATCGAGAATCACAAGGATCGTGTATTGCGGCTTGTCGGCGGGAAAAAAGCCGCAGAAGGAGGCGACATTTTTATTTGATACGTATTTTCCGGTCCTGGGATCTATCTTCTTGGAGGTGCCTGTTTTTCCTGCGATCGCATAGCCCGGTATGGCCGCGTTCTTGCCGGTTCCTGCGTCCACCACCTTGACCAGTATTTCTTTCACGGCGTCAGCCGTATCGCGGGAGATGGCCCGCCTCACAACCTCCGTTTTGTTCTCGAACGTGGTTTTGCCGTCCGCGCCGGCGATGCGGTCCACGAGGCGCGTTTCAAGCAGTTCCCCCCCGTTCGCCAGCGCGGAATAGGCGTTTGCCACCTGTATGGGCGTGGCGGCTATCCCGTGGCCGTATGAGCCTACGGCGAGGTCCACTGTTCTGTATCGTTCCGCCTGCTTCAGGATGCCGCGGGATTCTCCGGGGAAGCCCAGCCCGGTAGGGGTGCCGAAACCGAAGGCCCGGATATAGGAGTAAAAATGTTTCAGCCCCAGCTTCAGGCCTATCTTAGCGGTGCCGATATTCGATGACCGCTCTATAACTCCGGAGAGCGTAAGTATCTTTTCCGGCTCGTGATCGTGAATCGTGACCTCGCTATTCAGCGCCCATGCCCCGTTTTCGCAGTTGAAGGTATCTTTAGCCGAGACAACGCCCTTCTCAAGCGCCGCGGCCAGGGTTATGGCTTTAAAGGTGGAGCCGGGCTCGTAGACCCATTCTACGGGCGGGATCGTCTCCAGGTCTTCGGGATAGGTGGCCAGGGCCCGGATCTTGCCGGTTCCTGGCTCCTGAACTATGACCATGGCGAGGTCAGAACGGTTCTTCTCCGCGTATTTCTTAATGGTCTCCTGCGCAAAGAACTGGATACTGGCGTCCAGAGTGAGGTACAGGTCCTGCGGCGCGGCCTCATCTTCCGTCTCATTGCGGTATATTTTCTTTCCTCGGTTGTCCCTGACGATCTCCCGGCGGCTCATCCGGCCTGTAAGGGCTTCGTTGTAAAGCCGCTCTATGCCGGTGAGGCCACGGTCGGAAGCCGCTACGCCCAGTATGTTCCTGGCTAGATTTCCGGAAGGGTAATAGCGGTCCTGCTCGGCCTCAAGCAGCACGCCTTTCAAATTCAGAAGCATTGCCGCGTCGGCGTGTTCGCGGTCAATATCCTTTTCTACGCTGACGAAGTTTTTACTTTTTTTATATTTAGCCAGAAGCTTTGCCGCGGGGATGTCCAGCGCCGCCGCCAGCGAGTTCAGCGCACCTGGCGCGTTATCGAACTCCTTCTTGAACAGGCTGCATTTCCAGGTGGTAATGGATTCAGCCAGAAGTGCGCCCTGAGAGTCGAAGATCCGCCCGCGCGGGCCGGTTTCCAATATCGTCCTGGTAAATTCTCTTGAGGCGGCCGCGGAAAGCTTTTTCCTGCCCTCATGGGATATGATTTTTCTGTCTT
>CAZPMW010000028.1:0-1653 GCA_964587805.1 uncultured Elusimicrobiaceae bacterium
TTAAAAGCCCGGCGTTAATCGCCCCGATCGCAATGCAGCGCGAGCGGGGTGCGACCAGGGCCCCCGTCGTTCAACGGATAGGACGAGAGTTTCCTAAACTCCAAATAGAGGTTCGATTCCTCTCGGGGGCACCAGATTTAAGTTCAAATACACAGGAGAATTATGCCCGATTCTACATGGATACAAAGCGGCGGCACCCAGGCCCCTGACAAAATGTCTAAAATCTTCACCTGGATAAAAGCCCACCGCGACCCGGTTATAGGGTCACTGGTTATATTAGCCGGGGCCGCGCTCCTCTCCCTCTGGGTGATGCTTCACTATTCCGGGGTCAGGGAAACCGCCTGGAAAAGCCTTTTCATAGCTCAGCAGACCGGCCTCAGCGGAAATTACGCGGAAGCCTTAAAGCAGCTGGACGCCGTAGAAATCAATTATCCCCGGACCAGCGCCTGGGGCTTCGCGGTGCTCGGCAAGGGCGACCTGCTGTTCAGGCAGGGCAAGTTCGCGGAGGCCGCTGACGAATACGCGAAAGTGGTCTCTAAGGGCCGCAAAGACCTGACGCCGTTCGCACTCTATGACCAGGGCAAGGCTAAAGAGGCGGCTGGGGATCCGGCCGGCGCACAGACCCTGTATAAAAATTTCCTGTCCGCATACCCGGACCACTTCCTGGCCCCGGAAGCCCATTTATCGCTCGCGAGCGCGCTGGAAGCGTCCGACAATCAGGCCGAGGCCAAAGCGGCCTATGAAAAGATAGTTCTGCTCTATCCCGAAACCTCCTGGGCCGCGGCAGCCAAAGCCAGGCTGATGCCGGAGCCGCCCCCGGCCCAGGCTGCGGCGAAAGCACCCGCCTCCCCTGCCCCAGCGACGAAACCATAAGAGCGCTTTTAATCCCCCAAACGCTGCGAAACCACGACGGGGAACAGCTTGACATGGTTTTGGACTTTTTGTAACATTATCTTGCTCTGTAGAGGAGCCTCTCCGAGGTAAATCGGGGGGGTCCGCGTAGTCCCGGAGGGGGGAAGCGGAGCGCCGGTTTTAAGGCGCTTCTCCTTGAAGGCTGTAAGCTCCGAAAGGGGCAGGCCCTGTCTGCCGGAAGCTGGTGACAGCTGCGGCGGGAAGAGCGGTACCGGACCAGAAATGGAACGGAACTTGAGCCCCGGAAACGGGGGCTTACGACAAACTAGAGGAGGAGTATAAATGAAATTAGTAAAAATAATGTTAGTCAGCGTGTTCGCGCTCGCCATCTGCAAACCGGCCGGCGCTTTCGACGTTAAGAGCGTTAAGGGCTTCGGCCAGCTGGATATGTTCACCGTCGGAACGGCCAACAACCGCCTGGATCAGCAGCTCCACGACATGAAAAAGGACGGGGGACTCGGCTCATACAAGATCACCGGAGACTCCGCTTACGGCGTACGGATCGGGGCTCTTTATCCCGTTGAGAACGTTGCCGACATAGGCCTGAGCTGGGGCTATATAGCCGGCCCGAATGCCCAGGTCAAGATCAACAACGTCAGCAAGTACTACGATATCACCCGCCGCTTCTTCCGCATGATGGTGGAAGCCCAGAAAACCATGAAGATAAACGACAAGTTCTCCTACATGGGCGGAGCTGGCGTTGGTATGGCCTGGGGTAAGCAGGAATATCAGACCAAGTAC
>CAZPMW010000028.1:1663-21331 GCA_964587805.1 uncultured Elusimicrobiaceae bacterium
GGCCGCGACATGTACATCGACCTCTCGGACGACTATCAGACCAAGTACGAGTACGTCACTCCGCGGAATGGCGTAATCGTGGATACCGCTGATCAGAACTTCCGCGGCCTCACCTGGGAGCTTTCCGCTGGCGTGAACTATAAAGCCACGGATAAACTCAGCGTGGACCTCGGCGTCAGGTATGCTGGCTTCCCCCACGCCCGGAATACACACCACAACGCCACAAACAGCAGCGATGTCTCCGGTATGGACTGGCGCTCGTTCGGCATATTCACTGGCGTGCACTTCTAAAGAACGCAGCCTTATTAGTCAAACAAAGCCCCGGCGTGCGCGCCGGGGTTTTGTTTTTTAATACTGAAAGAGAGGGGGGGATAGCAGAAGTATAACCCTCCTTTTATTTTATATAATTGAACAATGAATCGCCGGCGCGAAACGCTATCTCCCGTTCTATATTCCGCCCTCCTCACTCTCCTCGCTTTTCCCGCGCCTGCGCGCGCGACCAAGCTGGACCTTTCGTCCAATGTGGACGTCAAGGCGGTTAATTACACCAACCTTCTGACGGGCACTGATAGACAGGGCCAGGCCTTCTATAGCGAAGACGCCACCCTGGGCTTCGTCATCAAGGACATCAAGCTGGAAAAAACCAACGACTCCTCCATGGACGTCGGCATAGTCCTGAACAGCCTCGGCATCGGCGGCGACTCCTCCACCACGGCAACCTCGGCGCAATTCCAGGAGGCCGCAAGCCGCTACCCGCATACCAATGGGGCGCCGTTCGTAAAGGAAGCGTATATCAGGGTCTACAAGTTCCTGAACCCGAAAATAACGGCCACCTTGGGCCGTCAGGCCTTCACGCTTGGCCAGGGGATAACGCTGGCGGATGACGGCATAGGCATGCCGGGCGCGCGCCTGGAGATCGAACGATTACTCAGGATCTTTAAAGGCGAGGTATTCTTTTTCAGGCCGTACACCGGCACCGTTGTTACCAGGATTAAAGGCGGGGGGGTATATTACCCGTCCAGCGAAGGGCTCTGGCACCTTTACCATTTCTGGGAAGAAACCGGGCAGCCGCGCGGAGCGGTTGCGGCTGAGGCCGGCTATAATTCCATCTACAGATTAAGGAAGCTGACCGGCATAAGGTATTTCCTGAGCCACAGCAAACTCAATTTCGACGGCGAGATCCTCATCCAGAGAGGCCTCGCAAGGCAGCCTGACAACATAGGCCGGGTCGACTACACCGGCTACGCTTATATAATGAAAGGCAGCTGGAGCCAGGACGTGGCGTATTTCGGGACCTCCAAAATGCGCATAGCTTTCGGCAAATCTTCCGGTAATTCCGGACCGGTAAGCGATAAAGATAAAGCCTTTCTGCCCGGTTTCGGCCACAAATTCAAAGGCATTGAGCGCGACGGTTTCGGCGAGATAGCCGGCGCGACGCTCTACAGCCTCATCCAGACCTCCGGCACGGTCAACGGCCTGCCCAACGGGGTTTCCGGCCTGAATATCATCAACGTCGGGCTGGATATGCCATTTAAGAAAATGACGGTCTCACTTGACCTGGTCAAGATCCGGGCGGCCCAGAACGCCGGTGACGGGGCGACCCAGATAGCCAGGGAATGGGATGTAAAAGTGGTTTATCCGATGGGAAACAGCCTGCGCTTCAAAGCCGTCTACGCCCTTTTCAAACCCCTGAGCCTTTACGACGAGAACACCACCATAAAATTGGTCTCCCTGGGCCTTTCCGCCAAATTCTAAAGGTCCGCAACCTCAACATTCGGGCCTGCCGGCGCGCGCGCAGTATGCCATATACTGTTTTGTCATGTCAGAGGGTTATCAACAGGGTTGCCAACATGTTGATGACATAGGCGCGGCATATAATTGACATATGTTGACATATAAACAACTAAGCGCTAGAATATATGACATAAACCGCCGGCTTCAGCGGCATAAACTATGGACAACTACAAATTAAGGCTAAAAGATCCCTCTGGCGCTGAGTTCGAGGCTGAAGGGCCGGCCGACTTCGTACAGAACGAAAAAGCCTGCTTCCTGGAGGCCATGCGGCTAAAAACCGACAGGCCGGCGCTCAGGGCCGAAACGAAGCCGCAGCAGAGCAGCGCTCAAAAGCCGGAGAGCGGGCCTGAAAACAGCTTCTGGGAGAAGATAGTCTCCCTTAAGGGCGGGGCGATAAGCCTTCGGTTCAAATCTCCGGAGATCAGCGCCCCGGACGCAGCGCTGCTATTGCTGGCGGCCAACCGGGCCCTGAACCAAAGCGAAGATCTGAGCGCGATAGCGCTGTCCAAGGCCCTCAGGAGCTCCGGCTATCAGCCAGACAGATTGGACAGACTCCTAAGCAAAGAGATAAAGGCCGGCAAGGCAGCGGCCTCCGGGACCAAAAGAAACCGAACCTATCGGATAACCCCAAAAGGGCTGGAAAAGATCTACGGACCCATAGGCGCGCTCACCAGGAACACCGGCCAATAACCACCGCATTACACTCCGCCGCAGAAGCAGTTAACCAAACCAGCCACCGCAGCCAACCGCAACCATAATTCAGTCTCCACGCGGCGCGGCAAAGAGCAAAAACCGCGAAAATCGCCTGGCCACCCTATCCGTTTACGCTTGTTTACACTGCGTACGATAATATATATTATGTTAACATAAACACCTAAGTCTCCTAGCAGGCATCATCCTCCAATTAGAGATAGATATTTTCGCTTTAGCTATGTAATACAAGCGCTATTTTATCATTCTTAATACTTATTATAGTATTCCATAACTAGCAGTCCTCCGGCATGGACGCACTGGATCCTTTGGAAAAAATTGAGCCCTGAAATTTTAAAAATCAGGCAAATTTTAAGAAATTGTGAAATCTGGAATCCCGGCATGGCAGCCTAAAACAGGCGGAATCCGGCAGATCAAAAAAGCCATGAAAGGCCTCACCGGCTTAGATGGTGTGCGAGCCTGGAAACCGGGGATATTTTTATAAACCCAAAAACAAGGCCGCAGCTGGAACGCCCCAGGCCGAAAATAAGGGTATCAGGATACCCCCCTTTCAAAAACACTATCTGGCAAGAAATTGATCTGGCTATTTCGGTGGGGGCAAAGAGATTGAAAGCTGCCAAAAACAGCCTGATTATAAAAACACCATGAAGGCATCCCTGGCTGTTTTGAATGAAAATAATGAAGCGGATGATATCCAAAGGAGGAGACGCATGGCGGCCATTGCGGGATCGGGGCCGGGCCCAAAACCCCATAAAAGCTTATTTAGCATCAAACACCCCCGCCACCTTTAGTCTGATGGTGGGGCAGACGAAAAGAAACCGGGGTTCGATAGAGGGGGGAGACGAAAAAGCTGAGGGCGAAAATGCGGCTGGCGGGGGGCGCTGACCCTTAGATGGTATCCCCCCCCATTTTTTCAACGGATAAGCGCGATTGCAGCCGGCGCGCTAGCGCTTTCCGGTACTACCATAGCCGCCCGCGCCCCGGGAAGTGGCCTCCAGGGCGGAAACCTCGCTGAAAACAGCGCGCTCTACCTTATTAAAGACCATTTGAGCGATCTTTTCGCCTTTTTTCACTTCGTACGCGGACTTAGGATCGTGATTTATGACAATTACCCCCACTTCCCCCCGGTACGGAGCGTCTACGGTACCGGGAGTGTTCAGCACTGTGAGGCCGTGCTTCAGCGCAAGGCCGGATTTAGGCCGCACCTGGCCCTCGTAGCCGTAAGGAATAGCCATCTTCAGCCCCGTGGGCACCAGCGCTCTCTCTCCAGGCCGCACGATCAGATCGGCCGCGGCATAAAGATCAACGCCCGCGTCCCCGTCGTGCGCGTAGCCAGGCATCACTGCGCCCTCATTCATTTTCTGCACCTGAATTTCAAGTTGGCTTATATTTGTCTCTTTCATACCCTCATCCTTTAGTCTTTATCCTTAATCCTTTCGTAAATTACCAGGCAATTTACGATTTTATCCCCTTATGGCGCATTTAAGCATAAACTCAGCCGCTTCACGCCTCATGCTTTCCAGCAGGTCCCTCGGCGTTTCCGGAAAGGTCTCCAGCCGGGGATCGATCAGGCCGCCTTTTCTGGGAACGAACTTCTGCAGATAATATTTGTGCCCGCCGGAGCCGGTAAGCTCGGCTATCATTTTGGCCGTGTCGCGGATCTCTGAGGGAGTCAGGAAGCTTATCCCCCCTTCTCCGCGCAGAACCGGCACCACCGTGGTTCTGAATTCGTGATCAGGGAACCGCGCCACGACGCGGATGCTCTCCTCAACTGCGCGCATGGCTGAAGCCGGCGCGCCCGAAACCTCCGGGAACAGGCTCCGCGGGGCCTTTACGTCCATCGCCGCGTAATCAACCAGCCCTTCGCTCAGCAGGCGGTTTAAAACATCCGGAGCGCCCCCGTTGGTGTCCAGCTTCACTGACAGCCCTTCCAGCTTAAGCCGGCGCAGAAACGGGAGAAGGCCTTCCTGCCCGGTCGGCTCACCTCCGCAAACCACCACCCCGCTAAGCCACTGTTTAAGGCCCGCCAGGCGCTTCAGGAAGGCTTCTTCGTCCACAAGCGAGGTCTCATCGAGTATCGGCCTGGCATGGCACGCGGGGCACCAGAAATCGCAGCCGGGAACGAATACCACCGCGGCAATCTTGCCGGGATAATCTATCAGGCTTAAATCCAGCACCGCCCGTATTTTCATTAATATTCAATTAGAGCGTAAATCGTGAATCGTGAGTCGTAAGCAGCAAGAGGCCTCTAAACTACTTACGATTTACGTCTTATACTTTGACCGTGAACGCTTCCTCCACCATCCTGGCGTATTCGGTGTCCTTGCGGTGAAGCGGTTTGCCGCGCCGGAATTCGAGCTCGTAGCGGTCCATGGTGCCGTTGTTTTTCACCAGGACAGTGGGAATGGGGTCGAGCGGCACATTGTATCTGGCGGCCGCCATGCGGCTTTCCTGCTTAGTCAGGTCATAGAACTCCACCGGCACGTTCAGGCCTTTGGCTTTCAGGGCCCTAAGAAGACTGTGTTTGGCGTCGTCGCACATGCCGCAGCCGTCCTTGCCGAAGACCATCACTTTCTTGGAGGGGTCCTTCTCATAAAGCCACGGCACGCCCGGGGCAAAGCTGGCGTACCTGTCGGCCACCGCCTCTCTGGCGCGGCTTATCGCCAGCTGCGAATCGTTCCAGCCGCCCAGGTTGCTGAAATAGCCCACGATCTTAGTGCGCTTGCTGACGTTGTCGCTGCCGCATTTTCCGCACAGATCCTTGAACCCGAAATAATTCGAATGGCAGTTGTTGCAGTGCGTGAATTCCGGCGAGACCGTGAGCTGCGAGGCCCGCGTGTTACGGTAGGTCCGCTCCACCAGGGCGGCTATTGATTCCGGCGGGATCTGGCTCTCCCCGCAATAGACGTGTATGATAGAGCCGGACTCTATCATATCGTGGAACTTGGACTGCAGCTCTATGCGATCTATGATGGAAACGCCGGCGCCAGGGGCCAGGTGCACCGAGTTGGTGTAGTACGGCGCTCTGGCAAGATCGCCCTTCACGACTTTCCTGGATTCAGGATACCGGCTGAGATCGCCCTTCGCCAGTTTCTGCGTGGCGGATTCGGCCGGCGTCTCTTCGAGCGTGAACTTGAGGCCGTGCTTAACCTTAAGCGCGTTGATATTCTGGTGCAGATGGTCTATGATCGTCAGGCCCATCTCGTAAGCCGCGCGGCTCTCATGCAGCTCCTGTCCGGTCAGGTACTGCACCACTTCATTGAGCCCTATCAGCCCGAATATATAGGTGGCCTTTTTCAGGTCCACGTATGGCGCTCCGTCGTCGGAGGGGATGCCGAGAGACCGCAGCGGGCTGCCGTCGGTGTCGAGCAGCGTCTGAGTGTAGGCCTGCTTTTGCAGGTGCGCCTTAACGGCGTATTCCACGGCCTTATCGATGCCGGCCAAAGTGCTGCGCAGGTCTTTTTTACCCTTAAAAGCGGCCTGCGGCAGGTTAATGGTGACATTCTGAAAACCTGTGAACCGGATATGCTCCGGATGCTTGAGCAGGTAGGGGTCCGTGACCTTTTCTTTCAGCCTGCAGCACTGGGCCAGCGTCGCGCCCGCGCCGTCACGGTCGAACATAAAATAAGTGGACCCGTTCCTGGCGGCGAGCCGGCAGCCGTAATCATAGACTTCCCTTTCGTCAGGGTCCTCCAGCGCCTCCCTGCTCACGTGAAGGTCGCATTTAGGAAAGGCGAACTGCACGCCGTACTTGTCGCCCTCTTCCCATACTTTCATCAGCTCTATCGCGAATTCCTGCGCTGTTTTCACCAGGCGCGGGTCGCCGTAGGTTATATACTTCCGCCCGTCTTCGGGGTGCAGGACGTCGCCGTTGCGTGAGTCACCCTCCACTCCCTTGAAGCGCGGCGCCTCGTCTACCAGCTCCACCCGGCCGTTCGCGTCTTCCAGCAGGTGCTTGCCGCCCGGACCCATAGCCGGCACAGCGCGCATGTATTCAGGCACACCCGTGTGGATATTGAAATCTATAAACAGGGTCTGCCCGCCTCTTGAAAACGCGTTCTGGCTCGCGGAGAATATAAGGTTCTGCGCGATCTGGCGCATTTCTTTTTTGGAGAGCTTCATAAGCTCCCGCGTCTCTCCGGTCTTTTTGAAATAAGGCGCGCTGCCGCCGTCCTCGAACGACACCACCCCTGACTCGGCCATGGCCTCCAGGGCGTCTTTCTTTATCTTAACCGGCTTGCCTTCGAGTTCGCCTTCGATCAGGATCTCCGGGCAGTTCAGCATGGGCGCGTACAGGATGTTCAGGAACCCGAAGCCAAGCGCGCCGGCATAGCGGGACTGCATGGAGGCGAGGAAGGTCTGTATATGGCCGTTAAGGACCATGGCGGACCTGGCGGGGTGGGACTTATTCTGCAGATTGGACACTATCTTGTCCAATCCGTATTTTTTAATGTATTCCACTGAATGGCTGGAGCAATAGACCCGCTGGGGATAGCCCAGATCATGTATGTGGATGCTGCCGTTATTGTGCGCCTCAGCGACTTCTTCGGAGAACACCTTGCGTAGGTTATACTGCTTCAGGACGTATTCGGCTATGCCCAGATTGACCGCCTCCGGATTGTTGGAAGTTATGTTGGAGTTTTCCTTGCTGCCGGACAGGACCAGCGATTCTATGGTTGACAGCGGGATGGCGAGAGACGCGTTCTTCACCGGAATGCCCATCATAACCAGGTGCGCCTCGGAGATCTTGCGCAGGAATGTGGTGTCGAAATTCCTGGTGCCGTATTTGTCTGAAAGCTCGTACGCGTCGTTTTCGGTCTCCTTGGCGATCATCTCGGCCAGTTCCGTGGAAAGCTGATAGTCCTTTTCAAGGGCGCCGGCGAGTTTTTTTCTGTCGAATTTTTCTATGGTCTCGTTCGTAATGGATTGCACCAGCAGCATCTGGTCTGTAATATCCTCCGCGCGGACGTTTCTTTTCTTAACATGCAGTTCGCCCTGCCGCACGCGCCTGCGGTCCAGCGCGTAGGACTCGAATTTATCGGCGGTCCGGACAAAGCCGTTTTCGCGCAGCACCTCCACGCATGCGGAGTTGCTGTCGTCGACGGTCGGAATTCCGGAACGCGATGCAAAATTGTTATACATCCTCCTGGCGACCTCGTGGGCCAGTTCGGAAGCCTTCGCCTCATCCCTGCCGCCCAGGGCATACGCCGCTTTATAAATAGCGTTCTTTATCTTAGCCACATCGAACGCCGCCACCTTACCGTCCCTCTTCTTTATCACTTTAGGCAAATGCTCTTTCATCTTTATTAATCCTCGTCACTTTATTGATTTAATCTCTTTTTCAAAATCCTTCACATCCTCAAAATCCTTATAGATGGATGCGAACCTTATATACGCCACTTTGTCGAGTTTCTTAAGCTTCCGTATCACCAGCTCGCCTACGAGCCTGCTGGGGATCTCGCTCTTGTCCTCGTTCCTCAGGGCGTTCTCCACTTCCCGCACGGCTTCTTCTATTTTCTCAATACTGACCTCCCGCTTCTCGCAGGCTTTCAGAAAGCCCGTCTTAAGCTTCTCGGATAAAAAGCTTTCGCGCCGCCCGTCCTTTTTGATCACGATAAGTGGGCTCCGCTCTATCCTCTCGTAGGTGGTGAACCGCTTTGCGCATTTCTCGCACTCGCGGCGCCTCCTTGTTTCAAAGGAGTCGGAGTCGCGGCTGTCCGTGACTTTCGTGTCGTCGGCGCCGCAAAATGGACATTTCATTCTGGTTTACTCCCCCCTACTACATATTGTGCTTTGCTTCCCCAAAGCCACAATTAGTGGTATACACTGATATTACACAGTAAATCGTTTAGTTGTCAAATTTTCATTGGAGGGCCCGGTTTTAATCCGGCGAAGAAAAGCGCGTTCAGCTGTCTTTACGCGCCAGGCAGCGCTTAAAACGGAAGCGATAGCCCGGCCCTGCCTCAGGCCGCAAAGAGCGCTGCGCCGCCTTTTACGGAGATCTACTTGTCTTCAGGTTTTACTATCGAACGGAAGGGAAGCAGTACGGCCGGAACCAGCAGATATCCCGCCAGCAGGAACACGGGGGACAGGATGGCGTAAAAGTTTTTCCCGGCGGGATCCGTCTTTTTAAGAAAAAAATACCCGGCGCAGGCAAGAGCCAGCGCCGCGCCCAGGACCAGAGCGCCCCGTACGCCTATCCCCGCGTCTTCAACGGCCGGCCCGTGATTGGCAGCCGGCACCCGGCGGACGGCGTTTTTTTTCCGGCTTTTACTGGACATACAGCGATTATAAAACATTCCCCAACGGCAGTCAAAAGCGCGAAATACAAAACCCCGTCCGCTTTTCGGACGGGGCCGTTAGATCTTTTCCACACGGACCTACTTTATCCGTGCCTGGCCGCTGAGCTGATCCATTGCCGGCGCCCCGGAGACAGGTCGGCCTCCCGGCGTCCCCCAAGTCAGCGCCATGCCCTCGAACGATGGCGCGCCGGTCACTGAATCCTCCGCATACTCTGGCGAGCCTGTCAGCGCAGCGTCTCCCATCTTCGGTATTACCTGGGTAACGCAGTGTATCGAGCCGCCTGCCCTGATGCTGGAATCGGAGCGCACCGGTACCACGATCACGTTCTGCATCCCGGCCTCATACGCCGCCCTGGCCGCCGCCTCCTCCTCCGCGCGCCCGCTGTACGACGGGATGATGGCGACATTATTTACTATAAGCGAGTTTGTGTAAGTATACCAGGTTCCGGAAGAGGACCAACCCTTAACCGTCAGCACTTTATAGGGCTGCCCGTCCGGGGCTGTCCTGTTCTTAAAAAAGGCGATGGCCTTCTCGGCGTTGCCTTTGAACGGCTCCGTATCAGCCACCGAGATCAGCACAGTGTGGTCATTCAGCAGCTTCATGAACATATCTATATGCCCGGTGCCGTCGGAGGGCTCACCTGGATACCCTGCGTATTCAAAAGTGTAGATATTCCTGACATTAAAATATTGTCTTAGCGCGGCGTCAACCTGGTCCCTGGACATGCCTGAGTTCCAGGCGTAGGTTCTTACGGTCATAAACAGATTTCCGGCGGAATCCGTCATCACATTGCCCCCGTCAAGGATGAGGCTTGAGCCGTAAACGCTTACCCCCACGGCCTTGCCGAGGTTGAGGGGCATTGCGTCGTCATTAGTGCGGTACTGGTAGTGCCGGTAGACAGTATCCACTATGCCTATTTTATTCTGGCCGGCTGAAATGCCGAAGGGCCCGTAATCACGCGTCCAGACGCTGTTTATCTTCGCGTTTATTTTAGAGTAGCTTGCCGCCGGAACGCCGGGGATAGACTCCGGTCCGGCCACGGCCCATATCCGCGCCCCGGCCCGCCCGGTCACGGCCTGCGCTATAGCGGTCAGCATATCGGTATAGGCAGCCCAGCTCACCACAACCGCGCCGGCCGGCTCGTATTCGGCCGGGAGACGGAAATCAGAGGGTGGAGCGGAGTTTGCCGAGGTGTCGGGCTGACTCGCCTGGATTTTTTCCGAAGGGGCAAGCCAGTTCGGAAGAGGTTTATTAATATCCAGCGCAAAAGCGCCGGGAGAAAGCAGTGCGAGGCACAAAAAGATTGAGGTTTTGCCGAAGTTTTTCATTTGTCAGCCTTGGTAAGCGGCCTGCCGCCAATGCAAAAGCAGCGTTGCCGGCCTCCGCGCCGCCTGATTTTATTTTATCGCCAGCGTTGACACGTACTGTTTATACCGGCCGCTGATCTCCGGGCGTGAAAGCCCGCTCACCCGTTTTACGCTGAAATCCTCCACGCTGAAGGAAGACATCACCGTGCCATACGACATCGCGCGCCTTAAAACGTCGAAACTCCGCCAGTCGGAAGCCGCGGCCAGGTAGCCCATGAAGCCCCCGGCGAAAGTATCTCCGGCGCCGGTGGGGTCCACAACTCTCTCCACCGGCTGGGCGGGAATTGAAAGCACCTTGCCGTCATAAAACAGCATCGCTCCGCTATCCCCGCGCTTGATCACTATGGCGCGCGGGCCCATGGCGGTCAGGAGCCTGGCGGCCTTTATAAGGTTATATTCTTTTGTCAGCTGGCGCGCCTCTTCCTCATTTACAAAAAGCAGGTTGACTCTGGATAAAAGCCGCACCAGCGATTTCTTTTTCAGCGTGATCCAGTAATTCATGGTATCGCAGGCCACGAGCCTGGGCTTCTTCATCTGCCGAAGCACATCCCACTGCAGGTCCGGATCTATGTTGGCCAGGAACAGGACGCCGCACTCGGTATGATCTTTATTCAGTCTGGGTTTAAAATGCTCAAAGACATTCAGGTGCGTGGCGATCGTAATGGCGTTCTTAAAATCCCTGTCGTACTTCCCCTTCCAGTGGAAGGTCTTTCCGGGCATTATCTGCAGGCCCTCAAGACAGATATTGCGCCGCTTTAAAAGCCGGCGGAACCGGACGGGAAAATCCTCGCCGACCACTCCGACCATCCTCACCGGGGTGAACTGAGAAGCGGACAATGAAAAATGCACGGCTGAGCCACCAAGGTCCCCGCCCGTCCGGCCATGAATGGTCCTGACTGAATCCAGCGCGACCGAGCCGACAACCAAGATAGTATTTTTCATAAAAAGATTATACAAAATTGCCTGAAACGCAATTTCCTTTATCCATCTTCACGCCGCGGCCAGCGCGTTAAGCAAAAGCGAAAAGAGCCTTCCGCCGCCGGAAGGCTCTTTTGATCCCATTTCCCTTTTATTGAACCGGCGTCGCGGCTGTCGGAGGAACAGCGGCTGGAGTGGGCGGCCTATAACTCCGGCTGCCCATCCTGGTCATCCACACTGCACCGAGGCCCAGCATGGCCCCGAAAGACAGCAGCATCCATCCTATAAGGGACAGTATGCCTCCGATGAACGGGATGAGCTTGCCGAAGATCATCAGCCCCGCCATAATCGCGTACCCGGCAGCAACTTTCCCTGGGAGCCCGGCCGGACCGGCCTTTTTTACGCCGTAGAAAAACCTGCCCTGCAGCACCACGCTGAAAGCGCTCAGGCCCAGCATGCCGGCTGCGGCGTAAAGCATAAGCGCGAACGGAACCAGCGGTATGCCCAGGATGGAAACTACCATCATAAGCAGGCCCGGGAGAAAGCCCACTACCATCAGCGCGCCGATGCCGCAGGCCAGCCACATATTTCCGGACATGGCGTCCGCAGCGTTCTCAACGTTCCTTGGCAGGAAAACAGCCGGGAGCAGCAGCAGCACCGCGCCGGTTACCAGCATAGAGAAGAAAACAAGCAGCCCGACCCCTATCAGCCCGCCTGCAAGCCACCGGTCTGCGCTCCTCTCATGCCCGGCGGCGTAGCGCGCCGTCCTGAGAATGCGCGGCAGAACGGCGCGGACCATCCGCATGTCAAAGTTGAGGACCTCGCCGCGATGAACGGTCCTTTCGCCCTTAACTACTGATCCGCCGACCGCGGAGATGTCGCCGTTTACTTCAGCCGCGCCGGTAAGTTCCACACCTCCGCCCACGCTGGCCACATCGCCGCCGACCTTGCCGCTTATCCCGACCGGACCGCCGATGCCGGTGACGTCTCCCTTTACCAGGCCGCTTATATTCACCGGTCCGCCTACGGAAATAAGGCTGCCCGTCACTTCGCCGTTCACCGCGACCGGAGCGCCCCCCACGGCCACAGCGTCTCCGTACAGGATCCCGTTCACGGTTATAGACCTGTCCGTTTTCACATCACCGTTCATGGTCTGCCCTTTCTCTATCACGATATCCTCGTGGCGGATATCGCCGCTGCGCGCATGCGCCCCTTGCGCTAAGCACGTCAGCACCGCGGTAAATAGCGCATATTTTTTTACATTCTTCATCATTTCCTCCGGTAGTTTTATTTCTAAATTACAGACTTATTAGCCGATATGGAGCCGTTCGAAAGCGCGGCTATGGCGGCGGCACCGAGCAGCGCAGCCGCGGCCGTCTCGTACCAGGCCGGAAGGCCGGGCGCCGCCGCGCAGAAAAGCTCGAGCGCAAATGACGCGGCCGACGCCAGCCTGGCGGCGCCCAGCGCCGCATTGGCTGCAATAAGGCCCAGGGCCTGCGTTACTCCGCCCGGCTGTATGATCATTGCGGCTATCTCTCCCAAATTTCCGTAAAACAGCTTAACGGAAACAAACGCAAGCCCGGCCACCCATGCAGTTACAGTTAAACCGGCGGCAGTTACGGCGTTTTCCTGCCAGGCCCGCTGAGCTTCAGCCGCCGCGACAGCGGCCATGACCCTTGCGGCGAAACCGGCCGAAGGCTTACGATAGGGAAGGGCCGCTATCGCGCCCGCCACCAGTCTGTCCGTGTTTTCTGCGCCCATATTTTGTCCTCACTGGTAATACGTTTAAAGTCCCTGAACGGTTGCATCCGCGGCGGCCAGGGCGGCAAGTTTTGTCTTCACCAGCTCCCTGGCGCGAAACAGCCTGGCTTTCACCGTGCCTTCCGGCGCATTTATCACACGGGCGATCTCGGCCGGGCCCAGGTCTTCCCGGTACTGCAGCAGCAGCACCTCGCTGTATAAGGGCGGCAGCGAGGCCAGCAGGGCCTCTATGCGGGCGGAGTCGACGGAGGCGGCCACAATGTCCGCTACGCCTTGCGAGGTATCCGGTAAGTCCGGGAAATCATCGCCGTCCATTGAAACCATCCGGCCGCCTGCACGCAGAACGTCCATGCAGTTATTATGGGCGATCCGGAACAGCCAGGATGAAAAGGGATAAGCAGAATTATAAGAGGAAAGATTCCGGTAAGCTTTTACAAAAGTCTCCTGAGCGGCGTCCTCAGCGGCAGCCTCGTTCTTAAGCAGACGCAGGGCGAAGCTGTAGATCCTGTCCTGGTAGCGCTCCAGAATTACGGCAAAAGCCGAACGATCCCCGGCAAGGCAGCGGCGCGCCAGTTCTATCTCGGTTTCAGCCATTATTACTAATACGCGCCGGCCGGGCTTTCGGTTTCATTGAACCCATTGCCTGCCGCAGAGATTTTTGAAGGAACATAGCGAACATGACTTTTCGTCCGGCGGCGGACTGAACGGCTGGTCTTTATCCAGTATCTCTTCAATGAGCGTCCTGATAGCCTCTCTGTAGACGCCGAAAACAGCGGCCTTGTCCGGCGCCTTGTTATACCGCTCTTTATAAAGGCCCTCCTCCTCGATGTTTTCCCGGCCCAGGAGCATCAGCGAGGCGTCCATGCAGGAAACACCGACCTCCTCGTGCGCGGCCAGGTAAGCCAGGATATAGAAAGGCAGCTGCGTGGACTTCAGCGTGGCCGGCCAGTCTTCCCTTATCCCAAGGTCGAATTTCTGCCAGTTGGGGACGGCCGCCTGCGTTCCCGTCTTGTAGTCCAGTATGTGCGTGACAGCGCCGCGCAGATCCACGCGGTCAGCCCGGCCCTTAAGCCTTATCACGCCATGCCTGGTAGAGATCTCGGCCTTTAATTCCGTTTCGCATTCCTGGACTATAATGCCGGACAGCTTGTCCCTGTGGTAGTCGAGTATGTCTTTCAGGCGGCGCTCGACCTGCCGTTTTATCAGGTATTCAAACCCGGAGTTATGGCCTTTCAGCCGCGCGTCAAAAACCCTGCCGGCGTCTTTCAGGACCAGCCGGTAGTCCTTTTCCGATATGGCCAGCGGGGCCCCTTTCCGCGCGCTGAAGAAATCAGCCAGTATTTCGTGCACCACGATTCCGATATCCCGCTGCTCTATATCTTCGGAGATCGTGTTTTTTTCGCTCAGGCGCAGGACATACCTGTAGTAGAACCGCAGGCCGCAGCTCAGGTGGGTATCCAAAGCCGACGGGGAGAACTCCCTGCGCTTCAGCGCTGATATCATCGCCGGCGTTTTTTGCACCGCGCCGGGCTCGGTCCGCGAGAAGTTGATGCGCAGATGAACCTCGCTCTCATCCGGTTTTTTCTGTTCGCGCTCAAGGTCCCAGATCAGTTTCTCAACGAACGGGCTGCGCTCCTGTCCTGAGCTGTCCTTGTAAAAGATGTGGGCCTCGGACGCTCCGGCGAGCAGGACGCTGAAATAATAGCGCGAGATCCGCTCTCGCGTCCTGCAAGTGGACAAGCCCAGACTTTCCCGCACAAAATGCGGGAGGACGGTGTCTTCCTTGCTGGCCGCCGGCAGTATGTCGGAGTTCGCGTCAAGAAAATAGACGCGGCGGAACCGGAGACCCCGGGTTTCAAGGAACCCCAGCACCTGCAGGCCTTTCAGCGGCGTGCCGGGGAAAGGATAGGAGGCGCCCTGCATGAATATTTTAAAAATCTTAAAATAGCCGGCCGCGCTCCCGAAGCTTTCTCCGGCCAGGCGCGAGGCGCTGAGCTCTGTTATGCGCTCCACGGCCTTCTCCATGAATGGGGCCCAGTACGGGTGCAGCGGCGCGGTGCTGTTGGCTGAGATATATGAGATCAGCTGCAGCAACTTGCCGGCGAAGTCAGCTATGTCCCGGATCTCCTCGAATGGCGCTATCAGCGCTTTATGTATGCCGGCGATATGGGCTTTTATATCCTCCGGGCCTGATTCCCCTCCGTAATCCTTAAGCCTGCCGGCAGCCTCCTGCGCAAGCAGCGCGTCGTTCTCTATTTCATCCAGCGCGATGTATTTGCTAAGGCGTGAATATAGGTGCTCCGCCGCGGTCTGAAAGATTACCCGGCCCGGCTCCGAAGAGCCGTTGAGATAAATATTTTTAACGTATGGATGAAAGACTAACTTCAAATAGCCCGGCACAAAAAAGCCGGCTTCCCCTTTCTTGTCCAGAAGATCGCCAAGGGCGTCCAGCAGAGCGTAAACCGGAGTGGCGGTAAGCGGATAGCCCATGGAAATATTGTAGCCACCCGCCTGCGGAAGGACGTTTTCAATAAGCGGAAAAAGGGCCCTTGCCTCCGGCAGCACTATCACGTCGCCCGGGGCCGGATCCTTCAGTATCTGCGCCAGCTTGAATATTTCGCCGTGCATATCTGAGGCCTTATAAAAATGAAGGTCGGGAGCAGAGAGCCGGGCGCAGGCGGTCGGGAGAGATAGAAAAGAGAATTGCTCTTCAAGCCCCGGGCCTGACTGGAGCAGGATATGCGCGCCGCAGGCCGCTAAGTGCTTCAATATAACTTTCTCAGCGGCGGTCAGCGCGAAGAAACCGGCGAAGACGATGTTTTCATACCGTTCATGCCCGAATCCGCCTATTTTCGCGGCCACCCCGGAATATTTAACCGAGCGGGTAAGCAGGTTTTCTTTTTCAAGCTCTTCATAGAACTCAGCGTAGAGGCGGCTGAAGCCCTCGAGCTTTTTTATAAAGGAGCCGCTGCGCAGATCTTCCGGCAGAATTGAATCCCAGCCTGAAAGATCCTTCTGTGTTTTAAGCTCTATTTTCAGTTCCTCGAAGTCGCCTGTCAGCTTCAGCGCCCAGGGCAGGAACGCATCCAATGTGAGCTCATCCGGTTCGCGCGCTATCACGCGGCACGATTCCTTTTTCAGCCGGCCATAGAGCACCCCGGCCTGATCCAGCGCGGACGCTTCTCCTCCACTGATGCCGAGTTCTTCGGCCGCCAGGTCTATAAAGCCGTCCATGGAAAGTATCCGCGGAGCGCGCAGCGCCCCGCCGCGCTTATCGGCAAGGTATTTTCTCAGGAAATGCGCAGGCCTCTTGCCGGGGAAAACAACGATATTATCCGCCAGAGACCGGGCGGCGAGCAGAATATCCCCCGCTTCTTCAGCCAGGTTCCCTCCCTCCGGAATTATCTTTATAGCCATCAGAATGAAACTCCGGCCGTGAGCTGGTACAGCAGTTTAACTCCTGAAAAAGTATATTCCCTTTCACCGCGGCCGAGGCAGGCGCTCACAAGGAAGCCTGCGGAAAAATCATTGATATTCTTATAGGACACGCCGGTTGAAAGCACGCCGGACTGGTCGTTAAGGTTGCGCACATAGTTCATGTTCAGTGTCAGATCGGTTATGAGAAAGCGGCTCAGGCTCGTGAACACGGCCCCGTAATATCTGGACAGGTAGTTGGGCGCGTAGAGGCCGTTGCCAAGCAGGAATTCTTTTTTGGTACCTGAGGTTTGCCCGGCGGCTGCCAGCGGACCTGAGAAGCGATACGCCGTGCCGTCATCCAGTATATTGCCCGTATAGCCGTTCTGGTTGTAAAAGAGCTCGGTCGACGCTGTAAGCCTGTCGTTGAAGTTGCCAACCCTGAACCCCCTGCGGAAGTTGACCGCGGCCCGGGTCGCCCAGCTTTGGCTCTTCCTGTAAACATCCAGCGTGCCGCCGCTGTCACGAATGAAGCGGGTATTGTCGCGGCGTGAAACGCCTATCTCGGCGGCCACGTCGGTATCTCCCAGGCGGCTGGAAATGTCGTAGCCGAAAACAGGCCGGCGGTTGCGCTTGGCCCAGCCCGAGAAAGCCATCTCGGTCCTGCCGGTGAGGAATTCAAATTTCAGGGCGCCGCCGATTTCGTTGTCGTTGATGTCCCCGCCGGTATCCAGGAACCCGTAAATATTGCGAGAGGCGCCGAACGGGACATGCACCTTCAGGCCGTACGCGCCTTCGCGGTAGCCTATCTTAGGTACAAAGGTCTTTTGCTCAACGTTTATCAGGTCCGTGGGATTCCACAAAGCGCACCGCCCCCATTGCAGCACCTGTTTGCCGGCGCGGAAATAGACGCTGTGTTCCAGGTTGAAGTCCAGAAAGACCTCGCGCAGCGTAGTGGTGGTAGTCCTGACCCTGGAATAATAGCCGGTCTCAACGTTCGCAAAAGCCTTAACTCCGTTTTTAAGGCGCGCGTCCAGCATCAGATTGCCCAATATATAGGTGTTCAGCGGACGACCGGAAGAGTTGCGGTATACCGCGTCCTCCGCCACGCTCACCGCTTCGCCTGAAAAAGACAGGGACCTCTTCTCCTCCGGCGCGGGCGCCGCGGAAACCGCCTGGGTCACGACCCCGGGGCTGGAGAACATCTCAAGCTCGGCCGCGGAGTCCTCCGAGAAAACGGAGGAGACCGGCAGAACGGAACCGAGCGCGGCACATACAATAATTTTTTTTATGGTCACTTGCTCAGGTTCTCCAGATACGCCTTGGTGAATATTTTATCGTCAAGCCCGCCCGGGACGATATTAGATATCTCCACTATGGTCCTGTTCCCTTTTTCGAACTCGTCTATAAACAGCTGCTTAACCGGCACAAAGCGCCCTTCTATCTCTGTGAATTTAAGGAAATAGGCGGTCTGCATCAGGGTTCCGGAAAGAGAATAAGACTCCTGTTTCAGAAGCAGGTTGTTTTCTCTGCGCGTCCAGAAGATCTGCCTCGGATAATCCACGTCGTTGACTTTGGCTTTGATCTCGAACCGGTTAACAGGCACCTTGCCAAGCATCTCTTCCGAAAATATTTCCGTGCCGGAGGAGTCCTGTACCGGCCCGTAAAGTTCCTCCAGCTTGCGCGTCTCGAAATCGTCGCTGTGCGCGTCCGAGCCGCCTATGCTCTCGTCCCGGTTGACATGCTGGAAGGTGCGCGTGTTTTTCCGGTACATCCAGAAATTGTCGCCTACGCGCAGGTAGCCGTTGCCCTTCTCGTTCTCAGGGGAATTCATAGCCATCAGGAAGGCGTCGTCGGAGTCGCGGCGGAAGTAAGCCATGCCGATGATCCTGGTTCCCTGCCCGGCGCGCTGTTGCGTCAGCGTCACGTCCGCCCGGATATCCTTCTTCATTTTGTAGTTGGCGTCTATGGCCCTGAGTATGGGGACGACCCGGCTTGCCGCTTTTAGCGGGCTAGTACAAGCCAGTAGAATCAGGACCAGTATAACGAACTTTAAATGGAGCGGGTGACGGGGGAACTGGATAAGCGAAACCCTACCGGACCTCGCCACTTGCACAGCGTGGCGAGGGAGGTCGGGAAGGGCGCGCACGGTGTGCGCGACCCTGTTTTCGCGTTCCAGACCCCCGGCAGGACCCGCGAACCTGTAAGGAGAGGTTTGTGCTGAAAAAGAAAATGACATATCGTTAGCGCTCCTAAACATAATGCCTTAAAGCATGGGCGGGCGGCAAATTCGCGCCCCTGCGCGCCGGGAACCAGGCCGTGACGACGGCAATGGCTATGATCAAAAGCACGCTGCCGGCTATGCCGGTAAAAGTCGGCAGAAAATGCAGGTGGCCGTTCACAAGAAGCATGCCCAGCGGGTTATCCTGCATGTTGAAGCTTATCAGGGACAGGAGGCGCATAGAGATAAACCCCATTATGACGCCCGCCGTTGACGAGAACAGCGTAAGGAAAAAGGTCTCCAGCAGGAAGAGGGCCCGCACATCCCCCCGCTGCATCCCGATGGCGCGCACAGTGCCTATTTCGCGCGTGCGCTCGCGTATGGTCATGCGCAGGGTGTTCACCACTCCCAGAAGTATTATAAAGAATAGCACCAGCACGGCGGAAAGCGTTATGATGTTCAGCACGGATTCCAGTTTCAGTATATCGCTGGCCGTCTCGTACATGGTGGACACGTCTATAGTGGTGGCTTTCCACTTGTTTCTGGCTATCTCCTGGTATTTCTTTTTGTATTCATCGGTGCTGAATGTGCGCTTAAGCAGCACCCACTCCGGGGCTAAAAGCCCCTGCCAGACGCCGCCCGGAGCGGAATAAAGGCGCCCCCCGGGGCCGGCGGGCATATCCTCGTAAAAAAGGTCGTAAAAGCCGGAGTCGTTCAGCAGGATAACATTCTCGCCGGGATAACCGGCTGCGGCGGCGACGGCGCTTACGCGGCGGAGCGTCTCTTTGGGAGTCTTTTCGAACTTCCTGTCGTAGCGTATGTTAAGGTAGTCCCCGGCGGAAACGCCCAGGGCGCCGGCGAGCCCGGAGGGAACGACTAACCCGTCTTTCTTGAACGCCTGTTCAAAGCTGCCGGAGGTAAGTTTCAAAAGGCCGGCCATTATTTTCTTTGACTCGTCGCCGCTCTTATAGCCCAGCAGCACTACGGGCCTGCTCCGGGAGCGGCCCGCGGCTGAAGCGTGGATCACGGCGATGCCGGGCTTAAGCCTGTCGTGTATGCGGCCAGCCAGCGCAAAAGCGTTCTTCTGGGGGTCCTTTATCTTAAGGCTCAGGCTGCCGGTTTCATGCGGCCTGTATCCGAGCAGTTCTTTTTCACGGGCCAGATCAAGAAAGACCACCG
>CAZPMW010000029.1:0-5141 GCA_964587805.1 uncultured Elusimicrobiaceae bacterium
ACCTCGATAAGCTTAAGGTTGTCTGCGGAGTCGTCAGTCACCAGCACTTTGCGGCGGTGATCGGCCCACTTCTCCACAGCCGCCAATAGTTTCTGCCTGTTTATAGGTTTGGTGATATGCGCATCCATGCCGGCGGCGAGGGATTTTTCAATGTCCCCGCTCAGCGCGTTGGCTGTTAACGCCACAATCGGTACACGTTCCGAATTCCCTCCGGCTTCCCATTTCCGTATTTCTTTTGCCGCAGTGTAGCCGTCCATTTCCGGCATTTGAACGTCCATCAGCACAAGATCGTAGTAGGACGTCCGCACCTTTTCAACCGCTTCCAGACCGTTGACCGCCATACTGACCGTGTAGCCGGCTTTTGCCAGAAAGCTCGAAGCCAGAACCCGGTTGTCAGCGTTATCATCCACCAGCAGTATGCGCAAATGTGCCCTGCCGGCCTTGAACGCGGCGGGGCTTATCTCCGCTGACCGCGACTCCGCATCCGTCAGGCCCAGGATCTTCACTATTGTTTCAAGCATGGTGGATTGCCTGACAGGTTTAGTAACGATCGCGTCAAGACCAAGTTCGACCCTTACAGCCTCAGGAACCGCTCCTGCGGCGGCCAGCAGGATGGTTTTCGCGCCCCTGAGCGTTTGGTCGTTGCGAATGGATCTAATTACTGCAAGGCCGGTCATATCCGGCATCTGATCATCTACGATGATCAATTTGAAGCCAGAAGGATTGCCGCGCAACGCGGAAAGCACCTCGACCCCTCCGGCCGTCTCCCTGACCGGGAATCCCCACGAGGAGAGCATCACTTTAAGCACCTGCCTGGTTACATAAGCGTCATCGGCTATCAGGACCGGCGAACGATCTGCGCCGATCAGGATGTTTGGGCCGGCCGTGGCGAAAGACGCGTTTTCCGGCAGCGGCACGGTGAAATAAAAAGTGGAGCCTTTATGTTCCGAGCTCTCCAGCCAGATACGGCCGCCCATCAGCCCCACAAGCCCTTTTGAAATGCTGAGCCCGAGACCTGTACCGCCGAATTTGCGGCTTACTGAATTATCCGCCTGTGAAAATTTTTTAAACACCTCTTCCTGTTTGCTTTTAGGTATACCGATACCTGTATCAGCCACGGAAAATTGGAGGATGCACCCGCCCGCCTGACCAGCAACACACTCAACGCTTACTACCACCTGGCCTTTAAGCGTAAATTTCATGGCGTTACCCAGAAGGTTGACCAGCACCTGCCTTACGCGGTTGGGGTCCCCCTTTACCATGGCCGGAACATCCGGACTCACACGCGATATAACCTCTATGCCCTTAGCAGCCGCTCTCGCACCGAACAGCTCAACTGCGTCCTCTACCACGCCAAGCAGGCCGTAATCAATGTTCTCCAGTTCCAACAGTCCTGCTTCTATTTTCGAAAAATCAAGTATATCGTTTATCAGGCACAGCAGGGCATTTGATGAATTCTGAACCGTTTTCAGATATCCGCGCTGCTCGGCCGTCAGGACAGTATCCATAGCCAGTTCGGTCATACCGATAATGGCATTCATCGGAGTGCGTATTTCATGGCTCATATTGGCCAGAAAGTCGCTCTTGGCGTTGGTGGCCGCCTCAGCTGCAAGCTTCGCCTGCAGCAAGTCCTGCTCCACGCGCTTGCGCTCTGTAAGATCTTTGGCAATAAAGATCAGACCCGCCGGTTTTCCACTCCGGTCGTAAAGTGTCGAAACTGAAAGAAGAACCGGAAGCGCGGTACCCGTCCCTGACAAAATGGACAGCTCGATATCGCTTATGGAACGGCGGAAACTCGGCTTATCCCCTTCAGGCGAAGTACGCAGTATCCCGGCCAATATGGTGTCCGCTTTGCGCGGATTATCGGTCAGTTCTTGAATAGGTCGGCCTGCAAATTCTTGTTCACTGCTGCCCAATATCTTGCGCGCGGACGGATTTACCGTATGGATCCTCCCCTGCAGGTCCGTGGTTACAATCATGTCGGCTGTTCCGCTAAAAACACTGTCAAGATAGTCTCTGGAAACTGTTGTCACTGACAGCTCTCTAATCATGCTGTTAAAACTGGCGGCAAGAGCCCCGACTTCGTCCTTAGAAAGAACCGGCACGGTTACGCAGTAATCCCCGCTACGGACCTGCCCCATAGCCCTGGTCAGCATACTAAGAGGGCGCAGCATCAGTTCGACCATAAGCAGCAAGAGAGCCAGTGTCAGCAGCAGCGAGATAACGATGATCATCAGTAGGCGGGAAGAGATGACCTTTTGCATCTCAAGACGCGGCCTTAGGCGAAGGCCCGTCACCAGGGTCCCTATTCTTTTTTTCTCCGAATCGCTTTTGCTGAAGAGGAATTCCTCACCGGAATTATTCTCAGCATATTCACGCCAAAGCGGAACGGCAAGCGCCATGACAGGCTCGCCTTTACTTTCTGATTGAAGAAAGACCGGGATTTTCGAGGAGAGCCCGTGCAAGTCGAAACTGTCTCCGGGCCTGGTCCCGACCAGCATCACATTGGTGTGCGATATCATGCTTCCGCTTTCATCCATTATCCCGGCATACAGGGCCCCGCTGCGCTGCAGAAAGACCTGCAGCCCTGGAAGCAGCGAGCTCTCACTTTTGTTCAGCAGCCCAGGCTGCCAGGCCGCCGTAAATTCGCCGGCGGCTATTATCCCGTCTTTCGCCGCTTCTTCCGTGATAACCGACAGGACAGCATTATTCGACATCCGCAAAGTAACGATACCGCACAGGATTATGAGCGGCAGGATGAAAAGGACAGCTTTGATGCGCAGTGTCATGGGAACACCTTCTGGACCGTTAGAAGGAATTCGCTTCCCAGGCTAAGCCCGGCCTTGGATGCCGCGCTGAGATTGACCGTGGTCCCGATCAGTTCCGGATAGATATCCTGCGAATCATGATCCTCTGTCAGGGCCCTGCGGGCAGCCAGAGCCGTCACACGGCCTATTTCGGAGAAATCCGCCGCCACCGACGCGGTAGCACCCTGTTCCACAAGACCGGAGGACGCAGTGTAGAGCGGCACGAGGTTGGTCCATGAGTATTCTCTCAGCGTAGTGAAGTTGTGTGGATTTATTAGCATCGGATCGGGAGCGAGCCAGATAGCGTCCGGCTTGGGGTTCATGGCGCGCAGACGATCCGGCACCTGCGCCGCATTATGTATTTTTTCTGGGCGGAGACTGATGCCGAAAGCGCTGGCCGACCGCTTAAGTTCCTCCGCATACTCCGCAAAATCAGAGGAGATATATAACATCCGCAGATTGCGCAGCCCCGGCTGCATCTCTTTAATTTTAGCCAGCAGTATGCCGGGACGCGGGAGCATACTTACCTTTACTTTTTCACAAGCGGAAACCATCTGACCTGGAACCAGACCGGGGGCCCAGTAGATCATTTTCACCGTATCCGGGCACGGTTGAAGAGCGGCCTTGGCCCCGAACGCCACTACTATCCCAGTACCCTGCGGCAGCTCCAACTCACTGTTTGCGATGTTAACCGACAGAATCTTCCGTCCCCATTCTTTTTCAAACCCCTCCAGAGATTCCTTATAATAACCGGAACCGGAACTTAACACCGCCACGACCCCTTGAGCATGACCGACGCACGCGCACGCGACAAGCACAGCTGCGGCGCCAAGACAGAACGTATATGCCGGCAGATGTCTTCGCGCAACCATGCGATGTTCTTTAGAATGCATAATCCGCTTTAAAAAACACCTCGCGCGATTGCGCGGGCAGCGGCGCATGGCCGCTGGAATACGGCTGGATATAGCTGTAGTTGGAATTAAATATATCGAATACGCCGAGGCTGAGCGCAAGGCCTTTCAGGATATGATCTTTCAGCATAAGGTTCATATTGGTTATCACCAGGTCATTGAAACCCCTGAGGTTCCCGCCATCCGCATAACCATACCTCCGGGAAAGATAGACAGCTGAAGGATTAAAACTGAATCCTGACGCGGCGGGGATTGAGGCACTAAAAACAACTTTATGCTTTGGCACCCCCAGCATGTAAGAGGTGTGACGCGGAACTACATATATCGCCGCGCTGTGGCGCAGCACTGAGTAGAATGCATAACCGATATCGGCCCGCAACGCCTCCTTCTTGTATTTAACATTAAGGCCGAACCCATCCGTACCGGTACGGCCTCTGTTCTCGTAGGACTCGCTGAATAAATTAGTAAAGTACTGGATCGGATTTTCAATCATCGTCCTGAACACGTTAGCGGACAGATGCATGTTTTCGCCAACCTTATAGCCCGCCTCCAATTCTGAGGAGGCTGATTTTTCGGCATGGATATCCGGATTAACGCGTAAATTCTCTATGGACGGCGCCCTGAAAGCCCTGCTGTATATCGCCTTTAAGTGGAATCTGTCCCAAAGCCCGGTGGCGGCTAAGCGCGGAACAAACGCGTCGCCGTACTGGGAATGCATGTCATAGCGGGCGCCGGCCGTAAGATGTAAAATGCCCATAGTCACCGAACCTTGTCCGAAAAAAGCGGTGGTGTCATATGCCTTTCTGTCACTCCCGTCCCGGTACACTATCGAGCGGTGTGAATCATGGCCTACCTCCACACTGGTGTTGGCATATTCCCCTCCGGTTACTACTGAGATATTCT
This sequence comes from uncultured Elusimicrobiaceae bacterium, assembly GCA_964587805.1. Taxonomy (GTDB): domain Bacteria; phylum Elusimicrobiota; class Elusimicrobia; order Elusimicrobiales; family UBA9959; genus YA12-FULL-51-18. The sequence goes on from CAZPMW010000029.1 coordinate 4,622, forward strand.
CAGAGTGATCATAAAATGCGGTGACTGCCGCCCGCCGCTGCTCCGTTCGCTTGTCGAAAATAAAACTGCCGCTAGTAATATTCCACGGTTCCGACCATATGTTGCCAGCGGCCGATTCTATTCGTAATTTATCAGAAACACTGCGCTCATATTTAACTTCAGCCATGGTGGAGTTAAAATACACCGGCTGCGGTGCACCATCCTGGATCGAAATGACCCCGTCCTTTTCCGCCAGCGAATACTTATCCATGATCAGGCGCAGACTTAATCCGCTTTTTTTCGCGTACAAGTTGAGGCTGCGCGGGGACAGCCTGGAGGCATTGTTCATACTGTAAGACCCGCCGGCTGAATCAAAGTAGCGGCGGTCACTGCGCTGCGCCTCACCCAAAAACGCCTTGGCCGATATCTCAGCCCCTTCCAAAGCCTTACCGAAGGAGTAGCCGGCGTAATTCCCGGCTTTTGTCCTGGCCTGACCATAAGCCGCGTAGATTTCGCTGCCATTAAGATTTTTGGGGCTCCT
>CAZPMW010000029.1:5151-20820 GCA_964587805.1 uncultured Elusimicrobiaceae bacterium
CGCGAGCTCCGCGTAACCTCCATAGATCACCGAACCCGGTCCCTTTACTATCTCTATCTGCTCGATCTGATCCACCGGGAAACGATCATACTGCACGCTGGTATAAAGAGGTTCGTTATAAATCTGACCGTCCCAGAGAACAAGGATCTTACCTTCATTGCCCCAGTTTCCGCGCACGCTCAGGCCGATAGTCCCGAATTTATCTACCCCGAATTCCAGCTCCGGGACCATAGTCAGCACGTCCACAAGATTCCTAGCGCCGGAAGCTCTTATTTCTTCAGCGGTGATCACGGTCACCAGCCCCGGGGTTGCACGCAGAGTCTGCTGGTTCAATGTTGCGACCGATGTCCTGATATTAATCACCTCCTCTAATGTGGCCCGCTCCAGGCTGAAAAATTCAAAGTCGCCACTCAATCCGCCGGCGGCAAAAAGATTAGAGGGCAGCAGCCCAAGAGCACAGATATATATTATCAGCTTCATTTCCATTCTCCATCCGGATGATATTGACAAATTCTCTCTTTTTCAGGCTAACGAGTCATGCACAGCCACTGGGCCGGGTAGTGTTTTTTAACAATCCAGGCATATGCCGTGGCTGAACTTGACATGCGCATGACCTTACATTTTCATACAAACAGCTATCCTTACGGCATCACACCGCTTATTATTTTATTATCCGCTTCTCTCACTGAGTTCTGTAGCACTCCGCCGTCTGTCTTCAGCTCTCCATGGTGCATGCGGATAACAGAGAATACCTAATTAAACCCGCTGAGGCCGGCGTAGGGCTCACTTGGTTTGTGCGTGACATGATGGTTTTACAGCCTCTGGCTTCAAGCCAGAAGGGCTTATCTTCACATCTCGTCACATTGCAGCGATTTAACGGAATTTTTCCATACAAGATAAACCTGGTACTGATGCATGGGAATCTGGTCAAAAACTCAGATAAGCCGCATTCTGCCTTTGATCGCAAGGACATTGCCTTCAAATACTACTTTCATAATCATTCTCACTACATCATTCCAGCTTTAACAATTCCGATTCATCTCCCTAAGGCAAGCTAGAGCATTTCCATTACACGTGTTTCCGGCTATTTTCATCAGAGAGGACCGCAGCATATTTGAGAATAACCTGAAGTCATCAGGAGGTTTTACATAGCCCGCTGAATTATACTGTAAGTGAGGGAGAAGGTTAGACGGGTATGAACATTAAAACAGCCGCGGCAATGACAGTGGTCTGCGCGTTAGCGTTGCCGCGCGCCTTGCCGGCCGACGAATACAAAGATCTTTCTCTGCACCTTTCACGATGCGCCATTGAAAATTCCTTAAAGAAGATCGCTGTGCTTGATTTTACGGCAAAGGGCGGAGCGGGAAAGAGCGAAACCGAGTATGTGGCGGAAAAGGTGGGGATATTCATGGCAGGCAACCACAGATTCGCGCTGATCGAACGGTCCATGCTTGAGAAATTATTGAAAGAAACAAGACTTTCCTCCCTGGCTGGCGGAACTTTAGATAAAACAGAAATATTGAAGAATATGTTTTCCGTTGACGCCGTGGTTACCGGAACGGTGTTCGCGGATGGAAACAAGCTGAAGATACTTTCCCGGCTTATAGACCTTAAAACCGGCGGGATCCTATTTGCGGAAGAGATAGAAACCGGACGCATGACGCCGGATTTTGCCGAGGCCTCGTTTGACGGCATGGGACTACCTGAAGTACCAATGCCAACGACTGCGGACTGGACCGCGGCCGCAGTACCGAGCCGCCAGGATCTGAGGGACGCCGTAGCTGATCTCACTACCAGTTCCTGTCCCGACAGGAAACGCGTGCTCAACAAGCTCAATGCGGAACTGGTCGACGCCAAAGCCCGGTATTGGGCCACAAGAGTCTGGGTCCCCGGTTTCGATATTTCAAAGTTAACAAGGAACCCGGGCAGCGAAATAGGCGACCCGGGAGTTAAAGCCGAATTTTACAAGCTGCTCTCCGATTACCACGACTCGGGAGCTACTCCGCCGCAGGATACCGGCAAGCTCACAGCGGTGCTGGACCTGATGGAGCGCGAGACGCAGTTCGCGAACGAATGCGGCATTTGAGACAAGCGGGCGGCGGAGGGCCTGGAGGCTGGCAAGTAACCTCCGGCTTCTTCCGCGGACGCCCGCTTCTTATTGTTCTCCTTCGTTGAGAGGCAGGTAAACCTTAAAGACTGAACCTTTCCCCGGGCTGCTTTCAACCCGTATCTCACCCCCGCTCTGTTTGACTATGCCGTGAACGGTCGAGAGCCTGAGCCCGCTACCGGGATTTTTTGTGGCAAAAAAAGGCTCAAAAACCCTGCCTCTGGCGGCCTCATCCATTCCTAAACCAGAATCTTTAACAGACATCATAACGTACGGCCCCGGTACAAATTCCTCTCCGGCTTCCGGATACAGGGTTTCAAAACACCCGGTCCCTATGGAGACAATCCCTCCCTGCGGCATCGCGTCGCGTGCGGCGACGATAAGGTTGACAACGGCCTCCTCAAACTGGCCGGGATCTATTTTCACCCTGCCTATATCCGGGTTCAGCTCCAACACAATACGGAACTGTTCTCCTATTATACGCTCAAGCATCCCGGCCGCAGAGGAGATTATGCGGTTGATATTCACCACCTTCGGCTGAAGCAGTTGCGTGCGCCCGAACGCCATGAGCTGTCGGATAAGCCTGGCCGCGCGGTCAGCGGCTTTTATTATCTCTGCGATATCCTTCTGGCGGGGATCATCGGCGGTCAGGCTGTCACCAAGAAACTCAGCATAGCCCATAATGGGGACCAGAAGGTTGTTCAAATCATGCGCCACTCCGCCGGAAAGCTGGCCGATGCTGTCCAGTTTCTGGGCCAATAGCAGACGTTCCTGACTCTTCCGCAGTTTTTCTTCCGCCTGCCGGCGGCCGGTAACATCCGCGGCTATGCCGTCAAACACCTCTTCACCGGCCTCCCCGGTCCGCACGGCGGACCTGTCGCGTATCCAGCGCCAGTCTCCGCCTGCGGTCCTGATGCGGTACTCCACGTCGAGGCACTTCCCCGCACTGCAGCCGGCGTGCCGTCCGAAGGCGCGCGGCTGATCTTCCGGGTGTATGCTTTCTTTCCAATGGAACGGATTTTTCAGCAGAAAATCAGGAGAGTAGCCAAGCACGCCCTGGACTTTGGGCGAGCAGTATATCAGACCGCGGGTTGCCGAGGAAGAGTAGACGATGTCCGGGGTGTTTTCAACCAGTCTCCGGTACATGTCCTCGCTCCTGGCCAACTCCTTCAGCGCGCTTTCAAGGTCCTGGCTTTTTGTTCGCAGTTTTTGGGACAGGACTTCCATGTAAGTCTTATCCAACCGCCAATCCGCAGCTGAACCCATTCCGTCCGCTGATCCGCACGGGAACAGCCCGCACTTTTCAAGTTCCTCCGCGATAGCGATTTTTAGCACCTTGAAATCTACAGGTTTTCTTATGAATCTGGCAGCACCCAGTTTCAGGGCAAGTTCCTCTTCGTTCAGTTCAGCGCGTGTGGAGGTGTACAGTATAAAAGGAGTTTTTTTTAGTTCCGCATCCTGCTTAATCTTACGACAAAACATGAACCCGTCCATCTCCGGCATCATGACATCGGAAATTATCAGGTCCGGGCGGAAGATCCGCGCATGCTCCAGCCCCCGGACTCCGTTCACGGCGCCCTCTACGCTATAACCTAAGCCGGAGACCATTGACCCGAGCAGCATCCTGGAATTCTCATCGTCATCCACGATAAGTATTTTCATAATTTTCCCATGGACGCGCTGAAAAAATCACATGCTCAAAAAGTGGACACATGCCGCCCGGTCATCGCCTCTGCGACAGCAAGATGGTCGCTCCGCCGGTCAAGCAGATATACGCTGCGGCCAGCGCGCTTCCCATTCTGCAGGTAGCGGATCAACTCCGATGATATTTCCGCCACTTTCCCATAATGCCTCAGCTTTCTTCTGACTGAACTGACGATACCTATCGACAGTCTGGGCGTCGGGTTTCCGGCCGGCACACCCTCCGCTGCGGAAGATCCGGACAGTAAAAACCGGGCCGTCGCCCTGTCAAATCTTTTCGTCACCGCCCTTGCCAGAATCTCGGCCCTTTCCGGCGATGTTATGGCGACAAAGTTATCACCGCCCATATGCCCGGCGAAATCGTCATGCAGCCCCCCTTCAGCCATGGCGCAAAGAAGTATCCCCGTTATCTCGAGCAGCAGTTCGTCTCCCCGCTCGAAGCTGTAGGCTTTGTTAAAAGCATTAAAGTCATCGATATCAATGCGGGAAAAAGAGAAGGAGTTTCCCTGCTCAATGCGCCGGCTTATCTCCTGCTCTATGGACGGACCTCCGGGCAGGCGGGTGAGGGTGTCAGCGGAAAGGGTCCGCCTGCCGGAGTTCAGCAGGCCTTCAATCCGGACCGCAAGTTCTCTGGTGTCAAAAGGCTTCGTGAGATAGCCGTCCGCCCCCAGGTCAAAAGCCGCTATCTTATCCATTATGTCAGCGCTGCCGCTCAATACTATCACAGGGATAGCGCGGGTCTGCAAGCCGCGCCGTAGGGCGCGCAGCACATCCTTTCCGCTTTTTTCTGGCATCTCAAGGTCCAACAATATCAATTCAGGCCGCTCTGCACGGGCCAGCCGGAGCGCGTTAACACCGTCTTCGGCCCCTGCCACGCGGTATTTCTTTGCCGGGAGGGATCTTCCGACAAGATCCCTGAAGCTTTTTTCGTCATCTGCCACAAGCACCAGTTTTTCTTTCGTTATCATAAGAATTCCTTATCAGCGCCCGGGATACTTGACCCCCACCCTCCCGCAACCGCCTCACTTATCCCCGCTGCGGAGCCCATTCCGCGCGCCTTCTGCCGCCTATAACAGAAGTATAACACCGCCGCCTATTGGATATTTCAAACCCACCTCAATTTTCCCTCAATTCAGCGGATAACCAATATGAGACTGCTGCAACAGGTACATTATGGAACACCCCGACACTAAACAGGAAACCTCCGCCACTCTTCCCCCCGTACCCTCGGGCAGGGAGCCCAGGCCGACGGATGAGCTCGAGGCCCTTAAAGCTGAAAAGGAGGGCCTTGCCAGAGCGCGCGACCTGGCTGTAAAACAGCTTGACGATTTCATGGCGCTAATGCAGTTTTCAAACGGACTGGCAAAGAACGCGATGGAGCTCCACTCCAGGACCGAGCAGATTAAAACCGCCAAAACCCTGCTGCGCGAAAAGAACCAGATACAAAAATATCTGGATGTGGCAGGCGTTATCATTCTGGTACTGGACAAGGCCGGCAATATCTCCCTGATAAACCGGAAAGGCTGTGAGATCCTGGAAAAGCCGCGCGAGGAGATAATCGGAAAGCCATGGTTCGAATGCTTCATCCCGGAACGGACGCGTGAAGCGGCGCTGCAGGCTTTCTGCATGCTGATGTCCGGCAGGAGTATCAGCAGCGGGCACTCGGAAGCGCCGCTCTTGCGCGCGTCAGGAATGGAGTGCTCTATCTTATGGAGCGAGGTGATTTTAAGGAATGAAAAAGAGGAGGTATGCGGGCTCATACTATCTGGTGAAGATATCACAGAACGAAAGCGCCTGGAGGCGCAGTTCATGCAGTCCCAGAAAATGGAGGCGATAGGCAGGCTTGCCGGCGGTATCGCCCACGACTTCAATAACCTGATAGGGGTAATACTCGGCTACAGCACTTTCCTGCTGGAAAGCTTATCGGGGAATGAAGATCTCCGCACGGATGTCAACGAAATACAGAAAGCCGGAGAAAGGGCAGCCGCTCTTACCCGCCAGCTCCTCGCGTTCAGCAGGAAGCAGCCGCTTCAGCCCAGAGTGCTCAAGCTTGAGCATCTGGTAGCAAATCTGGAAAAGTTCCTGCGCCGCATAATCGGGGAGGACATAGAGCTAGTGACACACGCGGGACTTAACCTGTCCGACATTAAGGCCGACCCCGGCCAGATAGAGCAGGTGATAATGAATCTGGCGGTAAACGCCCGTGACGCCATGCCGAACGGCGGAAAGCTCACGATAAGCAGCGGCTGCGCATCGCTCGGCGGAGCGTGCGGCGCCATCTCGCCTGACGCCAGGCCCGGAGACTTCATAACACTCTCCGTCACAGACACTGGCATAGGGATGACCCCTGAAGTACTCAGCCATGTTTTCGAGCCCTTCTTCACCACCAAAGAGATGGGCAAGGGAACGGGACTGGGACTGTCTACGGTTTACGGCATAGTGCGCCAGCATGAGGGTTTTGTGACCATCAACAGCGAAACCGGGAAAGGCACAACCTTCACGCTCTACCTGCCGGCCTTTTCATTTGAAGAGGCCGCCAATGCCGGGCTTGCTCCGGAGGAGCAGGAACTGCTTCGCGGAGGAGGAGAACAAATTCTTCTGGTTGAGGACGAGGAAGGCGTGCGCAGGTTCGCCTCAAGAACCCTGCGCAAATACGGCTATACCGTAAGAGAGGCTGCGAGCGTAAAAGACGCGATGTCCGCCTTCCGAAAAATGGACGGCAAGGTGCACCTGCTTTTCACCGATGTCGTTCTTCCCGATGACACCGGCCTGGCGCTCACCGAAGAACTTCTGGCCAAGCAGCCAGGCCTCAAGGTGGTTCTATCCAGCGGCTACGTAGATGAAAAATCGCAGTGGCCAGTAATACAGAAAAAAGGTTTCCCCTTCCTGCCTAAACCCTACACGCCTTCGGAGCTGTTGCGCGCCGTGCGCAAGACCCTGAGCGCGGCCGCGGAAGCCGGCGCAGCCAGGCGCGGTACTTTCTAAACAGACTATTCGCCCGCTTCGCCAGGCCCGCCTCCGTAGCGGGCTTTCCGCTGTTGCTGGTTTTGTCGCTTGACTTCGTTTTGGCGTTATGCTATATTTTGGTTGTTAGTTTTACCGGAGGAAATATGGATATCGGGCTTATCGCTGGTCTCCTGGTGGGCGTCGGCAGCATAGTGGGCTCTTTTATCTGGGAAGGCGGCAAGATCGCCTCGCTGATAAACGGCCCGGCCATTCTGGTCATCTTCGGCGGCACCCTGGCCACCACGCTGATAGGCTTGCCGCTCAAGCAATTCCTCGACGCCTGGCGCGTCTTCATGAAGGTCGCTTTCTCCCACAAAGAAAGCCCGATGGAACTTATCCAGGAGCTGGTCATGGCCTGCGAAAAAGCCCGCCGCGAAGGTCTGCTGGCTCTACAGAAAGACGTGAACAAGCTGAAGATGCCCTTCGCGCAGAAATACATGAAAATGTTCATCAACGGCACCGAGCCGGAGCTGATAGCCGAAATGTCGGAGATAGAGCTAGAGCATATGCGGGAGCGCCACTCGGCCGGCACCGCCGTCTTTAACAAAATGGGCGGCTATGCGCCCACCATGGGCGTTATCGGCACCGTTATGGGTCTGATAAGCACTTTCTCCCACGCCAGCGGCGACCCGGCCAAGCTCATCAAGGCCATCGCCGGCGCCTTTATCGCCACTTTCTGGGGCGTCATGCTTGCGAATGTGATATTCCTCCCCATAGGGGACAAGCTCAAGAACAAGCACCAGGAAGAAGTGCTGCTGCACGCGATAATCCTTGAAGGGATTTCGTGCATACAGGCCGGTTACGCGCCCCGCATAGTGCGCTCCCGCCTTATGGCCATGCTGGCCCACAGGGATCAGGGCCTGGCCGAAGCCACCGGCAAGCAAGCCAGGGGCCCGGCGCCGGCAGCACCCGCAGCCCCGAAAAAAGAGGCGGTGGCGGCCTAACTCCATGAGCAAGAAAGCAAAAGCCCACCACGAGGAAGAGCACGAGAACGCCGAGCGCTGGCTGCTCACCTACGCCGACCTGATAACGCTGCTGCTGGCGGTGTTCGTGGTGCTTTACTCCACCGCCGAGCAGGACACGGCTAAGTTCAAAAAAGTCATAGGCGCCATGGCGCAAACGCTGAACCCGGGCGACGATATGAAGTCCGGTCCCGGCACGGGGTTAGGCAACGCGAAGGAAATATCCCTGGTTCCGAACGGCGTATTAAAAGCCCCGCAGCTGGAGAAGGGCACAGGCAAGGGCGAGGGACAGGGAGAGGAGAAAAAAAAGGAAACGCTTGAAAGCGTGCAAAAAGAACTCGCGGGTGAAAAAGGATTGGGAAAGGGGCTCAGCACAAAAATGACGGAAGAGGGCCTGGTTATAAATGTGGAGGAACAACTGCTCTTCGCCTCGGGCAAAACGGATTTCAAAGATGGCGCCCCGAACGTGCTTTCCCGTCTGGCAGCGCATCTGAAGAAAGTTACTAATCCAATACAGATTAACGGCCACACGGATAATGTGCCCATTCACACGCCTCAGTTCCCGTCAAACTGGCATCTCTCCAGCGCCAGGGCCATAAAGACGGCTGAATTCCTTATATTGAGCGAAAAAATGCCCATGCAGCGCATACATGTCGCGGGCTACGCGGAAACCGCCCCCGCGGCCGAGAACGCCACCGCCGAAGGGCGCGCAAAAAACCGCCGCGTGGAATTGCTGCTTATAAAAGGCTCCGCCGAAGCCCCTGCGGAGCAGGACAGCAAACCGGCCGGGGAGGAAAAGCCCAATGGCAGCCACTAACCTTAAACCCCGCGCGGATAAACTACCCGTTGCCGAATTGGCTACCGGCTTGATCGGCGTGGCCATGCTGGCCATCCTGATTCTGCCGCTGCCGACATGGGGGCTGGACATTCTGTTCCTCGGCCTTATCGTGTCCGGGATGCTTACGCTGTTTCTGGCCTCCATGATCTCCCAGTCAATGGAATTCTCCGCTTTCCCCTCAATACTCCTTCTTGGCACCGTGGCCAGGCTTGTAATAACCGTGGCGGCGACGCGCAGCATTCTGGTCAACGGAGAAGCCGGGATGCTGGTGGAAGCCATGGGCGACCTGTTCCTCGGCAACAACATCACAGTGGGTCTTGCCATCTTCCTTATAATGGTGGCGACACAGTTCATGGTGGTAACAGGCGGCACCACAAGGGTATCGGAAGTTACGGCGCGCTTTACGCTGGACGCCATGCCCGGCAAGCAGATGGCAATAGACGCCGACCTGCAGGCCGGGACCATCACCGAACCCGAAGCCCGCGCCAGGCGCAAGATCATAGAGGATGAAGCTGATTTTTACGGCGCAATGGACGGCGCCTCAAAGTTCGTCCGGGGCGACGCAATGGCATCCATAATAATAGTGGCCATCAACCTTGCCGGGGGGACGATTATCGGCATGGCGCAGGGCGGCATGGCGGCCGGAGACGCCTTTCAGAAATTCAGCCAGGTGACCGTAGGCATGGGCATTGTCACCCAGATCTCCTCGCTGCTTACTTCGGTCACCTCAGGCGTGCTGGTGACGCGCGCCACCTCCGGGGCGACGCTCGCCGGGGACATAGGCAGCCAGATCTTTTCAAAACCCGGTCCCCTGCGCGGAGTGAGCGCGATACTAGGCGCCGCCTTGCTGGTGCCCGGCAGCCCTAAAATAGTGCTCATGCTGCTCTCGGGCCTGGCTGCTTTTGCCGCCAGCCGGATAAAAGTCGCTCCGCCACAGGCGGAGGACGCCGATGCGATAAAAAGTGCTGAGGCGAAGAAACCAGAAGATTCACTTTCCGGCTTCCTGCAGGCGGACCTGATTGACGTTGAGATCGGCTACGCTCTCATCGGAGTGATTCACAAAAAAGAGGGCGGGTTCATGGACAAGATAGAAACCGTAAGGAAGAATCTGGCCAGGGACCTGGGCCTGCCGGTCCCGCCTATACACATCAAAGACGATATGATGCTGGCGCCTAACGGATACCGGATTAAGCTCCACGAGGGCGAAGTGGCCAAAGGCGAACTCCGCCCGTACGACATGATGGCCATCAACCCCGGTTCGGCCAAGGGAGGGCTAGCAGGCGAAGAGGTTATTGAACCTGTGTTCTCAATGAACGCGGTCTGGATAAAACCTGCCCAGAAGAGCGAAGCTGAGCGCCTTGGCTATACCGTGGTGGACCCCGTGTCGGTAATGATAACGCACCTTACCGAAACTCTGAAGAAATACAGCGCCGAAGTTCTTACGCGGCAGCAGACGCAGCTTCTGCTTGAGCAGACAAGAAAAACCAATCCCGCCGTCATAGAGGAGCTGACCCCGGGCCTGCTCTCGCTCGGCGAAACACACCGGGCGCTTCAGAACCTGCTGCGCGAAAGGGTTCCCATCCGCAGCCTGCCCCTGATACTCGAAGCCTTTGCCGACCAGGCCCGCACCTCCAAGGATATCTCCGCCCTCAGCGAAGCCGCCCGCCGCAGCCTGTCGCGCACGATCACTGCCCAGCACCAGTCGGGGAACGGCGTCCTGGAAGTGCATACTCTTTCACCGGGATGGGAACAAAAGCTGCTGGCGTCACTCCATAAAACAGACGCGGGCCTTGCCATAACTATGCCCCCCCGCGACATACACGCGCTTGTGAACGCTATAGCGGAAACGGTAAGGGTCCGGATCCCGCAGGGCACCCTGCTGGTCTGCTCATCCGGACTGCGCCACCCGCTGCGCAGGATCCTTGAGAGGAGCCTGCCCAGCCTGCCTATACTTTCCTATGAGGAAATTTGGCCTGAAGCTCAAGTGAAGATACTGGGGAAAATAGATGAACCACAACCTGCACTCGTTTGAAGCCGACACCATAGTTGACGCGCTGGTACAGGTCCGAAACACCCTGGGTCCCGACGCGGTTATTGTCGAAACGCGCAACGTCAGCCCCCATCCGCTGCTGTGGATGTGCAAAAAGAAGGTACGGGTGCTGGCTGAAAGGCAGGATACTGCCTCGAAAAAACTGGACAGGATGTTTTCCGAGCTTGAGTCCCTGCGCGGAGATTTTTCTCTGATGGCGGCGCGCCGACCCGCTGAAGTCCCCCTTCCCCGCGCAAGCCGGACGGTTTCTGAAAACCCTATACTGCTGAAAGCCAGAGAGTCGGGCCTATCGGCTGCCGGCGTAAAGCGTTTCGCTTCGCTGCTGGGGAAAACCACACCGGACAGGAACGCCCTGGCGAAGATACTGGAGCCGGAAATAAAAACCCTGGATATCCTGGATAAGCCCGGTGTGACGATACTGGTCGGCACCACCGGCGTGGGCAAGACCACAACGCTGGCAAAGCTCGCGGCCGGGCTGTCCCTCTCAGGCGCAAAGAGCGCTGCGCTGATCTCTAAGGACACCTTCAGAATAGGCGCGATAGACCAGCTCAAGATCTATGCGGACCTGCTGGGCATCCCCTTTGAATCCGCCTTCACTTCCGACGAGCTGACCCTGGCGGTAAACCGCCACGCTGACAAATACGCCGTGCTTATAGATACGGCCGGACACGGCCCGTCTGACAAGGAACGCCTGAAAGAGCTCCGGACCCTGGCGACCTCGGCCCCTTCAAGCCGCGTTCTGCTGACTATAAGCCTGTCGCAGGCGCGGGATTCCGAGCGGATCTGGAAAAGCTTTTCCCCGCTCAAACCCTGCGGCCTTGTAGTGACGAAACTTGACGAAACCGGCCTGCAGTGGGGATTGCTGGATATTATGCGCGTCACCGGTCTGCCGCTTGCCTTCACAACTTCGGGGCAGAATGTTCCGGACGACATAGCAAGGGCCGACGCACGCGTTCTGGCGGCCATGCTGGCGGCAAATATGACGGAGGCGCGCTAAGATGCCCGCCGGGCCCGATCAGGCGTCCGCCCTGCGCGCCGCAGCCGCGCTCAGAGGCGGCGCCGAAGCCGGAAAAACCGATGGAGACAATATGCAAAATCCAGTAACCCCGGAGGAACAGCCGGCTGACGCCGGAGCGGAGCGGGCGAAGTCCCTCCCCTTTAACTTTAATCAGCCTCCCCGCCACAACAAGACGCAGCTGAGATCTCTGAAGCTGCTGCATACCAATTTCTGCCAGCCTCTTGCGAAGACTCTCTCCACACTTTCCGGCCTGCCCTGCCAGGTTAAGCTTGAAAGTCTGACGCCACAAAAACTTGCCGGCTCAGATACCAGCGTTTATCTTTCAGCAACAGCCGGCGGCGTCCGATTTTTGCTGGCTTTCAGCCGCACTGCGGCGTGGCTTATGCTTGACCGGCTTCTCGGGGGAAGCGGAAGCGGTGAGGCCGCCCCGAACAGGCCGCACAGCGGGATAGAAAAAAACATACTAACCCGGCTGCTGGCGGAGCCTGTGCTGGCCAGATACAGCGAGATCTGGGGCCGGATCACGCCGGTGAACTTCTCCATAGAGGGATTTGTTGACGATGTATATTCAGTGCCGGGCCTTTCCGCCGCCACTGAAACCGTAACCGCGGTTTTTTCCCTCAAGCTGGACGCTGCCGAAGGAGAGCTTGCGGTAATCCTGCCGTTTTCCTTCCTGAAGCCGCTGATGCCGGAGCTGGATATGGCGACAGGAAAGACAGCGGGAGACAAAGCTTTGCTCGGCATAGCCGTTAATCTCAGGGTTTTTCTCGGCCGGATAGAAATTAAGGTTAAAGATCTCAACAGCCTGTCGCACGGAGACGTATTGCGCCTGGATACGCGCCCGGAAGATGAGGTGACCATAGAGATTGAGGGTCAGCCGCGATTCGCAGGCAAAACGGGCAAAGTAGGGAGCGGCCTTGGAGTACAGATAGTAAGGCCGATCAAGCAAGAAAAAACAAACGACGGAGGAAAGAATGCCAGCAACTAATGAATCGGTAACCGCAGAAAAGGCGCCAGCGCTGAAGGCCGAGGCCCCCGCTCCGGGCGGCAGCCCCGCAGCGCAGGCGGCCGCACATGAAGCGGCGCCAGCCGCCTGGAAGCCGCTGCAGATGCCGGCGCCAGGGCCGGCCTCAACACCCCAGGGGATGAACATGATCCTGGATGTCCCCGTGCAGCTGTCGGTGGAGCTCGGCCGCGCCAGGATGTCACTGCGCGAGATCATGGAACTGCGGGAAGGCTCGGTTATCCAGCTGAATAAATCCGCTGGCGAGCCGGTTTCGCTTTATGTCAACGAGCAACTGGTGGCCAGGGGAGAAATAGTGCTGGTGGAGGATTTTCTGGGAGTCAGGATAACGGAGATGACAGGGGAGGCGCAGTGAACCGCAGCGCCGTCTTCTGGGCCGCTTTAGCGGCACTGGCAGTGGGCGCGGCGGGACTTTTATACAATCTCACCTCCGCACTCCCCGCGCATACTGAAAGGTCCGTCCAGGGGTTCCCCGGGTCCTGGTCCGGCCCGGTTATCCTGCTGGCGCTTATGGCCGGCGCGCTGGCTTTCGGTAAAAGAACCAGGGCCAAGGCGGCGCGCGCCATAAAAGTATTGGGGGCAGTCCCCATTTCCCAGAGCCAAAGACTAGTGACCGTGAAATTCGGCAACCGGGTGCTTCTATTGGGCCAGAGCGCGTCACAGATAAATATTCTGGCTGACACCTCAAGCCCTGAAGAGATAAAACAGCTGGAGCCGGAACCGGCGCCCGAGGGCGCGGAAAGCGGAACCATCAGCCGGCTTTTTGCCGGCTCGGCGTGGGCCGGAAAGCCGCGTTCGGCCGCGCTGTGGATTGTCCCCCTGGCGCTCGGCCTGATGCTGGCGGCGTCCGCGGCGCAGGCGCAGCAGTTCCCCAATATAGCCGGCATTAATTTCGAGGCGGCCCGCTCGCCGCAGCAGGCGGTGGGCTCCGTTCAGATCCTTATCCTTATGAGCGTGCTGGCCTTCGTGCCGGCCCTTATCCTGATGGTGACCTCATTCACGCGTATCATCATCGTCCTTTCACTTCTGCGCCAGGCCATCGGCCTGCCGCAAATCCCCCCGAATCAGGTAATAGTGGCGTTAAGCCTTTTCCTGACCCTGTTTGTCATGCGCCCCCAGTTAGCCGCGATAAATGAAGCCGCCCTGGACCCGTACCTGAAAGGGCGCATAAGTCACACCGAGGCCTTTAAGCGGGCGGAACCACCGCTGCGCGCATTCATGATGGCCCAAACCCGGCGCAAGGATCTCCAGGGCTTCGCCTCCATTTCGGGCGTGAAGGACGCCGCCAAGATCCCCCTCACAGTACTCATTCCGTCTTTCGTGACCAGCGAGCTCAAGACGGCTTTCCAGATCGGATTCTTGCTTTTTATCCCTTTCCTGCTTATCGACATGATAGTGGCGTCCATCCTTATGTCTATGGGCATGGTGATGATACCACCGGCCATGATATCTATGCCGTTTAAGCTGCTGCTTTTCGTGCTGATAGACGGCTGGACCCTGGTTCTTACGGGGCTGGCGTCAAGTTTTAAATAAAACACCTATGAACGATATCGGATCGGTTTTACTGATAGCCCAGGGTGCGCTTCTTGTAACCCTTAAAGTCTCAATGCCTGTACTGGCATTCGGCATGCTTGCCGGATTCCTTATCGGCATCTTCCAGACCGTCACCCAACTGCAGGACTCCACGCTGGCCTTTGTACCAAAGCTCCTGGCCACACTGGTTTCGCTGGCCATCTTCGGGCCCTGGATGCTTCACACGCTGACCAGCTATTCGGCGGAACTGCTGACCAAGATTCCATATATCTGGCGCTGAGGAGGAGAGGCCGCGGATTCATGAACTTTGACGTCTGGCATTACCTCTTTGTTTTCACGCGCATCTCGGTCTTCATGACCATTTGCCCCGTTTTCTTTCCCACCGGCAGCCCCCGCACCCTTAAAGCGGTTTCCTGCATGGCGTTCACCATCATTATGGCGCCGTTAACCGCACCCGACACCCCGGTTGCCGGGCTTATGGCGGGCAAGATAGCCATCCTGCTCAGAGAAGGACTGCTGGGCGCGATAATGGGTTCCGCGGTGCAGATGCCGTTCGCGGCTTTGCGCGCGGCCGGCAGCCTGATGGACACGCAGACCGGCCTGAGCATGGCGCACATGATGGACCCTTCCGCCGGGACAAGCCAGACGGCGCTTTCTTCCTTCATGGGCATGCTCTCTATGCTAATCTTTCTTTGCATGGACGGGCACCTCTGGATCTTGCGCGGCCTCGCCTCAAGCTTCCACACGCTGCCGGTGGCGGGACCCTGGCCAAGGCTGGACGGCATCGGAGTCTGGATAGAGATGACCGGGACAATACTATCTACGGCGGTGCAATTTGCAGCGCCTATTATAACTCTGCTGCTGCTCACTGAGTTCTCGCTGGGCATAATCTCCAAAATACTTCCGCAGCTTAATCTGCTGATCCTGGGGCAGCCGGTAAGGTTCGCCATGGGGCTTGCCTCAGCTGCTGTAGTTATAGGCTGCATGGAGCCGCTGACCGGAAGAATCTTCACGAACTTTCTGGGAAAGTGGGCGCAGATGATCTTAAAACTCTAATTTATGGCCGAATCACAGGAAAAAACAGAGGCGCCCACAGGCAAACGGCTGGCTGAACATAAAAAGCGCGGCGAGATCCCCAAAAGCCCGGAGCTGACCTTCGCCATGAGCTTTATGGCCGGCCTCTACCTGCTGGGCTGGTGCCTGCCCGCAATGGTCGACAAGACGGCGCTCTTCTGGAAAGACACTCTGCTGCTTATTCCCAGGGCTAACTTCGACGCGGAAGAAACTATTTTTGCGGCCGGCAAAACCTTGTTTTCCGTGCTGGCTGTTTTTATGTCATCAGCGGCCGTGCTGGCGCTGGTATTTGGCGCAATCCCCTCCGGCATTCCCAATGTCGAGGTTAAAATCGACATCAAGCGCCTGAACCCCAT
>CAZPMW010000030.1:0-20524 GCA_964587805.1 uncultured Elusimicrobiaceae bacterium
ACTATCAGAGCTCTTCTTAACCCCTGCCGAAATCCCAAGATCGCTGACCGCCGGACCCGCATAGGATACGCCGGCTACAGCCATCATCGTTACTAAGGTAATGAGTATTTTCACGCTATACCTCCTCTGCATTTATGGTTCCCGGATCGCCGGGCATTGCTCCCTCAACCATTCGTTACAATATTGTCCCATAAACGACCAGCCATTAAAAGGGCACAACGGCCATATCCCCCGCAGTCTTTATACCCAGACTTATTTGGGTCTAAAGGCCAACGGAGGCCAGCCCTTACACGCCGACAGCACTTGCTGCATCTCTGTCAGCTACGAGGGGAAGGCCTTTGGCGTGAAGACAGGCGCCAAGGTGGCGATAATCAGGATGCTTACGATAATTCCTCTTATGTTGTCCACATATTTGGATTTCTTGACACTTGGCGGATTCAGTTTGTAGAATGCTCTGACGGTTGAGGCGGGTTTTGGGGCGCGGTCAGTATCCCTGCCAAAAAGCGGTCTGTCGACAGCAATTCGGAATCCGGAGAATATAATGACTATTAACCTTTTATTTGCCACCATAGTGGCGGCGCTAGGCAGTTTTCTGTTCGGTTTTGATACGGCGGTTATTTCTGGCACCACTAAGTTCCTTTCCGAGTACTTTCAGCTTAGCGACGTCAGCCTGGGTTGGACCGTGTCCATAGCGCTTTGGGGCACGGTGATCGGGTCTATTGTCGTAGGAAAACCAGGCGATCTGTATGGAAGAAAAAAAATGCTTTTCCTGTGTGGTATCTTTTTTCTGGTCTCCGCGGCCGGCTGCGCAATCGCGAAAGACTGGTGGCTGCTGCTGTTCTCCCGTTTCATCGGCGGCATCGCCATCGGGGCGGCTTCCGTTATGGCGCCGATGTATATCGCTGAGATCGCGCCGGGGCGCCTGCGCGGCAGACTGGTCGCCGTCGCGCAGTTCAATATCGTCGCCGGTATTTTGGTCGCCTTCTTTTCCAATTATCTCCTGGTGGACGCCGCACATAACTGGCGCTGGATGTTCGGAGTTATGACCGTTCCGGCCGGGCTTTTTTGCGCGCTCCTGTTCCTGATCCCGGAAAGTCCGCGCTGGCTGGCGGGGAAATCCCGCGTTGACGAGGCGCGCTCCGTACTGCAGAAGGTCGGCGCGGAAAACGTGGAAGCTGAACTGGCGGATATAGTGGCTTCCCTCAAGGAAGAAGCGGGAAGCGCGGTCACGCCGCTGTTCCAGAAAAAATACAGCTTCGCTATCCTGTGCGCTGTTCTGCTCGCCGTCTTCAACCAGCTTACGGGTATCAACGTCATCATGTATTACGCGCCTATGATATTCGAGAAGGCGGGAGCAAGCACGAGCTCCGCCATGTTCCAGGCTGTGGCGGTCGGGGCCACAAATCTGCTGTTTACGATCGTGGCGATGTTCTTTATAGATAAGCTCGGACGGAAGACGCTGCTCCTGATCGGGGCCGTCGGCATGTGCGCCTCTCTGGCCGGCGCCGGAATGCATTACCTTAACCCGAATTTCATGCAGGGCGCGGGAGTCGTCCTTTTCGTCATCGGGTTCATCGCGTTCTTCGCCTTTTCCCAGGGCGCCGTCATCTGGGTCTTCCTCGCCGAAATTTTCCCCAATAAGGTGAGGGCGAAGGGCCAGTCGCTCGGCTCTTTCACCCATTGGATCATGAACGCCATGATCGGCCTGGCGTTCCCCGTGGCCCTGTCAAAATTCGGCGGCGGCGCAATCTTCATGTTCTTCGCGGCCATGATGATCCCTTTCTTTATTTTCGTCTGGCGAATGATGCCTGAGACCAAAGGGAAATCTCTGGAAGAACTTGAGAAGATCATCGTTCGCGCATGACGCGTACCGAAGCGTAATCGGGCGGTTCGCGGATACAGCCGGCTGAAAAGGCCGGCTGTTTTCTGTATGGGGGATACCTTGCTCTCCTTTAAACTCTTTGTTTCTATCCTGCTTGCAGGCCCCGCGAACGCGTTCGCGCAAACCGACGGCGAATTGCGCATCCCCTCTCCGGATTGGCGCGAACAGATAATTTATTTCGTGATGCTGGACCGCTTTAATGACGGCGACCCGCGCAATAATGATCAGGCGACAGGCGAATACGATCCCTCCAAAAACAGCCATTATTCCGGCGGAGATCTGCCCGGTCTGGCGGGAAGAATATCTTATATCAAAGGGTTAGGCGCGACCTCGGTGTGGATCACGCCGCCTGTGGCCCACCAATGGTGGAATATGACCGTCAAGTACGGCGGCTACCACGGCTACTGGGGCGAGAACCTGATGGCGGTGGATAAGCATTTCGGCAGCCTGGCGGATATGCAGGACCTGAGCCGGCGCCTGCACGGGGAAGGCATGTACCTTATACAGGACATCGTGCTTAACCACGTAGGTAACTACTTTTCCTACGACCCGCTCCTCCGGGATCCGCGCGCTCCGGCGCAGGGCTACCGGAGCGAAGCGGTCACGCGGCAGGGCTCGGCGCCAAGCCAACCCCCGTTCAACCTGAACGACGCGCGCGATCCTGAGCAGGCCGCGCTGGGTATCTATCACTGGACGCCGGATATCGGCGACTACAGCGACCCCAAACAGGTGCTCAACTGGCAACTGGCCGGACTGGACGACCTCAATACCGAGAACCCGCGGGTCCGCGAGGCGCTGCGCCGCAGCTACGGATACTGGCTCCGCGAAGCCGGCGTGGACGGCTTCCGGGTTGATACCGCTTTTCATGTCCCGCAGGCCTGCTTCCGCGATTTCCTGTATTCCGATGACGCGCTGCAGCCTGGCATCATGCGCGCTGCCGCCGCCACCGGCCGCCGTAATTTCCACGTATTTGGAGAAGGTTTCGGTATCGATAAGCCCTACGAGAAAAAACAAAGCGCGAAGATAGAGTCCTATGTGCGCGCCGGCGGCATGCCTGGTATGCTCAACTTCCCGCTGTACGGCACCGGCATCAACGTGTTCGCCAAAGGCCATCCGACCAGGGAAATGCGGTACCGCATAGAGACCATGATGCGGGTGCACAAAAATCCGCACCTCATGCCCAGTTTCGTAGATAACCACGACGTGAACCGCTTTCTGGCCGATGGCAGCGAAGCGGGACTGAAGCAGAATTTGCTGCTGATCATGACCCTGCCCGGCATTCCGGTTATCTACTACGGCACTGAACAGGGCTTCACCGAGCAGCGCGCCGCGATGTTCAAAACTGGATACGGATCTGGCGGTCGGGATCATTTTGACGAAAACGCGCCGCTCTACCGGAGCATCCGCTCTATGGCTGACCTGCGCAGATCTAATAAGGTTTTTACCCACGGTGTTCCGACGGTGCTGAAAGACAACGTCGCCGGCCCCGGAGCGTTTGCCTACCGCATGCGCTACGGCGGCGAGCAGGCTCTGGTGTTGTTCAATACCGCTGATTCAGAGAGCCTGTTGGAGAATCTCGACACCGGCCTGCCTGCCGGCAGTGAATGGCGTGCAGTCTTCACGCTGAATCCCTTTACGGAGAAACTGACGGTCGGCGGCAACGGCCGGCTGTCCACGGCCCTGCCGGCCCGCAGCGGCATCGTGCTTGTGCCGGGGGCGCGCGGTGCTGGCAAAGCCCTGACCCGCGACTCGCTGCGGATAGATGCGCTTCCTGCCGTTGTAGAAGGCGACTCGTTGACGATCAGCGGACACAACGATAATTCCGCGCCGTTCCTGCTGGTCATGGACGGCGATCTGACGCGTGCGGTCCGGGTGGCTCCGGAAGCCGATGGGCGCTGGCAGGCACAGTTCCCCATAGACAGCCTGATGGATGAAAGTGTTCCACACCAATTGGCTGCCTGGCAGGCGGAAACCGCAGCCGCTTCTGCGGCGCAAGCGTTCCGGGCCCGTAAAAAATGGCGGCCGGTGTTGACGGTGCAGGATCCCCTCGATGACGACGCCGGGCGCGGAGGTAGTCTGCGCTATCCGGCCGACGCCGGCTGGGGCGTTAACCGTCAGTGTGATATAGAAAAAGTAAGCGTCGAGCGTTCCGGCGGCGCCCTGCGCGTAACAGTCCGGCTGCGCGGCATGACCACCCTGTGGGGGCCGCCCAACGGTTTCGATCATGCGGCCGTGACGGCTTTTCTGGAAATGCCGGGCCGCGCCGGCGGGCTGCGCGTGATGCCGCTGCAGAACGGAGACCTGCCTGACGGCATACGCTGGCATTACAGGCTGCGCGTGCACGGCTGGTCCAATGTCTGGTCAGGTTCAGAAGGCGCAGGTGCCGGCAACGAGGGCCGCGCGCTCAGCCCGGGCGCGAAGATAGAGGCCGATGCCGACAGCCATACCCT
This sequence comes from uncultured Elusimicrobiaceae bacterium, assembly GCA_964587805.1. Classification (GTDB taxonomy): domain Bacteria; phylum Elusimicrobiota; class Elusimicrobia; order Elusimicrobiales; family UBA9959; genus YA12-FULL-51-18. The sequence goes on from CAZPMW010000030.1 coordinate 4,333, forward strand.
GATAGTCACCCTGCCGGCCGGAACATTGGGCTATCCGGTCTCGCTTTCGGGGGCCAAACTATACCTTAATACCTGGGATTACGCGGAGGGTTACCGGCCGCTGTCGCCCGAAGGCGGGCCGATGGTATTCGGCGGCGGCAAGCCGGATGACGCGAAAGTGATGGATGAAACGGCGGTGCTGGTACTGCCCTGACCCCTAGCCTAATCTTTTTACCTTATAGCCGAGAGCCTTAAGTTCCGTCTCCACTAAATCCCTGTGGTCGCCCTGTATTTCAAGCGCGCCGAGCTTGACGGCGCCACCCACGCCCAGTTTCTTCTTGAATTTCTTTAACAGCTCTTCCTTGCCGGCCGGGTGCATCTGCAGCCTTTCAATAATCGTCATGCCGCTGCCCTTGTGCCCCCGCCGGAACGACACGCGCACCGGCTCCGCCTGTTTCGGCTTCGCGGCCATCTCCCCCGGAGCATTGGCGGAGGGGGCTTTCCAATCGGGATCGGTGGAATAAACAATGTTGTCCGGCATAAAGAGGAAGGGGACGCTGATGATCAAATGACTAATCGCAGGTAATTCATCCGGCTATGTGATAAATAGTCATATAGTAATCAGCGTCCCCTAATAAATGAAAACGGAGAGGGTGGGATTCGAACCCACGAAAGGCTTTCACCTTCACCAGTTTTCAAGACTGGCGCCTTCAACCGCTCGGCCACCTCTCCACTTGTCGCACCCCTCGCTTAACGCTCGGGGCGCCGCCGGGCCTTTATAGGCACCGGCCCGGTGCTCCCCAAGGGGGGCGCTGCCCCCCGTTCAATCGGCGCTCGCTCCCTGCGCTTCGCTTGGTCGCGTCGCTGAACCCCCCGGAGTTGAGGTTCCCATCTGTCGCACCCCTCGCTTAACGCTCGGGGCGCCGCCGGGCCTTTATAGGAACCGGCCCGGTGCTCCCCAAGGGGGGCGCTGCCCCCCGTTCAATCGGCGCTCGCTCCCTGCGCTTCGCTTGGTCGCGTCGCTGAACCCCCCGGAGTTGAGGTTCCCATCTGTCGCACCCCTCGCTTAACGCTCGGGGCGGATTAACTCTTCCTATCGTTCTCAATTATATAAAATCGGGCAAAAGGGGGGTGATAAAAGATAAAATATAGTTTCTTAGGATAAAACTATTATGACTGATTGGACACGCAGACGCAGTTTCGCCATCATCTCGCATCCGGACGCCGGAAAGACCACGCTGACCGAGAAGATGCTGCTTTACTCAGGCGCCCTGCACCTGGCCGGTTCCGTCACCGCCCGCAAGAACCAGCGCTCCACCGCCTCGGACTGGATGGAGATGGAGAAAAAACGCGGCATCTCAATCAGCTCCACCGTCCTGCAGTTCGACTGCGCCGGGTACAGAATAAATTTACTGGACACTCCCGGCCACCGGGATTTCTCCGAAGACACCTACCGGGTCCTGACCGCCGTGGATTCCGTCATCATGGTCCTTGACGCAGGCAAGGGCATAGAGAGCCAGACACGCAAGCTGTTCGAGGTCTGCCGCCAGCGCGGGATACCCATCTTCACTTTTATCAATAAGCTCGACCGGCCTGTCCGCGAGCCGCTGGAGCTCCTCGACGAGATCGAGGAACTGCTGGACCTGAGTCCGTTCGCGATGAACTGGCCCATAGGTACGGGGCTGGACTTCAAAGGTGTCTACGACCGCCGCGCGCGCCAGGCGCATCTTTTCGAGCACACTCCCGGCGGCGCGTACCGCGCGCCAGAGGCGGTGGGAGATCAATCGGACGAGGCCATCCGAGAGCGGCTCAGCGCGCCGGTCCTCGCGCAGTATCTTGAGGAAGTGGATATGCTGGATTCGATGGGTACCGCCTTCGACAGGGAGGAGGTCATCGCCGGCAAAGTCACGCCGGTTTTCTTTGGCAGCGCTATGAATAACTTCGGCGTCCAGCTCCTGCTGGACGGCTTCCTGTCCCTGGCGCCTGCGCCTGCGCCCCGACGCTCAGTGAGCGGCGTGGTCCGGCCTGATAACCCGGCTTTTTCCGGCTTTATCTTCAAAATACAGGGCAACATGGACCCCAAGCATCGCGACCACGTGGCGTTCATGCGCATCTGCTCAGGGAAGTTCACACGCGATATGTCGGTTACGCACCAGCGCACCAAAAGGCGCGTGCGCCTGTCGAACTCGCATAAGCTTTTCGGTGCGGAGCGGGAAATCATGAACGAGGCCTGGCCCGGCGATATCATAGGGCTGATCGGGCATCCGGATTTTCTTATCGGAGACACGCTTTCCGAGGACCAGGGCATCTCTTACGACGAGATTCCACGCTTCCCTCCGGAATGCTTCGCTTTGCTTCACAATCCCACGCCCGCGCAGTATAAGTCTTTCCGCAAGGGCCTTGACCAGATCCTGACCGAGGGCGTGGTGCAGCGCTTCCGGCTGTCTGACGACCCCGGCCAGTCGCCGCTGCTGGCCGCAGTGGGGCCGCTGCAGTTCGAGGTAGCGCAATACCGCCTGAAGGCGGAGTATGGCGCCGAATCCCGCATCGAGAACCTGCCCTGGACGCATGTGCGCTGGCCCGAATTTAAGGCAGGCGCGGAGGGCCGCGATATCCAGGGGATTTCCCTTCCTGTTGGTTCGCGCTGGGGCCGTGATGACGCGGATAACCCGGTTATATTTTTCCAGGACGCCTGGGCGCCGAACTACCTGCTTCAGCATAACCCGGACGTTTCGCTCAACGACTTCGCACCGAAGGACAGAGAGAAGGCCCGGTGTTTTACGCGCAAGACAGCGAAATGAAAATAAAAACACTTTTTATCGCTCTTGTATTTGCGCTGCTTGCCGCTGCGGCAGGCGTGAGGTTTTTTTCCCTCCGGAAAGCGGCTGCGCCGGACAGCGGCGCCCGCGTTAAAGTGGTCGCCACTCTTTTTCCGCTTTACGATATGGCATCCGCTATCGGCGCAGGTAAGGCCGAGGTCTCGCTGCTTCTTCCCCCCGGGGTGGAGGCGCATTCTTTCGAACCTAAACCAGGCGACATGGCGCGCATAGACCGGGCGGATATATTCATCTATACCGGTGCGTTAATGGAGCCATGGGCGGAGGATCTCATCAGGGCCGCCTCCAATACAAAACTGCTGGCGGTGAACGCTGGCCTGGGAATCGGCCTGGCGCGAGGCGCCGGAAAAGATTCGGCGCAGGACCCGCATATCTGGCTGGATTTTGACAATGCCAGGGCAATGGCGCGCAATATCGCCGCCGCGCTTGAGATAAAAGACCCCGCCAACGGGGCCGCGTATCGCCAGGCTGCCGCCGCCTACGGCGGCAGGCTCGCCGCGCTGGACGCCGCTTATAAAACCGGCCTCGCAGCCTGCCGTACCAGAGACCTGGCCTACGGCGGCCATTACGCCTTCGGCTACGCTGCCCGCCGGTACGGCCTGAAATACTTCGCCGCGCAGGGGCTCTCCCCTGACTCCGAACCCACTGCCAGGGATCTGGCCGCGCTGGTGGAGCAGATCAGGAAAGACAAAATAAAATTCGTTTTTTATGAGGAACTGACCAGCCCGAGGATCGCCGAGGCTGTGGCCGGTGAAACCGGGGCCGGAATGCTGATGCTGAGCGCCGCGCATAACGTTTCCAAAGACCAGCTGCGGCTCGGCGTTTCTTTCTTTGATATACTGGAAAGCAATCTCGTTAATCTCCGGGAAGGACTGGAATGCCGGTGAATACCGTTTTATCCGTTAAGGATTTATCGCTCAGCTATGGCTCCTCCGAAGCGTTGCGCGGCGTGAGCTTCGACGTGCAGCGTGGGGATTATATCGGCCTGGCCGGGCCCAACGGGGCCGGAAAGACCACGCTCATAAAGGCTATTCTGGGTCTGACGGACAGCTATACCGGCTCGGCCGAACTCTTCGGCCGGGATATGCGCTGCTTCGACGACTGGTGGCGCGTCGGCTATCTGCCGCAGCGGGTCAACGCCTTTAATCCTCTTTTCCCGGCCACCGTAAGGGAAGTCGTGGGCCTGGGCCTGCTCTCACGGAAAAGCTTCCCGAAAAGATTTACCGCCGCGGACGGGATAAAAATACGGCAGACGCTGGAGTTGATGGGGATAGCTGATCTGGGTGAGAAGCTTGTGGGGGAACTGTCCGGAGGACAGCAGCAGCGCGTGTTTCTGGCCCGGGCGCTGGCGCCCGACCCGGAACTCCTGATCCTGGACGAGCCAAGTACGGCGCTTGACCCCGTTTCCCGCGATGGTTTCTACGATATAATTAAAAAGCTTAACTCGGAAAGGGGCATAACCAGTATACTTATAACGCATGATACGGCGCAGATAGGCCGCTACGCCAACAAGTTGCTTTACCTTGATAAGAAAGTTGTATTTTACGGCAAGTTCGGTGACTTCTGCCACTCGCCGGAGATGACGGATTATTTCGGCAGCTTCTCACAGCACCTGATATGCCACCAGCATTCTTAGCCTTTTACTATGTTTCACTTTCTTGATTACGGGTTCATACAGCGGGCCTATCTGGCCGGCTCTTTTATCGCCGCACTCTGCGCCATGCTGGGGCTGTTTCTGGTCCTGCGCAAACTGTCGCTGATAGGTGACGGCCTCGCCCATGTCAGCTTCGGGGCTATAGCGCTGGGTCTTTTCCTCGGCCTGTACCCTTTTTATATCGCCATCCCGGTAGTGCTGGCCGCGTCCTGGTTTATCCTGAAACTTACCGAAAAAGCGAGGATGTACGGCGACGCGGCCATCGGCATCGTTTCCTCGGTCGGTATAGCTGGCGGGGTGATACTGGCGAGCCTGTCGAAAGGCTTCAACGTCGACCTTTTCAGCTACCTGTTCGGCAATATACTGGCGATAAGCGGAAGGGAGGTGTACCTGTCGCTCTGCCTGTCGCTCGCTGTGCTGCTGATAATCGTGTTCTTTTACAACGATCTGTTTTCCGCGACGTTCGACCGGGAATACGCTAAACTCACAGGCGTTAAAACCGGCCGCATAGATCTGCTGCTGACCTCGCTGACCGCCGTCACGGTGGTCCTGGCTATTAAAGTGGTCGGCGTAATGCTCGTTTCCGCCCTGCTTATTTTGCCGGCCGTTACAGCGCTTCAGCTTGCGAAGGGTTTTAAGGCCGCGATGCTTATGTCCGTTCTCGCGGCCGTCCTCTCCGTGCTGGCCGGCGTTACCGCGTCCTTCTTCCTGGATCTGCCGGCAGGCGCCGCCATAGTGGTGTTCAACGCCGTACTCTTCGCCGCCGCTCTGGCGTTTAAGAAAATTACAGCCTGAAAAACCGAACCCCCGCAGCCCGCCGGATGGCGGACTTGCGGGGGGAGGCGGCGGAGTCGACTTGGCAATCCTGTCGTGTGTTTCCGGAGACTGCGCCATTTTTCAAAAGAAAAATGGCGGAGAGGGTGGGATTCCTCTTCCCCCGCTCCCTCCCGGTCGCTCCGCCAGAGCCGGCCGCCCTCGCTTCATCGTCCACCGGACGCGCTCGGGTCGGCTTCGAACCCCATCAGCGGGAAGTAAAACCAACGGAGAGGGTGGGATTCGAACCCACGAGGGTGTTACCCCTACAGGTTTTCGAGACCTGCTGTTTCAACCGCTCACACACCTCTCCACCTGTCGCACCCCTCGCCTAATGCTCGGGGCGATTAACGCCGGGCCTCTAAATGAAATCGGCCCGGTGCTCCCGGAGGGGGACTCCGTCCCCCTTCCGCGCTTGCTTCCTTCGCCAAGCTCAGTCGCGTCGCTGAACCCCCCGGAGTGGAAGTTCCCTCAATAGTAAGGAGTCGGAGCGGGGGTCCTCCTAGACGGCTGTGGCAATATAATATAAAATTAACATTAGGGGTAGCAAAACAGGGAGCTTTAGCGCTTATGGGTAAATTATTCGGCACCGACGGCATCAGGGGGATACCATGGAACTATCCCTTCACAGAGGAATTCATCAGCAGGATCGGCTACGCGGCCACGCTGGTGCTGGCCAACTATAACCGGCATCCTGACAAGAAGCCGGTGGTGCTGATAGGCATGGATTGCAGAGAATCCGGCAAGCGCATCAAAAAAGCCCTTGTGGAAGGCATATGGGCGAACAAATTTAAAGTTCTGGATTTAGGCGTGGTGCCTACGCCGGCTGTGGCCTACCTGGTGAAGCGTGAGAACGCCGACTTCGGCATAGTCATCTCCGCCAGCCATAACCCGCCGGAGTTCAACGGGATAAAGTTCTTTTCCTGCGACGGTCTTAAGCTTAACGACGCCATAGAAGGCAAGATAGAGGCGCTGCTGCTTAGCGGCAGGCCGCTGGAGTTCAAGCGCATAAAACATACCATACAGAAAAAAGATTATTCCGGGGACTACATAGATTTTATCAAGAGGACTCTGCCGAGAGGATTTTCGCTTAAAGGCGTGAAGCTGGTACTGGACTGCGCCAACGGCGCGGCTTATAAGGTGGCCCCCAAGATCTTCAGGGAACTGGGGGCGGAAGTGAGCGTTATCGGCGCCGATCCGGACGGACAGAACATAAATATCGGCTGCGGGGCGCTTCATACCGGGACTATGCAGAAAGCGGTCCTGCGGCACAAAGCCTATTGCGGTATCAGCCTGGACGGCGACGCAGACCGCTGCATGTTCTCCGACGAAAAAGGCCGGCTGCTGGACGGCGACGACCTCATCTCCATCGCCGCGCCGTATATGCGCTCCGTGGGAAGGCTTGCGAACAGCGGCGCGGTCCTTACCTTCATGTCCAACTGCGGGCTTGTAAGACATCTTAACGACAGCGGCATCAAGGTCAGGCAGGTGCCTGTCGGAGATAAGAACGTTACCGACGCCATGCGGAAGGACGATTTGAAGATAGGCGGCGAATCCAGCGGGCATATCATTTTCCGGGAGTTCGCTCCTACCGGGGACGGCATACTCACGGCCGTGCAGATCCTGGCAGCCGTCAGGGATATGGGCAGGCCCTTCAGCTATTTTAAGAACCTCTGGAAGCGCTACCCGCAGGTGGTGGGCTCCCTCAGGGTGGCGCATAAGCCCGCATTCGAGAAAGTACACGGCTTTAAAGATAAGATCCTGAAATTCGAGGACAAATTAAGGGGCAACGGCCGCATCTTTATACGCTATTCCGGCACCGAGCCGCTGCTGCGCATTCTGGTAGAGGGGGAGTCAAGGGCGGTGATACAGGATATCTCAGACGACCTGATGGAGCATTACAGGAAACATTCAGGCGCGCTGGAGGCGGCAAAGCGTTGAGCGGGGGACATTTCAGGAGGGCTTATGCGTAATGTGAAATTGGGCGTGAATATAGATCATGTGGCGACAGTCAGGAACGCCAGGAACGAAAAAAATCCGGATACGGTTGAGGCTACCCGGGTAGTGCTGGGCGCCGGCGCGGATATGGTGGTCATGCATCTTCGCGGCGACCGCCGCCATATAAAGGATGACGATCTCGAAAGGGTCCGCCGCGAGGTAAAGGGGATAATACATCTCGAGATGGCCGCCACTCCGGAAATGGAGAAGATAGCTCTGAGGGTCAGGCCCGATTCGGTCTGTATAGTGCCTGAATCCCCGAATGAAGTCACGACCCAGGGCGGCCTTAAGATGACCGGGAAGCTGACGGAGCTTAAGAAGATAATCCACAACCTTTCCGGGTCAGGCATAGAGGTCAGCCTGTTCGTGGATCCCGATCCGCAGCCCATACGCGCGGCGCATAACATAGGCGCTGACAGCGTAGAGCTTTGCACCAGCAAATATTCCGAGGCCTGGGGAAAGAAGTTTCAGGCCAAGGAACTTGAGACCCTGCAGCTGGCGTCTTTCCTGGTGAAAGAACTTAAGATGGGCCTGCACGCGGGGCACGGTCTGGATTATTACAATGTGGTGCCGGTTGCCAGGATAGAAGGGATGGATTGCCTCAATATCGGCTATTCCATCATCTCCAGAGCCATGTTCGTCGGCCTTAAATCCGCCGTGACGGAAATGAAAAGGCTGATGCAGTAAACCAGGTGAATCGTAAGCCGTGAGTAGTAAGTTGCAAGCAACTTCTAAACTATTCACGACTTATCGTTTGCGATAGACGCCCCATAAGGAAATTCCCTGATATGTGCGGAATCATAGGCTATATAGGCGATAAGAAAGCCACCGACGTCCTTGTTGACGGGCTCAGGCGGCTTGAGTACCGGGGCTATGATTCCTGCGGCGTGGCGCTGATAGATCCCAAACATAAACTCTACCTTAAGCGCGTCAGCGGCCGCGTGGACGCGCTGGACGCGCTGATAGCCCTGGACCCCCTCAAGAAGAGCGCGGCCGGTATCGGCCATACGCGCTGGGCCACGCACGGCGTTCCCTCGGAAGATAACGCTCATCCGCACACGGACTGCAATAATCAGGTGGTTATAGTCCACAACGGCATCATTGAAAATTATCTGGAGCTTAAGGACAAGCTGCTCAAGTCCGGGCATAAATTCAAATCGGAGACCGACACCGAAGTCGCAGTGCACCTCATAGAGGAAAAGATAAAAGCCCTGAACGCCACGGGAAAGACCGGCAGCCGCGACCAGCTGGAGCCTGTGTTTTTTGAGGCCGTGCGCCGAGCCATAGCTGAGCTGAAGGGCTCTTACGCCATGGCCGTGATATGGGCCCAATGCCCGAACATGATGCTTGCCGCGCGCCAGCACAGCCCCCTGGTGATAGGCCTTGGAGCCGGGGAGAATTTCATCGCTTCGGACGTGTCCGCCTTCCTTAAGTACACCAAAAAAACCGTGTTCCTGAACGACGGAGAGCTGGCAGTGGTCAAAAAGGATTCTGTCGGCTATTTCAATTTCCAGGGCAAGAAAACGGACCATTCCCCGGTCGCAATACAGTGGGATTCCGCGATGGCTGAAAAAGGCGGCTACAAGCACTTCATGCTAAAGGAGATCCATGAGCAGTCCGGGTCCGTGGAGAACACTTTGCGGGGCCGCCTTCTGCCTCTTAAGGGCGATATACTCCAGAAGGAGATAAATCTCCCGTCCGATCTGATAAGGGGCATCAGGGGCGTTCAGATCATAGCCTGCGGCACGGCCTACCACGCCGGCCTGGTGGGCCGGTATGTGTTCGAGAATTTCGGCCTGCAGACCTCCGTGGACTTCGCCTCTGAATTTTCAGACCGCGCCAGAATGGTGGGCGGGGATATACTGACGATAGCGGTTTCTCAGTCCGGGGAGACGGCCGATACGCTGTACGCCGTAAGGGAAGCCAAGGCCTCCGGCGCAAAAATCCTGGCTATCACAAACACTCTGGGCTCCACTCTCACCCGCGAGGCCGATTTTGTGCTGTACACGCACTGCGGCCCTGAAATAGGCGTGGCCTCCACCAAAGCTTTTATGGGCCAGCTGTCGGCGATGTATGTGCTGGCCATACATTTCGCGGTAATACGCGGGAATATGTTTGACGCGGACGCCAGGAAATATGTCAACGAGCTTCTTAAGATACCGCGCCTGATAGAGGACGCGCTGGAGGGAGAGGGCGCCATAGCGAAACTGGCCGATCATTTCTCCGTGAGTGAGCACTTTCTGTTCATCGCCCGGCACATCAATTTTCCGATAGCGCTTGAAGGCGCCCTGAAAATAAAAGAGATCTCCTATGTGCACGCAGAGGGCTACGCGGCCGGAGAGATGAAGCACGGTCCCATCGCCATTATCTATAAAGGCATGCCGGTGCTGGCTGTCGCCACCACCTCCAGCGTGCTGTCCCTTATCGCCGGCAATATAGAGGAGGCCAAGGCGCGCGGCGCGGAGGTTATAGCTATAGTGGACGAGGACTCAAGGAAGCTGATCAAAGCGCCGCACTATATCGTGGTCCCCAAGACACTGGAGATCCTCTCGCCGCTTATTACCGTTATCCCGCTGCAGCTATTCGCCTATTTTATCGCGCTCGCGAAGAAGTGCGACATCGATAAGCCCAGGAACCTGGCCAAAAGCGTCACTGTAAGATAATATGAGCACAAGCAAGGCGTCCGCCGTATGCGGCATAGGCATAGACATAACCGAAGTGGCCCGCATCCGGCGGCTTTACAGCAAAAACCCGTCCTCATTCGGGAGGTTTTTCACCGCCGGGGAACTCGCCTACTGCCGGAAAGGCAAAAATGTCTGCGAGCGCCTAGCCGCGCGCTTCTCCGCCAAGGAAGCCGTTATCAAGGCGCTGGACAGGACGGACCTGCCGCTGAGGTCCATCTCGGTCTCGAAGGCTGAAACGGGTCGGCCGGAGATCGCGCTGAAGGGGCCGGGCCTGAAGGGGTTTAGGGTGCTGGTTTCGCTCTCGCACACTTCCGACTACGCCTGCGCGTCGGCCATAGCTTTTTATAAGGGCCCGAAAGCTTCCCCAAAATGAGGATCACGGATATCAACGCGGAATATTTGCGCCCGCTGCTGCCTGCCCGTCCTGAAAACAGCCATAAAGGGGATTACGGCAGGGTGCTTGTTATAGCCGGCTCAAGGGGAATGGCCGGAGCCGCAGCGCTGGCTGCGCGCGCGGCGCTGAAGTCAGGCGCCGGTCTGGTTACCGTGGCCTGTCTGGATGCCGAGCGCTCTGTGATCGCCTGCGCCGTACCAGAGGCCATGACGCTGCCTCTGCCGTCAAAGGGCGGCTCGGCGGCCCGTAGCGCGGCCGACACGGTCCTGACCTTCCAGAAGGAAAAAAAATACGATGTCTGCCTGATAGGCCCCGGGCTGTCTCTGGCCGGTGAAGCGCCGGAATTTGCCCGCGCCGTTATAAAGGGGCTGGATATGCCGGTAGTAGTGGACGCGGACGCGCTGAACGCCATGTCCCAAAGCGGCGGGCGATCATCACCGAGGAAAAAGCCGCTGAGAATATTCACCCCGCATGAAGGTGAGGCGGGGCGGTTTTTTAAAACAACAATGCCGGACAGAGCCGCGGCGATAAAAAAACTTCACGGGCTTCTGGGCGGGGTCTGCATACTTAAAGGCCCCGGCACGCTTATCACCGACGGGCGGCGGCTGCTGCGCAATACCAGCGGCGGATCCGCGCTGGCAAAGGGCGGCTCAGGCGATGTGCTGGCCGGGCTGATAGCCGGCCTCTGGGCCCAGAGCGGACGGCGCGGCGGTTTTACCGGCGCAACGGCGCTGGAAAGCGCTGCGCTCGGCGTTCATCTGCACGGCCTGTGCGGTGATCTGGCGGCGGCCCGCTTAACCGCGCGCTGCGTGCTGGCGGGTGAACTGCTGCAATATCTGCCTGCGGCTTTCAGGCGGGTGCAAAAATGAAATTTTCAGGAAAAGGCGAAGCCGGGATTCTGACATATATTGAAAAATACTTACGGTTCCCCCTGGATAAGCGGCTGGTGCTGGGCCCGGGAGACGATTGCGCGGTTCTCAGGCCTTCCCCGGGAAAAGAGCTGGTAATTACCACCGACGAGCTTGTTGAAAACACCCATTTCCTGCGGCGCTTTTCCCGGCCGGAAGAACTGGCCCGCAAGCTGCTGCGCGTAAATCTCAGCGATCTGGCGTCGATGGGCCGCGTCAGGCCGGTTTCCTGTCTGGCTGGCGCCGGCCTGCCTAAAAATATCCCGGCGGACTTCGTTCTGCGGTTCCTTAAGGCGCTGAAAAAAGAAGCGCTTAAATTCGGCATCAGCGTGGCGGGGGGGAATCTTTCCGGCGCCAGGGAGATGCATTTCTACCTGACTATATGGGGGGAGGCGGAAAAAGGAGGACTGGTGACCAGGTACGGCGCCAGGCCCGGGGATATACTGTTCAGCCTGGGACCGCTTGGAGAGGCGAGGGCGGGGCTGGAAATACTGAAGAGCGGCAGAGCCGGGGATAAGCAGCGGTTTAAACGTCTGGTCCGCAGTTTCTGGGAGCCAAAACCTTTTTTACTGGAGGGCGAGACGCTCGGCTCGCGAGGGCTAGCTTCGGCCATGCTGGATAACTCCGACGGGCTGGCGCGCAGCGCGGAAATATTATCTGATCTTTCAGAATGCCGGGTCCGGCTCTCGGCCGGTCCGGAACTGGTGTCGCCGGCGCTGGCCGCATATCTCGGTCGCGGCCGGCCATGGCGGAAATATGTGATTTCAGGCGGTGAGGATTACGGCCTGGTGTTCACGGCGCGGCCCGGCAAGGCCGGCCTTATCAGAAAATTGCTGCCAGCGGCCCGGAGCGTGGGGCGGGTGGAGAGGGGAGACGGCGTGGTGCTGGAAGGTTATGAGAGAAAAGCCGGAAGCTTCAGCCATTTTTGAAAGCCGGAGTCCGGCCGACACCTTGCGGCTGGCCGGCCTGCTGGCCGGCCTGCTATGCGGCGGAGAAGTGGTTTCACTTAAGGGAATGATAGGCGCCGGCAAGACCTTCTTCGTTAAAGGCCTCGCGGCGGCGCTTGGCTCCAAAACGTCTCCCGTAAGCGCCAGTTTCAACCTTATGAGGACCTACCGTGGCGCGCGCCGCGGCTTGCCGGGAAAAAGCGCGGGGCTGAACATCTATCATTTTGACCTGTTCAGGCTGTCGCCGGAGGGGATGCGCAATATCGGTCTTGAGGACTATCTGGGTCTGGAAGACGGGGTGACCGCCATCGAGTGGGCCGGCCCAGCGGAATATCTTTACGGCCGCGGAGATTTTCTGGAGCTGGATTTTGAGCTGGCCGGCGGAGATTCGCGCAGCATAAAGGCGGCGTCCCGCGGTCCTAAAGCGGAGAAGCTCCTGTCTGATTTAAGGAAAAAATGGCAGCAAAAAAAAAGATTGCGCGCCCGGCCCTGATCGCCGGCATATGCACTTCCGGTTCAAAGGTGAAGCTTTCCCTGCTTGCGGGGGGGCGGTTCCGCAGCGCCACAAAAAAATGCCTGAATCAGGAAAAAGCGCTGTTCCCCATGCTGGACAGGCTGCTCGCTCGCCATAAGGCCAGCCTACAGGATCTCTCCGCGCTTTGCGTTATAACGGGTCCGGGACGCTTTACCGGGCTGAGGGTCGGGCTGACGCTGGCCAGCGCTCTCAGGACCCTGGCCGGCATCCGTGTCTGGTCCTCCACGCTCTTCGAGATACTGGCCGCGCAGGCCGCGGCTTCCGGAGAGTTCCGCGCCTGGATTTCCGGAAGAAAAGAGCCGCGCCTGGCCGCGCTGGTGCACGCTTTCAAAGACGAATATTTTTGCCAGGCGTTTAAGGTGACCGAGCGCAAAAGCGCAGGCTATATGTGCACGGCTCTTGAGCCGCCACGCTGGCTAAAGGACGCTGAACTTACAGGGTACCTTCAAAGTTTTGGAACCGGAGTCTATGTGATAGCCGACGCTGAAGAGAAGCAGGAGATCTATTCACTGGTTCCGGCCGGCGCGGAAAAGGCTTCCGCCCGAATCTCGAAGATCCTGCCGGAATTTATCATAAAGACAGGCCTTGCGCTCAAAAACCGTGATCTCGCCCCTTTGTATCTAAAGCCTGCGAGGTATGAGCTGGAAGAAAGGAAGCGAACAGGTCATGCTGATACGACGCGCGCGTAAAGAGGATCTGCCGGCCCTGGCGGCCATGGAAGCCGGGCATCCCGGCTATCCGGCCTGGGGCGAGACGGGCCTGGCCGCGGAATTAGGGAAAAACTTTTCCGTCATTTTGATAGCGGAAGCGGCCGGCCGGCCGGCCGGTTTCATAAATTTCTGGGTGCTGCGCCCGCAGATACAGCTCAATTCGCTGGTGGTTTCCGCGCAGGCGCTGCGAACAGGGGTGGCCTCTGCCCTCATCGGAAAGCTGGAGGAGTACGCTAAAAAAAGCGCCTGCCCGGAAGTGGACCTTGAGGTGAACGAGCTCAATGTCCCGGCGCTGGCGCTTTACGAAAGGCTTGGTTTTAAAGTGGCCGGCCGAAGGCCAAAATTCTATAATAACACCGACGCCGCGATCCTGATGCGGAAGACGCTGGTGGAGAAAAAATGATCAAGATAATGGTTGCAGCCGCGTTGCTTCTGCCGGTTCTCCGGCCAGGGCCGGCCCTGGCGTCGGACAAATCGTCCTATCTTCATTTCATGAACGGCCTCGTTCTGGAGCGCAAAGGCAAATATGATTCGGCGCTGCAGGAGTACAGGACCACCATACTGCTGGACCCGCAGTCCGTTTTCGTCTATAAACAGGCTCTGAACCTCGCCCTGCATATCGGTAAGCTGAGCGAGGCCGGTGAATGGGCAGAATATGTGGTGAGGATAGATTCCTCTTCCGCCGATAACCGGGTGCTTTACGGAAACGTGCAGTGGGCGAAGGGAAATATCGAAGCCGCGCGCGGCGCCTTCGAAAAGGCGGTGTCTTTGGACGGAGAAAACGCGGATGCTGTCTATCAGCTGGCCAGTCTCTGGAGCTCCAAGGATCCGGGTAAGGCCATTGGATATCTGACCCGGTACCTGGCGCTTAAGCCTGACGAGGGGCCGGATGTGCACTACCAGCTCGCGCTGCTTTACAATACGAAAAAAGATTATGAGGCCATGAAGAAACATCTGCTTCTGGCCAAAGAAGCGGACTCGATGTATACGCAGCCACGCTATATGCTGGCGAACTATTACGAGATACAGAACGACACCGCTGCCGCCCTTAGCGAGTATACGGACCTGCTTTCTCTGGAAGTCGGAAACACCGAACTTTTAAACCATATCGGAGAACTTTACACCGCGCCGGCGGTCTCGGACCTGGCCGGGGCCGAAAAGTATTTTTCCCTGTCCTACGCCATAGACAAAACCAATCCCCTGCCCTGCTTCTGGCTCTCCGTCATCAGCGAGCAGCGCCAGGATTTTAAAGCCGCTGCGAGGTACCTGGAAACATCCAGGGATCTTAAGGATAATCCCGGCACGGCGCTCAGGCTGAGCTACTACTATACCCAGGACGGGCTCTATGACAAGGCCATCGCTCTGCTGGAGAAAGGGCACAAGATCTGGCCGGACAATCTGGAGGTCTCCTACTTCCTGGCGCTTGGCTACGACGACCTGCGAAAGAAGGACGAATCCATGGCGCTCCTCAGGGCTATATTGGCGAAGAATCCCGATCATGCCGAGGCCCGCCTTCAGTGCGCCATTATGAGCGAACGGGACGGAGATATGCCTGCCGCGGAAGAACACTTCCGGTACCTGCTGGCCAAGGACCCCGCTAACGCGAATATCCTTAACTATCTGGGCTACGCTCTGGCCGACAGGGGGCTCAAGCTGGCTGAGGCCGAAGTTCTGATCAGCAGCGCTGTGAAGGTCTCCCCCGGTAACGGCGCATATCTTGACTCCCTGGCCTGGGTTTATTTTAAGCAGGGAAAATACGCGGAAGCGCTGGCGCAGATCAAGGCCGCGCTTATCCTGATAAATGACGACGCCATCCTGTGGGACCACCAGGGCGACATTTGCGCAGCTCTGACGGACTGGAAGGCGGCCTGGCGCTCCTATAATATCGCATTCTTGCTGTCGCAGCCGGAGAAAAAAAAGGCCCTCCGGGCCAAGATAGAGAACGCACGGGAACAAATTCCGGACGCAGAGGCCTCCGCGCTAACTAGAGAGCTGCTGAAAACATTCGGACTCTATGGGAAAGATTTTTCAGCATTTGCCAGAGTGCACATCGCGTTCAAAGGGAAGAAGATAAAGCTGGACGGCGTGCTGCGCTTTTCCGCGCCAGACAATTTGGCGTTCACGCTGGTCGGGCCCCTGCTCGCGCCAATGTGGAAGATAAAAATAGAAGGGAGCGAGGTGGAAATGGACGCGGCCTCCATGAAGGGAGTGGACGCGGCCACTTTAGGCTACTGGGCCGCCCTGATGGGGACGGAGCTAAGGGATTATATGTCGGGGGCCTTCCTTGCGGGCGCCGGCCTGGAAAAAGGCTGGGGCTCGGACCGCATGACGGGCGGTCCCGGCACGGTTTTTCTCAACGGCGACGGAAATGTGGGTTCGCTGGTCCCGCTGAAGGAAAAGAAGCTGGAGCTGAAGTTCGGGGATTATTTCTTTAAAAACCTATACCTGCTGCCGCAGACCATAGAGTTCCGTATCCCGTTCTTCTCGTTGAAAGTTGTGCTGGACAAGAGCCAGATCAATCTGAAGGAAATTAACACGCTGGCGCCGTAGGGGAAAGGATGAGGGACCAAGGATTAAGGATCAAGGCGGAAGGAAACAAAAACACGCTTGATCGGCGGGTACAGATCGAGGCGTGTGCGAAGATCAACCTTTTTCTGGAGGTTACGGGCAAACGTCCGGACGGGTATCACGATCTGGCGACGCTGTTCGCCAGGATATCTCTTGCCGACGCTC
>CAZPMW010000031.1:0-20500 GCA_964587805.1 uncultured Elusimicrobiaceae bacterium
GGTGGCCCACCCCGTCTACGGTCCGGGGCGGGTGGTTGACCAGATAGGCTCTGGCGAATTCGCCAAGGTAACAGTAGTGTTCGACAGCGGCGTCAGGCAGACCTTCATGCTTAAATACGCGCCTCTGCAGCAATTATAAGCCGGCCCAGGCGGCGCTAGGGCCTGATGCCGGCGCTTATCCATTTCGGGCCCGGACGCAGACCGAGAGGATTCGCCAGCGCGTCCCAGAAAACAAACTGCAGCTTCCGGTTTAAGCCGGAATAGCTCCGCAGCCGCATAACTCCGGCCTCCGCCTCCGCTATCTGCTCCAGCAAAGGCTTTCCTGCCCCTGCAAACACAGAGGCGGCCTCACTATCCCCGGCGGCAACGCCCTCCAGCGCCGCGTTCATAATTTTCCCGCGCGCGGAAAGGGCGGCCGCCGCGCGGACATAGTCCGCCGATGGAAAGAACCGCGACAAATACCCGAAGATCAGCCTGTCCCAGACGCAGGAAAACCCGCGTCCTTCGATGCCGGCTTTAAGCTTCAGCAGGCGCCTGTGCACCAGCAGCCTGAAGGCCCAGAAATCAGCGGCGTTTCTCAGCTCATAAAGCAGCCGCGCGGCGGACCTGACGTTTTCCGGATCCGCGCCGGGATAAGCCAGAAGCGCTTCAAAAGCCCTGCTCAGTCTGAGCGCTTCCGCGCGCAGGGCCGTAACGCCAGGCGCGCCTTCTGGCAGGCCGGCGGCCAGCTCGTCCAGCCTGCGCATCGCAGCCAGCGACTCAAGCCCGCAGAGCTCCCGCCTGAAAGTGCGTCTCAGCTCCTCCAGCCTCACGGCCTCCGCGCCGCTGATCCTTGTGAGGCCTTTCAGATTTGACAGGGTCACGACAAGATTACGGTACATGACGAATGTTTCGTCAAGAAGCCGGCTGATACGGTCCTGCTCCGGACCTTTAACACGGGCTTCGCCGGCCCCCTCAAGCAGGGCCCTGACATTTTCAAACCACTTTCCCAAAACCTGCCGCTCGCGCTCCACGCGCTCCGGGCTCAGGCGGTAATCAGCGTACGCCACGTCCTCCGCGCGGCCGGCGCCACTGGCCCCGGCCGCGCCGGGCATCAGCGGCGCGTAATCCTCCGGAGGCGCCTGGGCAGCGTCAAAAAGCCGCCGGGCGATAAGATTTATTTCCTCGTCGCTTATCAAAGCGTCCGCAGCAGCCAGCTTCACCGCTCCCGCGCGCTCCACAAACTCCTTCCGCAATTCCCACGGAGCGTAATCGATATACCACGCAGGGAGCTTTCCGGCTGATTTGGGGTCCTTTGATTCGGAGGCCGCGCCCGCCGGAGACTCGTAAAGCTCCTCCGCCCGGGCCGCGCTAAACGCCGGAAGCAGAAAGCTTATCGGCAAGAGCAGTCTGACAATATCTGTATGCATACGTTCCGCCAATGACAGCTGCGCGGGCCGGGCCCCTGTTTCACAATAAAGAGCGGAAAAGATAAAGGATTTTACTGGCCGCTTTTGAAAGAAAAGGCCGGCTTTTAGTCTCGGCGCGTGTAACCGGCTTTGAGCCGCCGAGATCCTCTTTAAAGACGCGGACCATCTCCGCGCCGAACTGCCGGTCATATGTATTTATATTTACTTCCAGATTATAATACAGGCTTCTGTGATCCAGATTGTGGCTGCCGATTGATGACCACACGCCGTCTATAACGGCGGTTTTGGAATGCAGTATTCCGCCCTGCCATTCATATACCTTGATGCCGTTCTTGATCATATGGGGATAGATGGACCAGGTCGCCCAGCGGATATACGGGTGGTCCGTTGTGCCGGGCCCGATTATGCGCACATCCACCCCCCGCCTGACCGCGCTGATAAGCCGCCTGTAAACGAACCGGTCCGGGAGGAAATAGGCGTTCGTTATATAAATTAATTTCCTGGCCCGGTCGATGGCGTAGCTGTAACTGCGACGGATGGACCTGAAATTACGCATGCCGGAGGCAGAGAGCACAGCGGCGCGGATATCGCCCGCCGCGCTAATGCGGACTGGCCCGCGGGCCGGGGCGTCCCCGTGGCCGCAGGCTGCCCAGGATTCCCTGAACAGCCTTTCCACCTCCCTCACCACGGGCCCTTCAACGCGCACAAGCGAGTCCTTCCAACCGCGGCCGCCCAGTTCTACTGGCGCGTCGTGAACCGATATATTGAATCCGCCTACCAGGGCGGCCAAACCGTCGGCGCAGATGATCTTGCGATGGTCGCGCCTGGCCCAGCTCCAATACGGCCGCCAGAGCACCACCGGCCTGAATTCCGCCACTTTAACCCCGCCGGCGGCCAGGCCCGAGAAGAACTCCCTGTCGGTAAGGATAGACCCGGCGCTGTCGTAGATCAGGTAAACCCTTACCCCCTCCCTTGCTTTTTCCAGCAGCAGGTCCCTGAACATGCGGCCCACGGAGTCATCCGCGAAAATATAAAACTCCAGCAGGAGATAGTCTTTAGCCGAGCGGATGGTCGCCAGCATTTCGGCAAATGCCTCTTCTCCGTTCTTGAACAGCCGTACGGAATTGCCGCCTAACGCGTTTTCAGGCTTAAAACAATAGTCCTGCCAGTCTAAAGCTTCCGCCATATCTCTTTCCTTATATTAATATAATCCGCCTCAGGCAGTAAAAGCAGCGCCTGGTCGTAGCCACCGGGCACCGGAGAGTGTTTTTTATCCAGGACTGTTTTTATCCGGTCCAGCTCGGCGGCAGCGGCGCGGTAATTCTTTTCCGTGGCGAAGATCCCCGCCAGGCGCAGCCGCGCCCGCAGAAAAGCGGGCTCCACGGCAAGTACCCGCAGATACGTCTCTTTAGCCTGCCGCCCCGCGCCAGCCAGGTAAAACGCCTCGGCGCGTTCAAAAAGCGGGAACGGGTCTTTGGGCCGCGCGAGCGCCGCCTCTTCCGCCAGCGCCGCCGCATACGCGTAATTCCCGTAGAGGCCGGTTGAAAGCGGCACTGCGGCCGCCAGCAGGCCGGGGTCACCGGGAGCGAACGCGGCGGCTTTCTTTCTGCAGGCGTCCCTGACCCCCGCCGTCCTTTTGCGGTCAAGGGCGCAGGCTTTGTCGAGCTCATAAGAGTAATTCAGAACTCCGGCCGCGCACCAACAGCAAAGCAGGACCGACAGCGCCCTTGCGCGGGCGCCGGGCGCGTCCGGCGGCCGCTGTTTTCCGGCGGCCAGCAGACCCAGCGTTCCGAAAAAGAACAGCTGCATGGCTCCGGAATAAAAAACGATGTCTACGGCGGCCTGAACGAACAGAGAGACAGCGAAAACTTTCAGCGCCATCCTCTGCCGGTCGCCATAATCGGAGGAGAACACCGCCCGGCCCCAGCCCCAGATCAGCAGGCATGCGGCCGGGATGCCGGATTCCGCGGCGAGATTCAGAATCGCGCTGTGTGCGTGAGGAGTGTAGTGCCCGTAAAACGATACGCCGTTATAAAACGGGAATTTAAACGCTTCGAACGCGCGCTCGAACAGCCCCGCTCCCGCGCCGAAGACCGGGGCGGCGGCTATCGCTTCAAGCGCCGTCTGCCAGATCTTCAGCCGCTCCAGCGAATTCGCGGCCTCGAGCTTCATCAGCCAGGCCAGATTTTCCCCTGGCAGCAGTATTGCGGCCAGCAGAAGCCCGGCCGTAAAAAAGAAAGCCGGACGCCAGGCTTTCTTCATTAAAAACAGGCATAGCACGGCTGACAGCGCGCCCAGCAGCCCCCCCCTGGAGCGGGACGCCATAAGTCCGGCGGAAAGGAAGGCCAGCAGTGCGGCGGCCGCAAATCCTCTTTTTTTATCCGCGGACCCTGTAAGAAGGGCGGCCGCGCCGGCGACGCCGGCCGCCATAAACCCCGCGCCGTAATTTGGATTCACTCCTGCAAGCCCGCCTGGACCCAGGCCCATTACAGCCTCGGCTATTGAAGCGCCGGAGGCCAGAACACCGAGAAGCAAAACTGCCCGTATCCATGCGCCGCGCGCGGCGGGCCCGCGGCGGCTGGAAAAAATATAAAAGGAGAAGAAGAGCAGATAGCCGGAAACCGTCCGGAAGCTGTTAAGCGGCTCCGGAGAGAAGGCAAGGCCGGCGGCCAGCCAAAGCGCCAGCAGCCCCCATATGCCCAGGCCGGAAGCCGAGAAATCATCGTCGAAGAACGCCAGGCAGATAAAGAACGCGGCCGCGAATATGGACATCGCCTCCCACGAGCGGAGTCCTCCCAAAGCAGCGGCAAGCAGCAAAAACAGCGACGGCAGGTAATTCATCGCCTGAACACCTCCGCCTTTCTTTTAAGCAGCCCCTCAAGCAGCGGACGCCCGCCCCCGGTTGAGTAAAGCCGCTCAAGGTCGCGCCAGGCGCCGGCATTATAAGGGTTCAGGATCACGGCCCGCTCAAGGTCCGCCGCGGCGGCGAAAAGACTTGCGCCATCTTTCCGCTCAAAGCCCTCGAGCATGCGAAGCCGGCCCAGCAGCCCCGGCACCAGCGGGTTGCGGGGCGCCAGGCGGGCCGCTTCTTCCATAAGCCTTTCCGCGCCGGTGTAATCGCCGGCCGAAACGGCCGACATAGCTCTGCTGCGCAGGCGCTCAAGTTTCAGCTGAACAGAAAATACGCCGCACAGGACCGCGAAACACGCCAGCGCTGTCGCGGCGGCCCAGACGGCGACGGGACGCTTACTCCCTTGAGCGCACTGGCCCGTGGGCTCCGGGGCGCCCTGCGCGCCGGACCCGCCGAGAAGGTAGCAGAATATAAAAAGATTAGCCGGCACGGCCAGGCCGAAATCCACGCAGGAATGCGCCAGCGCAGCGATGACGGCGTATTTTTTAAGGCCGCGCATGGTCGCGAGGCGCGCAGCGATAGCCCAGAACCAGAAGAAAAAGGCAAAAAAACCGTTTTCCGCCAGAAACTCCAGATAATAGCTGTGCGCGTAAACGGTGGAGACGCCCCCGGCGTGAGCCGCGTGATAAGCCGGATAGACATACGCGAAAGCGCCGGCCCCGAAGCCCAGCGCCGGACGGTCCGAGAACATTTCCAGCGCGGCGCGCCACCAACCCAGCCTGTCGGTTAATGAGCTCATGTCCAGCTGCGAGGCCGCCAGGGCGCCCACTGCGAAGAATGCCAGTATTGCGGGCCAGGCTTTTTTCAGCCCGGCCTGCCGCATATTATCCCGGGCGTAAAACACAGCCGCTGCCAGCAAGGCGAACAGGGCGGCCGCGGACTGGGTCCGGATCAAAACAGCCGCAAGAGCGCCAAGAAGGAAGTAATCCCCCCACATCAGGGCCGCCGGCATAAGCATCAGCGTGAAAAGGGCCAGCGCGTTAGGGTTGGTGAGCGACGCAGGGACGCCTGAACTTTTGAGGATTAACGCCTGATACAGCCCGAGCAGCGCGATGAACCAGGCGGAGCATCTCAGCGCGAGATCTGTTCCGCGCATTTGAACGGCGCTAAGCGAGCCGGATAGCGCCAGCACAAACAGGCCCGCGGCGAACGTCCACCACTCCGGAACCACCAGCGCCCGCACCGGGCTTAAAAGCGCGGCCAGCAGCGAACAGAAGGCCGCGAAAAACAGCGGGAGATTCTTTCTGTCTGACAGGAAGGCAGGGACACGCCCGGCCAGGCATTCCCTGAAAAGCCAGAAGCCGCCGCCCAGGAATATGGCCGACTCAAACAGGAACTGTGCCCGGAAATCCCATACGCCCTGCAGGGCCGGGGCTAACAGGAGGCAGGAACCTACGATAAAAAGGAGCATTTTAGGAAACAGGCTGAGGTATGTGAGATACGGAAAAACAACCCGGCCGGGCCAGGCGCTGCGCGCCACCCATACGACGGCGCTTCAGATGGCTGAGGATTAAGGCCTAGTCTTCCATGACCCTGGGCGTCACGAATATAAGGAGCTCCATCCGGCTCCTCACTACGCTCTTTTTTCTGAACAACCAACCCAGCAGCGGGATGTCTCCCAAAAGCGGGATCTTGAAAACCACTTCTGATTGCGTGTCCTGTATCAAACCGCCTATCACTATGGTTTCACCGTTCCTCACTATCACGTTGGTATCCGCCATCCGCGTATCTATGCCGGGCGCTCCGCCGATGATGGTTTTATTGGCGGACGCCTGGCTGACGCTGGGCGTCACTTTCATCAGGATCCTGCCGTCCGGGTTAATGCTTGGCGTGACCTTGAGGCTGATGCCCGTTTTCTTGTATTCAGATTTAATCGTCCGCACCGGCGGCACAGTCGCCGACCATTCTTCGACGGTGTACGGAGTCTCCTTCGTTATGTCGATGCTGGCTTCCTTATTGTTCAGCGTGGTGATCTTGGGATCGGAAAGCACTTTAACCTTGCCCTTCTGGGCCGCGGCAAGGATAACTCCTTCTATCATGGAGTTCCCCATAACTTTTCCGATCCTGAAAGCGCCGTAAACGGCTTCGGCGAACGGTATCGCATTTTCGGCTTTACGGTTTACCACAGATCCAGCCCTGGTCCCGGCCTCGGCGTACCACTGCACGCCCAGGTGGGCTTCGCTGTCCAGCGCAACCTCCACAAACTTGGCCTCGATGAGCACCTGTCTGGGTACGCGGTCAAGGCTTCTTATAAGCCGGCCAATGCTTTCAAGCCCCGCGGCGGAATCGGTCACTATCAGGGCGTTGTTCGCGCTGTCTATGGCGCAGCTGGCCGTACGCCCCTCGGCCGTCCCTACTGCGTCGATCTGGCCCTTCGCTGCCGCCGCCTGCGCGTAGCTCAGGAAGAATACGCGGGTCTGCTGATAAGCCTTTTTCTGCTCCGCGAGAAAGGTCTGGGGCGACGCTATTCTGAGGATATTATCTCCGACCTGCTGCGCGGCCAGGCCGTTCACGTTCAAGATGATTTTAAAAGCTTCCTCGAAGGGAACCTTCGACAGATTGATGGAAGTGTTGCCGGAGACGTCCGTGGTATAGATAACGTTGATGCCGGCCTTAGCGGCCAGCATTCCGATAAGATCGCGGATCTCTACTTCCGGATAGTCCAGAGTGATCAGTTCCGTAGGCAGATTAGCCATGATATCCCTGAAGCCGCTGTCGGCGTAAGCAGCGGGCTTGCCGGGCGCTATAGTCTGGGCGCTTTCCCGGCGGGGGGCGGACGGTTTCACCGCCGCGGGCGCGGCGGGGGCCGGCGCAGCGGAACTCGGCGCGATAACCCGGGCTTCCCCGGCGGAGGCGGCCTCTGAGGGCGCTTTCACGGCGGCGGGGGCTTTCGCATCAGGAGCGATAACGCTGACCGGCGCTGCGGGAGCTTTAGCATCGGGAGCGATAACGCTGACCGGCGCTGCGGCCGGCTTCTTGTTATCGAATTTCCCCCCCAGCACCACAACCAGCTCGTTTCCCTTCTGCGTTATGTCGTAAACGCTTTTCCGGGTCAGCTCCAGCACTATTCTGGCGACGCTCACGGGGCTGGTCTTATACTGCCCGGTTCTGACTCTGGCGATGAAAGTGCTGTTGACCGGGATCTCCTCAAGCGTCTTAAGTTTTGCGTTCTCCAGCTCCACTACCACCTTTGGCGGCTGGCTTACCTGGAAGACCTTATATTTCACAGGCTTGTCCGTAGTTATATACACGCTCTCCGCCGAAACCCGCACCGATTCGACCATGACGGTTTCAGCGGCATACACAAAAACCGGGTTCTGCGCCAGGAAGAGCGCGGCGAGCGTTAAAGCTGATATTTTTTTCATATTTTCTTCTCCGCTATTCTTTTTCGCGCAGGTTAAGATTATGAACCTGCTTATCGTCCGTCGTCAGGGTCACCTGCTTGCCTTTTATGGCGCCGGTCACTCCCGGGACCTGCTTTTTTTTGGCGTCGAGAAGCCGGCCGCCTTTAAGCATATACGCCATCCCGGTCGTCTTGTCCGAGAGCAGGGCTTCTTTGGCGCGGCTGTCCTCCATAATACCTATCAGGGACATATTGTAAATGCTGAAGGTGGACGTCGCGATGTCGCGCCAGGTCTTGCTCTTGGGCGCGTGCTCGTCCCCGAACACCGTGGAGACGACAAACGGGTCCCGGCATTTGGAGGCGGCGTAGACCTGCTCCACGGTCAGGGCGGTTGTGGATGTGCCGACTTCCGCGGAAACCAGCGGAGACAATCCGGCCGCAAGGCCGCTGATTGAGCAAAAAACGCAAAGCCTCGCTACGGCCGAGCCTGGTCGGCGTAAAAAAGAAACGCGCGCATTCGATCCCGGTTTTTTCATAAATTGACCGCGCCGCTCATCTTCCTTTTTTTCTCCTGCCCGCTGCCGGTTTTGCAGCGGGATTGGGTCTGGTGTTTTCATTATACTGGTACGTCAGCAGCGTAAAAGTGGCTGAAGCGGATGCGCTCCCTCCCGGCGTACCGGTTAGGATAAGATTTTCCATGGTCATAATGCGAACTTCGAGGCCCAGCGCCGCCAGGAACCGGCCCAGGGCGTGATAGTCGCCGCTAGCGGAAATCTGGTACGCCGTTTTCGTGAAATATTCGCCCGGCGTGTCGCCTCCGGGTGAGATGCTCTGGATTGAGACCTTGTATAGCGTGCTCAGCGCTGTAAGAGTCTTAATAATGTCGGGAAACTGCCGCTCACCGGGCAGCATCTGTTTGACTTCTTCTTTGTCTTCTTTCAATCCGGCCAGCTTTGCCTCCAGATCCGGGCAAGCGGCTTTCTGGGCTTTTGCCGTGGCTATATCTTTTTCCATGGCGGCGTTTTTGGAGGAATTAGCCGCTATTACTTTTGAGGCCGGGATCCAGAAAAAAAAGGCGTACACATACAGGAATACTCCGGTAAAAACGATCCCGGCGGCTATCTGCCCTATTTGCTCGTTCGTCAGCTGTATCTTGTTCATAAACGGAAATGCTATTGACAGCGGTATTTTACGGAGATGCTGGTGGTATAGGTTCTGCCGGATTCCGAATCGGAGACTGAAATAGCGCTGACCGTGACCCCTGAATATTTCGCGGTGTTGGTTTCAAACGCGTTTACCCAGTAAGCCAGATCGTAGGCGGACCGGGAATTAACCGGAAACGTTGCCGTCAGAACAGGGCCGCTCAACGCGGTGGATATGCCCCCCAGCCATATGGTGCCAGGCATATCGGAAATAATATCGAGCATAAAGCGCGGGTAGGCAAGCCGGCCCTGCGTAATGCTGCCGATCGAGTCCAGGTATCGGTTGACCTCCGCGATCTCCGCCTCTATCGCTTTAGCCCGGGTCACATCACCCTGCAGATTGTTAAGTTCCACCTGCAGTCGGCGCATTTTGATCTCGCTGGTTTTTTGCTCGGTAAAATGCCAGAGCGAAACCAGCACCACTGCCGCAGCGATGAGAACTCCGGCTGCCACCACTTTGGCTATCATAGCCCTGCGGTTCAGCTTGTCCACGTATTCCAGGGGGATCAGATTGATCTTTATCATTCCCAATCCTTGAGCTTCCTCAGGGCCAGCCCCGCCGCCACAGCCATGGAAGGGAGAATCTCTTTCGGGATGTTGCCGCAGTCCGGCAAAAACGCGAACGGATTGACAACCTCCACCGGGACCTTGAATTCACCGGACATGAACTTGGTGAGGCCGCCCAGGTTGGCGACTCCGCCGGACAGCATGATTTTGGAGATAGAATGATCGCCGCCCTGCGAAAGGAAAAAATCTATCGACCTGGAAACCTCGGTATGCAGGTCTTTCAGAACCCCGGTCGCGGCTTTGGAAACCGCTATCCCCTCTTTGTCGAAAGCGTCGATGGCGGCGGCCTTGTCTTCGTCGGATACAAGCAGGCCTTTGGACCGCTTCAGCGCCTCGGCCCCGGCGCCGGGGGCGTCCGCGCGCAGCATCTTCTGCACGGCCTTGTCGAAGGAGGCGCCGGCTATGAAAATATCCCGCACAACGCGCGTCACTCCCTGTGAGATTATGGAAAGATTGGTCACCTTATGGCCGATGTTCAGGATAAGCGTAGCGCTCGCGTCCGGCTGCGGGTTCAGCTGGCTGTAAAGAGTTTCAAGGGCGAAAGAGTCCACGTCGACAATGAGGGGGTCCAGACCGGCGTCGCTGAGAATATCGATCTTGTCCATCACCGCGTCTTTTTTGGCGGCGACCAGCACCGTTTCCATCTTGGGCTGGCCATCTTCCACAACGTCGTTAAGCACGCTATATGTGAGATTGACGTCCTTGATATCGAACGGGATAAAGGGCTCCGCTTCCACGTTCAGCGTAAGCGCCAGCTCTTTCCTGGCGAGCTTGGGAAGCTTGACATACCTGACTATGACGGCGTTGCCCGAGATGGAGGACGCGGCATACTGGGCCTGTATGCCCCTTTTTTTGAGATAATTCTTGATTTCCCCGGCTATGATCGCTTTCTTTTCTTCAGGCGGGAGCTCCGCTTTTATAGAGAGCGGAATATGGCCCCAGTCCTTGAGTTTTATCTTTTTTTTATCTGCCGATAAACAGACAATCTTAACCGCGTAGCTCCCGATGTCTATGCCCACTATCTCCTTGGACGGAAACATCAGTTTAGAAAGGCTGTAGCTCATGAGAGTGTCAGATTCCCCCGCGTCACATCCGCGAAACCGGCCGCCTGTTTATCTTTTCCATGCCCGCAGGAACGCCTCGTCCTAGTGTAGCGCTCTTATATTACATTATTATTACAGGTAACGTTCAGTTTGTCAAGAGACAATTGCGCCGCGGATGTAGAACCTGACAGGCTTATCCCCTTATCCCCTCATGTTTTACCGGCGGCCCCGTCCTTGTATGGATTCAGGGCGGCAAGGATAGCCCGGCTCATGCTTTCGCTGGCGCCGTAGACATGCATGGCGGCCTTGGCGAGCAGAAACAGCGTCAGGGCCAGAAACACAGACTGGTAGGCCCATTCAAAACTGCCGATAAACGGCTGCGTCACGCCCTGGAAAGCAGAGTAGGCGAATAAGACTGCGGCCAGACGCACGATATCCGTCAGCAATGTTCCGGCGCCAGGCAGCCACTTCAGCAGCTCGTCGACCGTAACCTTAGCGCTCGAACCCGCTTTCAGGAAAACCACGATCGCGGCCGCGGCAGCGCATGCGGCCAGCAGGTCCGCCGCGGTAAGGCGCTGATCCAGCACCGGCAGTCCGGCGAAGGGCAGCGCCTCAACAAACCGGCTCATGATCAGAAGGGCAAAAAGCATTATCGCCGTTTTAAGGACCTCGACCGCCAGTTTCACAGCAAGCTCTTTGTTCAGCATAAGCTCCGCCATCTCCGCCGCTCATTGCTCCCGTTATTTATTTCTACTATAGAAAAACTGCGTCGCAAATGCAACCGCTGCCGCGCCTGAATCCGGGAGGCGCCCCGGCGTTAGCCAATACGAATTTAATTCTTACAGTTGAAATCTCCGGGTATTTGTGTTATTATAAATTCATAATTCTAGAGCGCCGCCGGGAAGGCGGCTCCGGGAGGATATGTTATGCCGGTAGAAAGAACAGAATTCAAAGGTCAGCCAGTAATCGTATTAAAGCGGAACGATACCGACAAGTATCCTTTCTCTTTCGGCCTTTCAAAAGCGAGATTGATCGTCGAACATTTTGACGCGATCAAAAAGTTTGTGGCTGAAGCCGACGATAAACCCGAAGACAAGAAATAAC
The DNA here is from genome assembly GCA_964587805.1 of uncultured Elusimicrobiaceae bacterium. Taxonomy (GTDB): domain Bacteria; phylum Elusimicrobiota; class Elusimicrobia; order Elusimicrobiales; family UBA9959; genus YA12-FULL-51-18. The sequence continues at coordinate 11,580 of CAZPMW010000031.1, forward strand.
CTTGCCTCCCGGACTCGCCCCACCCGCCTGGCCCGCCTTCGGGAATAAGCGCGGGGGCGGTTAATAAATGCCGGAAAAGATCCCCAGTTCCGTCCTAGGGCTCTATGACGGCATTTTTTATTGGTATGACGCCGCCAATACCTTCCTGACGTTCGGACTGGACGGGGCCTGGCGCCGGGCGGCGGCCCGCAGCGCCCTGGCCTCAAGCCCCGGGCGCGTGCTGGATGTCTGCTGCGGCACCGGCGCGCTCACCGCTGAAATCCACCGGCTTTCCCGCGGGTCCGCTTTTATCGCCGGTCTGGATTTTAGCGAAGCGATGCTCTCCAGGGCAAGGCTCCGGCCCCTGGCGCGCGAAATTACTTTCGTCAAAGGCGACGCGGCAAGCCTGCCATTCCCAGACGCCTCGTTCGGCGCGCTCACCATCTCCTTCGCCACGCGCAACCTCGGCGCCGACGGAGGGGATCTGATAAAATATTTCTCGGAATTCCGCAGGGTGCTGCGGCCGGGCGGAGCTTTTATCCACCTTGAGACCAGCCAGCCGGCCAACCGCTTCGTACGCCGCCTTTTCCGCGCGTACGCCGCCGCGATGACAGCCGTCGCGGGCAGAATTTTCCCGCGCGGGGAAAACGCCTACGCCTTCCTCGCAGGGACCATGGCGTCCTTCCATGGCCCGGAGGAACTCTCGGCGCTTATCCTGAAGGCCGGGTTTTCTAAAGTGGAATATCGTCCCGTGATGCTTGGCGCCGTGGCCCTGCATACCGCGGTCAAATAGGCTGGCTACTTGTGTCTTTTTTTAATCCCGGCAATTTTCATCAGGACAATGGCGCGCCGCAAAGACGCCTGCGCGGCGTCGAGGTCCATATCTTTTCCGCGCGTGGCCAGGACATCCCTGGCTTTCTGATAGGCCTGGCGTGCGCTCTCCTCGCTTATCTCTTTAGCGAGCTCCGCCCCTTCAGCCAATATCAGAACCTTGTCATTGTGTATCTCGGCGAAGCCGTTCAGGATGGCAAAGGTCTCTTTTGTATGTCCGTCCCTGTAATGCAGAGCTCCTTCTTTTAATTGCGAAACATAGGAGGCGTGCCCCGGCAGTATGCCCATTTCCCCTTCAAAAGCGGGGATGGACACATAGTCGATCTCTTTATCGCTGAGGATCGCCCGTTCAGGGGTTAAGATCGTAAGCAAAAGTTTTTTCGCCATAAATTAAAACGCAAGTATTTATAACCACCTACGACTTACGGCCTACGATTTACCCGCCTGTTCCTTCCCGCGCTCGATTACTTCGTCTATGCCGCCAGCCATGTAGAAGACCTGCTCAGGCAGACCGTCCAGCCTGCCTGAAATTATCTCTTTAAAGCCCCGTATGGTTTCCTTCAGGCTGACGTATTTACCGGGGCGGCCGGTGAATTGCTCAGCAACCGAGAATGGCTGGGAAAGAAACTTCTGTATCTTCCTGGCCCTTGAAACCACCTGCTTATCGTCGTCAGACAGTTCGTCTATGCCAAGAATGGCGATGATGTCCTGCAGCTCTTTGTAGCGCTGCAGTATTTTCTGCACACCCCGCGCAGTCTGGTAATGCTCTTCACCCAGGATGAGCGGGTCCAGTATCCTGGAGGTGGAATCGAGCGGATCCACGGCGGGATAGATGGCCAGCTCCGCGATCGAGCGGGACAGGACTATCGTCGCGTCCAGGTGCGAAAAGACATTGGCCACGCCGGGGTCGGTGAGGTCGTCAGCCGGGACATATACCGCCTGTATGGAGGTTATGGAGCCCTTCCGGGTGGAGGTAATGCGCTCCTCAAGCTGGCCTATCTCGGTGGTCAAAGTGGGCTGGTATCCCACGGCCGAAGGCATGCGTCCCAGCAGGGCGGACACCTCGGCGTTCGCCAGCACGTATCTGAACACGTTGTCCAGAAACAGGAGCACATCCCGGCCCTTGTTGTCCCTGAAATATTCGGCCTGGGTAAGCGCGGTAAGTCCCACGCGGGCCCTGGCGCCGGGCGGCTCGTTCATCTGGCCGTAAACCAGGCAGGTTTTGGACAGGACAGTGCTGCCGTCAGAGAGCTTGGCCCCGTTCATATCGTGCCAGAGGTCATTGCCCTCTCTGGAGCGCTCGCCAATCCCTCCGAAAACGGAATACCCGCTATGCTCCCGGGCCACGTTGTTTATCAGTTCCATGATGACGACCGTCTTGCCCACTCCGGCGCCGCCGAACAGCCCGATCTTCCCGCCCTTAACGAACGGGGCCAGAAGGTCGAGGACCTTGATACCGGTTTCAAAAATCTCCGTCTCTGTCTTCTGCTCGGTAAGAGGTGGCGGAGCCCTGTGTATGGGCAGGCGGTCCGCCGCCTCTATGGGGCCGAAGTTATCCTTTGGATCGCCCAGCACATCCATAAGCCTGCCCAGGCAGGCGTCCCCGACCGGCACTGTGACGGGCGCCCCTGTGTCCTTCACATCCAGCCCCTTGCTCAGGCCGGTAGTCGCGCCGAGAGTTATTGCGCGAACGGTGTTGTCTCCCAGATGCTGGGCGACCTCGGCCACCAGCACGGTATCCTTCCCCCCGTCCTTAAATTTAACCCTGAGCGCGCTTAGTATCCCCGGCAGCTCTCCCTGCTTAAATTCCACATCTATAACTGGCCCGATGATCTGCACTATTTTTCCGATGTTCATATGCTCTCCTGCCGATATTTAAATCTCACGCCCTGAGCGGAAACGCCGACAGAGCTTTCCGGGCTATCCGCCCAGCGCCTCCGCGCCGCTCACAATTTCGTTAAGCTCCGTAGTGATCATGGATTGCCGCATCTTGTTAAGCCTGAGCGTTAGGCCGTCTATAAGCTCCGAAGCGTTCTTGGAAGCCGCTTCCATCGCGTTCATGCGCGCCGCAAGTTCAGCCGCCTGGGACTCCAGCAGCACCCGGTACATCTGCGCGCCTATATACCTCGGCACCAGGACGTCGAGCAGCATCCGTTTTTCCGGCTCAAAGCTAAAATCCTTCAGCCTTGCCGTCCCGGCGCCGGAGGCCGGGAGCGCGCCGCGCTTCAGCGGCAGGAGTTCCGCGCGGACTATGCGCTGAACCAGCATGGATTTGAATTCGTTGTAGATAAGGCTGACCTGGCGCACCTCCTGCCTGGCGAACAGCCGCATTATATGTTCGGACAGCAGATTAGCGTGGACATAGCCGGCCTTCGGGAAGATTCCGATCATCTCGTAAGCTATCTCCAGATCGAGGCCTTTGAGCCTCTTCATAAAGTCGCGGCTTTTCCTGCCGACGCAGATCACATACAGCTTCCGTTCCCTGTTCTCGCGCAGCCAGGCCGCGGCCGCTTTAAGCAAATTGGAGTTAAAGGACCCGCAGAGGCCCTTGTCCGCGGTGACCAGCACCAGGCAGCGCGCCGTTGCCGCCTCGCCCCTTTCGGCGAACAGGGAGTGCGCGAGAGAATCCCCGGCGTCATCGCAGTTCAGCTCCCGCTCGAGGTCAGAGATCAGCTCCTCCATATGCAAGGCGAACGGCCTCGAGGAGAGAATGGCGGTCTGGGCTTTTTTAATGCGCGCGGCGGCGACCATCTTCATGGCGTATGTTATCTGTTTTATGTTCTTAACAGACTTGATATGCTTTCGTATGTCGCGCAATGAGGCCATAGACAGGGGGCTAGGGTTTTCCCTCTAATACCTTCACATAGTCGGCTATCCCGTTTTCCAGGTTCCATTCCGGCCTGTAGTTAAGGAACGCCTTTGCGTGCCGCAGATCGGCCTGGGTCTTCAGCTGGAAAAAGCCGTACGGGTTGTCGAAATATTCAGGGGCGATATCGGCGCCCATCGCCTTGTTCAGGCAGTCTATGACCCTGTTGAAATTCTCCGGGGAACCGGTGGCCACGTTCACGACGCAGGACTTTTCCGCGTCCAGGGCGTTAAGGTTGGCGCGCACGATATCCTTCACGTACACAAAATCGCGCATCTGTTCGCCGAACTTAAAGATCTTCGGCCGCTTCCCCGCCTTCATCTGCAGATAAAGCTGGTAGATCATGCTGGCAGCGCTTCCCTTGTAATATTCTCCGGGGCCGTAAACGTTGAAGTATCTCAGGCCGACCAGCCTGACGTCCGGGTGGGCGTCGGCTAATTCCCTGGCCACGTTATCCATCATCGCCTTGGAAAACCCATAGACGTTCTCCGGCGTAAGCGCCTGATCCTCTTTCATGGGGCATTCGCCGTTGCCGTAAACCCCGGCTGAGGAGGCGTAGACCACCCTTTTGATCCCTTTTTCAACGGCGAACCGCAGGATATTCCTGAAGCCCTCTACGTTGGTCAGCATCATTTTTTTCTGGTCATGCACCGTAGTGTCGGTGATGGCCGCTTCGTGAAAGATCGCGTTGATGGGCCCGGTTTTTTCGAACCAGTCGCGGCTCTGGATATCGTCGGCGATAACGTCGCCCTTAAACCCGGTCAGGTTCTTGAAATTCCCGGAGGAAAAATCGTCCAGCACCGTGACCTCCGCCTTGCGCTCGCCGCAAAGGGCGAAAGCCAGATTGGAGCCTATAAACCCCGCCCCTCCGGTGACCAGGTACCTCATTTTGCCTCCCCGTGATTGTCAAAGCCCTGCTTGAACCCGGCGATCGCGTCCGCCGTCCTCTTCTCAAGCTCCGCGTCCAGCTCTCCTTTACGCGAGATATCAGCGAGCAGGCCGGCGTGCTTGTCTTTAATAAACCTGAGCAGCCCCGCCTCAAACTTTTTTACGAGCGGCAGCGCCAAATCGTCAAGGTAGCCTTTGGCGCCGGCAAAAAGGACCAGCACCTGTTCGGCCACCGGCATCGGCCTGTACTGGTCCTGCTTCAGCAGCTCCACCATGCGCTCGCCCCGCCGCAGCTGCTCCGTGCTGGACTTATCCAGGTCCGAGCCGAACTGGGCGAAAGCGGCCAGCTCGTTATATTGCGCGAGGTCCATCCTGAGCTTCCCCGCGACCTGGCGCATGGCTTTAATCTGGGCCGCGCCGCCCACACGGGAAACGGAGATACCGACATTGACCGCCGGCCTGATGCCGGAGTGGAACAGGGAGGACTCCAGGTAGATCTGCCCGTCCGTGATCGAAATGACGTTGGTGGGGATATAGGCCGTAACGTCGTTGGCCTGCGTCTCCACGATCGGCAGGGCGGTAAGCGAACCGCCGCCGTTCTTTTCAGACAATTTGCATGCGCGCTCAAGCAGCCGGGAGTGCAGATAAAACACGTCTCCGGGATAGGCTTCCCGGCCTGGCGGGCGGCGCAGCAGCAGCGACATCTGCCTGTAGGCCTGGGCGTGCTTTGAAAGATCGTCGTAGACCACCAGCACGTGCCGCCCTTCCCACAAAAAGCCCTCCCCGATGGCGCAGCCGGAATACGGCGCCAGGTAAAGCAGGGACGCCGGCTGGGAAGCGGAAGCTGAGACTATAATGGAGTACTCCATGGCCCCGTGGTCCGCCAGGATCTTGGCGACCCTGGCCACCGTGGACTCTTTCTGCCCCACGGCCACATAAATGCAGATCGGCCGCGTCTCGGCAGGCTCGTATTTCTGGTTCAGTATGGTGTCTATAGCGACGGCCGTTTTGCCGGTTTGCCTGTCCCCTATTATAAGCTCTCTCTGCCCGCGGCCTATCGGGATCATTGCGTCTATGGCTTTTATTCCGGTCTGCAGGGCCTGCTTAACCGGATGGCGCTCCAGCACCCCGGGGGCGATGACCTCTACGGGACGCCTTTTTTTGGCGTTTATGGGGCCTTTCCCGTCGATAGGATTGCCGAGCGGGTCAACCACCCGGCCGAGAAGCTCCGGGCCCACCGGCACGTCCATCACCCGGCAGGTCCTTTTCACCCTGTCGCCTTCCTTAATAAGTGAATCCGCGCCCATGACGACGGCGCCGACATTCTCGCGTTCGATATTGAGCACCATGCCGGTCACGCCGCCCTCGAATTCCAGCAGCTCGCCGATAACGGCGTTATTCAGGCCGTATATCCTCGCGATGCCGTCCCCCATCTGCAGCACCTGCCCGGTCTCGGACAGTTCGGCCTCCGGCACAAAGTTCTGTATCCTGTGCTTAATAATATCGGTTATCTCTTCGGGTCTTATCATAGTTTCGCCTCATTCAGGACAATAAAATTACCGGCATCCCGGCGCGCGCACGCGGCGCCTGCGGTCCGAACCCGGCCAACCTACAGCGCCAGCGCGCTGCTTTTCAGTCTTTCAAGCCTGCCTTTTACCGTTGCGTCTATAAGCAGGTCGCCCATTCTTATTTCCATTCCGCCTATTACGGCGTCAGAGACCATCTGCGAGACGCGCACCTTCTTGCCGGTGGCGGCGGAAAGCAGGCTGCCGACGCGCTGCAGGTCGTCCGCGTCCAGCAGATGTCTGGAGACCGCCATAGCCGACACGATTCCCGCGTAAGCGTTATAGAACCGCATGCAGTCCTCGATGATGGACTCCATCAGATAAAATCTGTTCTCTTTGATCAGAAGACGCACAAAAACGGCCGCTTGCGAAAGCATAAGTTCTTTCGGCAGCAGCCTGGCGAGGGCCTCGTTCTTATCGTCATAGCCTATAAGGGGATGCAGGAGCACTCTCCTGAACTGACTGAACGCGTTGCGCACCGCCAGAAGCTCGCTTATCCTGGCCATGGCGGCGGTTTCCCCCTGCTTTGTATGAGGGCGGCCGTCCAGGTCGATATAGCCCCTGGCGTAACGCTTTGACAGTATCCGGTCCGCTGCTTTCATTTTTTAATTTTCCAGCTTTAAGCGGGCGTCTTTGCTTTCCAGCTCTTTGATGAACCGGTCCACAAGCTCCTTGTTGGCCTTCTGGTCTATGGTTTTAAGCAGCACTTTTTCGGCCGCCATAAAAACCAGCTCGGCTACCCGGTGCTTAAGCTCCTGCACCAGCTCATCCTTGCGAACCTCAATTTCTTTCTTCGCGCTTTCAAGCATCAGCGCGGTGGCCCTGTGCGCCTCGTCTATTATGAGGACCCGCTCCCGGTTCCCCTCAGCGGCGGCTTCCGCAAAGCGCCGGTCCGCTTCGGTCCTAAAGGCGGCCAGGCGCGCGTCCAGCTCGGCTTTTATCAGCTCTGCGTCCGCCCTGGCCTTCTCAGCCCCTTCCCTGTCATGCCGCAGCGAGCGCTCGCGCTCCTCTACGGATTTCATAAGCGGCCTCCAGGCCGTCTTTGAAAGGATGAGGAGAAGCAAACTAAAAATAAAAATGGTCCAGAACATCAACCCGAATTCCGGCCGTATTAACGCTTCCATGGGTAGCTCCCGTGTAAAGTCCAGGGTCTAAAGCCCGGTGTCTGAGCCGGGAGCCCGGGATAAACTGCCTCTGTCCCGGTGCTCCCGACTCCCGGCCGGCTTACTTGTGCGCTTCCGTCTGCGCCGCAGCGGGAGCGGTTTCCTGCTTTGGCATACCGAAGTTCATAAGGGCCAGCAGGCAGATGACCAGCGCGAAAAAAGCAAGGCCTTCGATCAGCGCCGCCGCTATAATCATGGTCGTTCTTAGCATCCCGGCGGCGTCCGGCTGACGGGCGGTTCCTTCAAGCGCGCTTGCGGCGAGTTTGCCTATACCGAGGCCCGCGCCTACCAGCGTGAGGCCGGCGCCAAGGCCGGCACCGATGTAGCCTAGTCCTAAAAACATCATGTCGTTCATTTGATTCCTCCAGTTATAATTTCAAATCCCGTCTTTTCCCTCGCTTTTGCTCCTTTACCCTTAATCCTCCCGGCCTAATGCTGGTGCATCGCCGCACCGGTAAAAATCGCAGTTAAAAAAGTGAAGACATAAGCCTGGAGAAACGCCACGAAAAGATCCAGCATGTAAACAAACAGGACGAGCAGCACCGAGACGGGCGCGGCAAGGCCCAGACCCAGCGCTATATGTATGGAGCCGAAAATAAAAATGAAACTTATGAATGCCAATATAACTATGTGCCCCGCTATCATGTTTGCGAAAAGCCGGATAGCGAGCGCAAAGCTCTTGGTCACCAGGCCGATAAGTTCCACCGGGAACAGCAGCGGATAAAGCCAGACCGGCACACCGCTTGGAACGATATGCCCCAGGTAGCCGACCAGACCCTGGGTCCTTATACCGGTGAAATTGATCAGGACGAAGGTTGTCAGCGCCAGCCCGCCGGTCACCGCCAGATTCCCGGTGGCGGTCGCCCCGTAGGGAACCAGTCCCAGCAGATTCATGGTGAGTATGAAAAAGAACAGCGTTGCGAAATAAGGCAGATAGGCTGCGGTCTTATGGCCAAGATTCGGCCCGACAACCTCGTCCCTCAGGAAAAGCACTATTATTTCTATAATGGCCCTGAACGGGGCAAGGGCCGGCCTTTTGCTGGCAATAAGCGCTGGCAGAACCGTGACCAGTAATAGCGCGGCTATCAGCATCATCAGAACATGTTTTGAGAAAGGCAGAACCAGCGGTCCGAAGCTAAAAAAAGCCCAGATATGGTCCGCTATGTGATGGTCAAGAATCGTTTTAAGTTCCATTTTTCCTTAATGGGACAACTTCAAAAATGAATTGCGTAAAAACCAACGCGGCGGAAAAAGGCAGTAAAATTATATATTTTTTATCCCGGAGAAACCAAACAGACGCCACCAGAAATGCCAGGCGCCATGCGAACCCGGCAGCAAACACCGCATAAAAAACTTTATCCGGCCCGCGCAGAGCCCTCTGAAGGGCAAACCTCGCCGCCCAACCGTTGAGAATCCCGCAAGCCGCCCCCCACCCGGCGGCCAGCCACGCTGAGTCCATCATGGTTTTTTTACGCTCTTAAACTCTTTTTCGCCAGGCAGTTTCCGTATAACCAGATAAAACCCGGCGGCCAAGCCCGAGGCGGCCCCCGCAAGCATCACCCAGGGAGCGGTTCCGAATCGCGCGTCAAGACGATAGCCGGCCCAGAAGCCAAGCCCCACCGCGGCCGC
>CAZPMW010000032.1:0-6600 GCA_964587805.1 uncultured Elusimicrobiaceae bacterium
CCAGAAGATGAAGAAATATTTTCTATCCTGATGAACAGTCTACCGGCCGTCGGCGGCCTGCGCCTGACCGTCTGGTCCCTGAACCATTTCCGCTGGCCTGGCTTCCTGCGCTGAGGCCTGCGCCTCCGGCTGTTTGTCCTTCCTGTTCTTTTTGCTCATATTATTTTTTTCCGCCCACAAACGAGATATCCTGGAAGATAACAGTAACGCCCAGATCTTTGCCCTCATGATTTTTGACGTGCATCGTGCTGTAACCTATAACAAGGGGAACATTAGCGTGCATGATGGAGATCTCAGCCCGCCTTACGGTCTTGCCCGTCTCAAGCGCCTCTTTAATGACCTCTTTGAGGGCTGAGAAATCTTCAAAGGCTTTGGCGTAATTACATCCCAGGCACTTATGGGCTTCATCCCAGTGCAGTATTTTCCCTGCCATGGGATTAAGATACACCACCTTGCCGGACATGTCCACGCTTATCAGGCCGCCGGTAAGGTTATCAAGGATGCATTGGTAATATTCAACGGGATCAGTAACCATGTGATTATTTTAGCAAAATATACCCCGCAAAAATCCGCGCGGGCTGTTTGCTGGCGCCGCTGCATTACCGGGGCCAGGCGGGGGACCAAAGCCGCCGCCTGCATACATAAAAACTGTAAACGAGACCCGGAAAAAGGATAATTAAATTATGTATAATGAAGAGTAGTTGGCAGTAATATTCCCCGGTAGCTCAATGGTGGAGCGATCGGCTGTAAGATGGGGTGGACGCAACGTGGATAAGCGACGCTACTCCGATCGCAGAGAATATTTAATCGAAGCTGTCAGGAAAAGAAGAAAGAAGTTAAGACAGCTGGCAATTGAGTATAAGGGCGGAAAGTGCCTGCTCTGCGGATATAAGAAGTGCGGAGAAGCTCTGGAGTTTCACCACACTGGTTCCTCCGGTAAAGACTTTGGTATATCCCACAAAGGATACACGCGAAGTTGGAAAAGAGTCAAAGAGGAGCTTGATAAGTGCGTGATGCTCTGCGCTAATTGTCACCGAGAAGTTCACGCCGGAAAGTTGCAGCTTCCACGGGAAACCGTGGTTGAAAAACCAGGTGAATTCAGGGAAACCCTTTAAAAAGGGCAATCCTGAGCCAAGCCCGACGCAATTATGCGGCGGGAAGGTGCAGAGACTATCCCGCGAGGGAGTACTTTCCCCGTCAATGGGGATGGGAAGCGCCTGGATCCGTAAGGGTTTACACCCACGGATATGATATAGTCCAAGCTCTGAAGCAATTCAGAGGCACTTGTAACCGATAGGTTGTTGGTTCGAGTCCAACCCGGGGAGTAAAAAAACCCGTCCGCTTTCAGGCGGACGGGTTTTTTTACTCCCCGGATTACTCGCTCGGACCACTTTCCCTGGTTCGAATGGAGATTACGCGCCAGCGTAATCGACAGTTTCCCGTCCAACCCATAAGGTCCGCTCTCCTTAGGTGTCAAGACCGGACCACTCCCCCGACTGCGCCAAGGTTTCCTGACTTCCGCAAGCCTTTCAAAAACAGGCAGGTTCTAGTCGAGAGCCTCTTGATTTCTGGGTGTCCCAAGTGAAGCATTTCCAGCGCACGGTGTGGTTCTCCATTGCTTCCAGCTAATCCGTTGTCCAGCCGGCAGCGGGGTCCCTGTCCGCCGGCTTTTGATAATCGATTTGTAATGGTTTGAAATAACAGGGCAATTCTTTGGAGCGGCTGCCGCCGGTTTTTCCGGACGCCCATTGAGGGGTTTAAGCCTGGTAGTTGCAGCGTATCCCTACGGGACGGCGAGGACCGTTCAAGCCCGAAAGCATTGTCTTTCGGGCGCGTTCCGGAGCCGGCGGAAACTGCCAGGCTTCCTCTCTTTGAAACCCCGGTCCCGGGCGGACGGGGAAATCGGCGGCAGCCAAGCGAACCCGTCTGGGCCGGCTGCGATATGAAAACAAGGATTGAATACAGGGTGTCCCATTGCGGAAGTCAGGAGATTACGCGCCAGCGTAATCGACAGTTTCCCGTCCAACCCATAAGTTTCTCTCTCCGCTTGGCAACTCGCTTCAGCTACTTTTCTGACCTGCGCCAAGGTTTCTGTATCCTGCGCCTAAAACAAAGGAGGGAACAGCGGGCTGATTCCCGCCATTCCCTCCCATGCATTTAACCGTATATTGTCTATCCTGCTATGCTAACGGCACTCCGACGCCATGGGGTTGGCTTCGCAGTACTGCGGGCAGCCCGGATAACCGTGATGGTCTTTACAGAACAGGGGGCAGCCGGGGGAAGCGGGATAAGCGGCGCAGTTCGCCTTCGCTAAGGCAGCGGCGCTTTTCTCGTCACCCTGGTCTTTTGCCGAAGTTTCCATGCTCTTATCAGAAGCCCCGGCGCTTTTGCAAACCGAAGCCATGGGATTAGCCTGGCAGTACTGGGGGCAGCCCGGATAACCGTGATGGTCTTTGCAGAACAAGGGGCAGCCGGGGGAGGCGGGAGAGGAGACGCAGTTCGCCTTCGCTAAAGCCGCGGCGCTTTTATCTTCGCTCATGGATTTTGTCAAAGTATCCGACTTTTTGCAGGCCGGGGACATGGGATTAGCCTGGCAGTACTGGGGGCAGCCAGGATAACCGTGATGGTCCTTGCAGAACATCGGACAGCCAGGAGAGGCTGGAGAAGAGGCGCAGTGTGCTTTTGACAGAGCCGCGATTCTTGCGTCTGCGGCTATGTCATGTGCGGGAGCAACAGGCTGGTCGCCCCCGGCTTTCGCCACAGCAGGCATCTGGTCCCCTGCAGCATCCTGCAGCGCCGACATAGATGCCGGCGCATCCCTGAAATCAGACTGACTTATCGCTTTCCTGGAAGGTACGGCGAAGTACGCCCCAATAAGCAATATGGGGATTAAAAATACGACCCGTTTTGTGATATTTACCATATATCTCCTTTATCCTCTTAACTCCTGCTCTAATTCATAAAGTCCTGAGTTCATAGTGTAATTGATGGGGCGGAGTATGTCAATAGACTGCTTGAATGGCCTTCAGTCAGCGCTGGAGGGCTCTTCGTGTATGGTGACGCGGGCTATGCCGGGAATCTTGGCCCTGAGGCGGATCTCCAGCTGCTCGGCCAGGTCATGGGCCTCGGAAAGCGGGACGCTTTCCGGCATGGCAAGATGCAGCGATATTAAAAGCCCTTTTTCAGCGCTCCTCACCCGTATGTTGTGCGGGCGCACTCCGGCGGGCAAGGGGAACCCCTCCAGCGCCGCCGCCGCTGAAGCCGCATCGGCAGCTTCTGCGGAACTTGTACGCGGCGCTGCTCCGGCCGGTTCGAGGTGGGTCGTAATCTCTGCAAGGCCATGCCCGGCTGCTTTAAGCTCCTGCTCGAACACCTCGGCCCTACGGTGCGCCTCCGCCAGAGTAAAGGCGGGATCCACTTCCAGGTGCAGCTCCAGCGAGCGCCTTCCTTCCTCATCGTATATTTTGATGTTATGGGCCCCGAAGCCGTGTTTTTCAGCGACAGCCCGAACTGACGACGGCAGGTCCGCGCCTCCGCTGCACGGCTCTACATGCACCACCACGTCCGCCTCCGGCAGGACCGCTTTGATGGAAGCTTCGGCCAGGTCCGCTATCCGGTGCGATTTTTCAAAACTGGCGCCGCGCTCTACTGAAATAGTGACATCCGCGAACACTTCAGGCCCGGCGCGCCTAACGCGGGCCTTAAGCACCTCAGACACGCCCGCGACCCTCGCCGAGCGGCTGACTGTGTCGCGCAGGCTGCCGGGAATGGCGTCAAGCAGATCATTCACCGACTTTCTGCCCAGCAGCCAGCAGGCGCGCACTACGATCGCGGCCACAGCCAGCGCTGCCAGCGAATCTGCCCGCGCAAGCCACGGCATCCCGAAGCTTTTGGCCGCAAGCACGCAACCCAGCCCCAGCAGAACTACAGTGGAAGACCAGATATCGCTTTCAAAATGGAGCGCGTCGGCTTCCAGCGCCTGGCTCTTCCACTTCTCTGCGGTGCGCCGCAGCGCCCGGGAGCGGGAAATATCAACTCCTATAGAAAAGAGAATTACCAGAAAAGACCAGACGTTCACCTGAACTGCCTTCTCGATAAAGAACAGGCGCTCAACCGCCTCCCATACGATCCAGACGCATGTGAGGAACAGTAAAGCCGTTTCAAAAAGTGCGGAGAGATTTTCAATCTTACCGTGTCCGTACGGGTGGTCGGTATCAGCCGGGCGGCTTGAAACATTCACCGCCCAGCAAGTGACAGCCGCGGCAAGCAGATCCAGCCCGGAATGCGCGGCCTCGGAAAGTATGCCCAGGCTGTTGGTCCACAGCCCGACCCCGAGCTTTGTGCCTGTAAGCGCTACCGCGGCCGCTACTGAAGACAGCGCTACAAATTGCTTTTCCCTGTTGGCCTGTTCTGAGTTATGACCCGGCAGACTGGAATTTTCCGTCATAAAGTCGCCATATAAAGTACGCGCCGCCAGCGCGGCGGCGGCCGCTTTGGTGCGCCGCGAAATAGAAGCCAGGATATAAAAAATGCCGCAGGACTTTCTCAATTGTCCCGCGGCTTTGATCCGCTGCCTGTAAGGCCCGGCCGCGCCCTGTATGAGCCGCCTGTTCCAAGTTCATGAAATGCTATCAATTGTTTTTCTGTGAGTCAACTTGCCGCCGCCAACTTTTCCCTTAACGAATAGCTCAAAAAATGGTACTTTTATAGTGTCGCGCCGGAATACCCGGGCGCGGATTTCTGCTTTTAAGGTATTTAATGACTAATTCTGCATCAGCGGGAATGACCCCGGGCTCCAGGCCCGATCCGGAGCTTATCTCCGGCGGTATGGGGGTGCATATTTCCTGCTGGCAGCTGGCCAGGATAGTCTCCATGCTGGGCGGGCTCGGCGTGGTCTCTGGCACGGCGCTTGAATTCGTATACCCCCGTCTCCTCCAGAACGGAGATGCAGGCGGCCATATCCGCAGGGCTTTCGCCGAACTCTCGCGGCGGCAGCCGGCCCTCGCTGAATCACTTTCCCGACTATTCAGTAAATACTATGTTGAGGGCGGCAAGCCAGCCGGCGCGCCCTACAAAGCCGTAGCAGCCGGAAGACTGGCCAGGGTAGATGGGCCAGCTGGCCCGGATTCATTCTGGGAATCGGCGCGCGAATTACAGGTGCTTACTATCGCGGCCAATTTTGCCGAGGTCTGGCTGGCCAAAGAGGGTCACGCCGGACAGGTGGGCATAAATTTCCTGCGCAAAGTGGAACGGCCGCTCCTCTACGCGCTTTACGGCGCAATGCTTGCCGGAGCCGGCTATGTGGTGGTCGGCGCCGGAAACCCCTCTGAGATTCCCGGGCTGATAACCACCCTGTCAAAGCACCAGCCAGCCTCCATGGCGCTTAAGGTTTACGGCACCGGTTCAGGCTCCGGAGAATTCCGCATCGCGCTGCGTCCTGAAACCCTGACCGGAGGTCAGGCCGAAGAGCTGGCAAAACCTAAATTTCTGGCTATCGTTTCCTCTCTCAGCCTTGCCAGGGCGCTGGCGGAGGACCCTGCCTCCCGTCCTTACGGCTTTATAGTTGAAGGGCCGGAGGCGGGGGGGCATAGCGCGCCGCCGGCAAAAATGCGCTTTGACGTGAAAGGTCAGCCTGTCCTTCTGTATACAGAGGAAGACAGGGCCGACATCGACGGAATAGCGGCGCTGGGCCTTCCTTTCTGGCTGGCCGGCTCCTGCGCCACTCCGGAAAATCTGCGCGCCGCCATAAGCAGGGGCGCGTCAGGAATCCAGTTCGGAACAGCTGCCGCGCTGTCGGGCCAGTCCGGCATGGCCCCGGCAGTAAGAAAGCAGGCCCTGCGCCTTCTCGCCGAGAACAAGCTTGCTGTAACAAACACCATGGTGTCCCCTACCGGATTTCCTTTCAAGGTCGCCCAGATCCCCGGCACCATCTCCGACAGGGATGTTTACGAAAGCCGTAAGCGCATATGCGACATAGGGTTGCTGCAGGCCTGCTATCTTAAATCCGACGGCACACTGGGCTACCGGTGTCCGGCTGAACCCGTGGCCGAATTTGTCGCCAAAGGCGGAAGGATACAAAACACCGTCGGCCGGGGCTGCCTCTGCAACGGCCTTCTCGCGGCAGCCGGCCTTCCCCAGATCCGCCATGACAGCTATGTAGAACCCCCTATCATTACCCTGGGAGAAGATTTTACTTTGGTCCGTGAAATGCTCTCGCAGCTTTCCCCGGGACAGGATACCTATACTATCGGGAAGCTTATGCTGCGCCTGCGCAAAGGGCTGGCATAGGGCGCCTGATATCGCAGCAAGGGCCGGCCTCAGCCGCCTTTCGCCCGGAGACTAGTCTCAAACATTTTAAACCATTTTAGGAAATATGCCAGCCTGGTTAAAACCGACACTCCGCAGAACCTGGGGCCTTCTTGGCCTGACAATAAGAAAATTTCTGCGGATAGACGGCCCGCAGCGCGCCGCGGCTTTCGCCTACAACGCTTTCTTTGCGCTGTTTCCGCTGCTTATATTGTTCACCGCCTGCGCGTCTCTTTTTGTCAACCAGACCGCAGCCGGGCATTCAGTTATCGCCTACGCTGAACGATATGTCCC
>CAZPMW010000032.1:6610-20227 GCA_964587805.1 uncultured Elusimicrobiaceae bacterium
ACCGGAGAGGCGCGGCATTATATTTTCGACACCGTCTCAGGCACGATAAAAGCCAGGCGGCAGGCCGGGTTCGTCGCCTTCCTGATTCTGATCTGGGTATCCACCCAGTTTTTCACCACACTCATACAGGCTACCAACCGGGCCTGGGGCACCGCGGGCTACGGATGGTGGCATCTGCCTCTGACCAGTCTCAGCCTGCTCGCCATCATGACCATGGCCGTTCTGCTGGGCATCATCCTGCCGGTGCTGGGGGAAATGGCGCAGGGTTTTTTCACCAAAAGCCTGTTATTATCCTGGATATACGGCCTGTCGATGCTCGTTCTGCCGTCGCTGGTTGTGTTCTTCAGTCTGAGCCTTTTCTATAAGCTGGCCCCGCGCCGCCGCACCCAGTTTTCGGAAGTATGGCTTTCCGCCCTGTGCGCTACGGCCCTGCTGCAATCAGCGCAGAGCCTGTTCATTCTTTACCTGAAAAGATTTTCTTCGCTTAACGCCCTGTACGGCGCCTTCGGCGGCATCATGGCCCTGCTGCTCTGGATATACCTCTCAGGCTGCATTTTTATATTTTGCGCCTGCATGTGTTCAGCCCAGGCCGAAGCCGGCGTGGCTCCCTCGCCTGATATTGTATAATCTGAAAACGGTTTTGAGCAGGAGACACTTATGATGATAAAATTAGCGTTCGCCCTGATAACGCCCGTATTCTGCTGCGCAGCCGCTGACGCGCAGTTATATGAGCCGCAAAGCCCGATCTCCCTGCTACAGTCGTTGGGCGCCTCCGATGCCGGCACGGCTGACCGCCTCTCCGGCCTGCTCCCTCCGGACCTCTCTCTTCCCGATCCGATCCCTCCGATGTCCGCTTTCTCATATCTTCTCAATGACGGCCGCTACTGGATAGCCGTGTACGCCCCGGACAGTCGCGCCAGAACGGCGCTTCTTGAGGCCGGCATGGACATCGTGGAGGTCTCCGGCTCCAGGGCGCTGGGCTTCGCGCGCAAAGCCGATATGGAGAACATCGCTGCGCTGGGGTTCACCATATCCAGCCGCGTAACCATCTACGCATACGCGAGCCAGGCGGCTAAGGATTTTCCCTCGTCCGACGCGGCTTATCATAATTATGCGGAAACCGCTGAAGCGCTGAAGACCATGGCCGCCAGGCATCCGGAAGTCGCTTCGCTTTTCTCAGCGGGCAAAACCCAGGAAGGCCGGGACATCTGGTGCCTGCGCCTGAATTCCGCGGAAAAGGGCGAGCAGCCGAGCGTCAGGCCTGGCGCTTTCTACATAGGCAATCACCACGCCAGGGAACACCTGACGAACGAAGTCGCGCTCGGCCTGGCCAGCTACCTTCTTGAGAATAAGAAGACGCCGGAGATAAAGAAGTACCTGGATACTCTGGATATTTATATAATCCCGATGTTGAACGCGGACGGCGCGGAATACGACATAGCGACCGGGTCATATCGCTGGCACCGCAAGAACACCAGGGTCAACCCGGACAAATCCATCGGAGTGGACCTCAACCGCAACTACGATTCGCTATGGTGCCAGGCCGGCGCCTCCCATTCACCCGGCTCCGACACCTACTGCGGCCCGTCCGCCTTCTCAGAGCCGGAATCAATGACGGTGAAAAGATTTGTAGAGGCCAGGAAGAACCTCCGGACGCTTATGAGCTACCACTCTTATTCCAGCCTCCTGCTCTATCCCTGGGCGGGAAAAGATACGCCGCTGGAAAACTTAAAGGACCGGACTGTCTTTGAAAAGATGGCTAAGGCCATGGCCGGGTTCACCGGCTACAAGCCAGAGCAGTCCAGCGACCTTTATGTGGCCACGGGCGACACCACGGACTGGGCTTACGCGACAGCCGGGATATTTGCTTTTACGACGGAGCTTGAGGGAAATAATTTCTATCCGGGCGCGGCAGCTATCAGCAAAGCCGTGACCAATAACGTCAAAGCAGCGGTTTACATGCTCAGCGTCACTGAGAACCCTTACAAACTGGCTGAGTAGCGGGAAGCTAGTGTGATTTAAATACCGACTCACCAACCTGATCGGCGAGCGAGGGGTCGTCTATGAAGGGGTTGCGGTTTCCCTGGAAAGCTTCAACCAGGCCGTTGCGGCGGAGCTCGGCGGCGTCCGGGGGATCCTGCCGGTTCCACTCAAGAAACATCTCGACCCTGTCTGTCCAGAAATCCTTATAATTCATTCCGTTGCGGACGCTCCTGTCGTAATAGCGCACCACAAAATACATCACGGAGCGGGCGACATTTCCTTTAACAGCGTCAGCGGGCTCGAAGCCTTCCGACCCCAGCTTTGAGCCGCTGCGGGTCGAGTAGACGGCGTTAGAAACCAATGCGAAGCGAACGCTTCCGCGGCGGTTATTCGGCGTCTCAAAGGTGGACGCAAGCTGATGAAGGTCAGAGACCATCGGGGGGTTGCTGTTAAAAAAAGACTGCGGCCAGATATGCTCCGCGTTCACGATTTTATCCACCACGCCATCCCCGTTCTGATCTCCCCGCTCGTGATAATCGGCGCCGCTGGCGCTGGAACCGGGCGCGCAGACCTGGGAATAGAAGGTCAATATGCCCGGCCCGCCGCCGCAGCCGGTGTTATCAGCCTTGGAATACATATATGCCCTCGCCTGATTATAAGACGGGGCCGGGATGACAGTGGGGACCACGGCTCTGTGAAGCTCCTGAAAAAGCTGCTCTCCCGAGAGCCTTTCTCCGGAAAACCGGTCTGGTTCGGAAAGAGGAAGGGGTAAATCCGAAGCCGCGGGCGAGGCGTAAGAGCCGAGAGAGTCAAAAGCGGGGTAGGAACGCGCGCCGGCTGTATGAAAGGAAAAAAGCGAGGCGGGAAAACTGATAAAAATCAAAACTGCCGCTAACGCGGAGCCACCAATGCGGTTCAAAATCCCTCCGGCCTTCACACGATGTTTATACCGCATATATTTTAAGATATAAACACAATAGCGCAAGGACCAAGGGGCCTATTGCCATATGGGTCTTTAGACCTAATCCCCAGCGCGCGAACGAGGCGGGCGCCCTTGCATGGACGGGGGGATTTTTGTAGCATCATGAGGCGGGGATGGCAGAAGGAGACACCAGTGAAGCTGACCATTTTTTTTGCGCTGACAGTTTTCTTCCCTTCCATTATCCCGGCGCAGGAGTTCTCCACCGCGTCCATGCGGCCCATCACCCTGAACGAAGCCTATACCCTGGCCCTTGTCAGAAGCGAGGAACTGGCGCTGCAGGAGGAAGGGATAAAGCAGCTGGAAGCGGCTGAGCGACTGTTTAACGCCGCGTTCCGTCCCTATCTCGGAATAAACGCCTCGCAATACAAACAGCAGAACGCTGACGCCGTCACAAAAGGCTACCTGTCCGGCAGCTATTCCCTGTTCTCCGGCATGCGCGACTATATCTCGCTGAAGGCGGCCGCCGCCAAAACCGGCGCCGCGGAACTTGACCTCGCCCGCGCCCGCCAACAGCTCTACTTCAGCGTGGCTCTGACCTATCTCAATCTGCACGCCGCGCAGAAGGAACTATTTGTGCGGCGCGAGCAGCTGGAGGTAACAAAAAAACGCATAACCGAGCTTGAGGCCCGTGTCAACATAGGCCGGTCCCGCAAAAGCGAGGTTGTGGCCGTAAAAACGCAGCTGGCTCAGGATAAGGCCGGCTATCTGAACGCCGAGGCCGCCGAACGCCTGACCCAGCAGGCGCTTATGTTCCTGACCGGGCTGGATAAGGACATGGCTTCCGCGGATATCGACCCGGGAAAAAACTCCGGTCTGGAATTCTATCTGAAGCAGGTTCTTCTGCGCCCGGATCTGGCCGCAGGGCGCAAGTCGCTCGAAGCTTCAGGGCACCTTCTGGAAATCCAGAAACACAATCTCTGGCCTACGGTCACAGTTGCAGGCGATTATTACGTACTGAGGCATCCGGAACCTAAACCGGCCAATTACTGGAACGCGACACTGGCCTTTAATATGCCCTTATACACGGGCGGCGCGGCCCGGGCGCTGCGGCAAACCGCGTCTTCGGCTAAACGTTCAGCCGAACTGGCCTTACAGCTGGCGGAGAGACAGGCGCTTACCGAAGTCCGGTCGGCTTATGAGGAGTTTAAATATGCGGCGCTTCAGACGGCCAGCCTTGAGG
The DNA here is from genome assembly GCA_964587805.1 of uncultured Elusimicrobiaceae bacterium. GTDB lineage: Bacteria > Elusimicrobiota > Elusimicrobia > Elusimicrobiales > UBA9959 > YA12-FULL-51-18. The sequence continues at coordinate 10,756 of CAZPMW010000032.1, forward strand.
AAGCCCGGGCCCTGGCTTCCGATAACGCGCGCTACCAGGAAAACGATTATAAGCTGGGGCTTGTAACCAATCTGGACGTACTCAGCGCCCAGAATATAGTGCAGCAGACCCGCCTAGCGGTCTCCCAGGCAAAGGTTCGGGAAAGACTGACACTGCTGAAACTCGAGATTGCCGCCGGCGTGGATGCGAAACGATGACACTCTCAGACCTTTCGATTAAAAACCCCGTTTTTGCCTGGATGCTGATGCTTGGCCTGCTGGTTTTCGGCTGGCTCGGCTTCAGCCGGATGGGCATCAGCCAGATGCCCGACGTGGATTATCCGGTGGTCAACGTCTCCGTCAACCTTGAAGGGGCCGCCCCGGAAGTGATGGAAACCCAGGTGGCGGACGTGCTGGAAGGCGCGGTCATGAGCATCCAGGGCATCAAGGACGTCTCCTCCAGCTCCAAGCGCGGGTCCTGCAACCTGACCATCGAGTTCGAACTTGACCGCGATATAGACGTGGCGATGCAGGAGGTGCAGGCCAAAATATCCCAGGTCCAGCGGGATCTGCCGCGCGACATCGATCCGCCCACGATCAGCAAGAGCAACCCGGAAGATCAGCCCATTCTGCTCGCGGCTCTGACCGGGGACAAACGTCCCCTGAAAGACCTGATGGCCTTCGCCAACGATTTCCTTAAGGATAAGTTCACCACCATAGCCGGGGTGGGCAACGTGGACATGCGGGGCTTTGTCGACCCCAACCTGCGCATCTGGGTTAACGCCGAACAGCTCAACGCCAAACAGCTCACGGTTGAAGACGTTATCAACACCGTGGGGAACCAGCATTCCGAGATGCCGGCGGGATATATCAGTTCCGGCAAAAAAGAGATGAACGTCCGCGTGATGGGCGAAGCGACCACACCCGAACAGTTCTCCAACCTTGTCCTGACCGGGCGGGGCGGGGCCGCCATCTGGAAAACATTCCGCATTAAAGACGTGGCGGAAGTAGAAGACGGCCTCAACGATATAAGGCGCGTAGCGCGCAGCGACGGCAGGCTCTCGGTGGGTTTAGCCATAATCAAACAGCGCGGCTCCAACGCCGTGGCTGTGGCAAAAACGGTGCGCGCCAGGGTGGCGGAGCTGCAGAAAGACCTGCCGACAGGCATGAACCTGACCGTGATCAACGACTCCACGCGCTTTATAGAGGAATCCACCCGCGAGCTTAACTTCACGCTGGTCTTTTCCGCCATTCTGACCGGAGTGGTCTGCTGGCTGTTCCTGGGCTCCTGGTCCTCCACCTTCAACGTGCTGCTGGCCATCCCGACGTCCATTATCGGCGCGTTCCTTATACTCTACTTCATGGGGTTCACGCTGAACACTTTTACGCTGCTGGGCCTCTCGCTCGCCATCGGGATAGTGGTTGATGACGCCATCATGGTGCTCGAAAATATCGTGCGCTACAACGAGATGGGTTTCGGCAGGGTAAAGTCCGCGCTTATCGGGGCCAGGGAAATAACATTTCCCGCCATGGCCGCCTCCGTAGCGATACTCGCGATATTCGTGCCGGTAATATTCATGCAGGGCATTATCGGCAAGTTTTTCTTTCAGTTCGGCGTAACGATGTCGGCCGCCGTTTTGCTCTCGCTGCTGGAAGCGCTGACGCTTTCGCCCATGCGCTGCTCCCAGTTCGTTGATTCCGGCCGAACCACCGCCCTTGGCATGTGGATGGATAAGGCGTTTGTCCGCGTCGCTGAGCTCTACAGGCGCCTGCTGAGGCGCATACTGCAGCACCGGTGGAAAACCATCGGGGGCGCGTTCCTGGTTTTCGCCGTTTCTCTCCTGATAGGCCTCAGACTGCCGACGGAATTCAGTCCGTCTCAGGACCAGAGCCAGTTTATGGTGCGACTTCAGACCCCCATCGGCTCATCATTTGAATACACCAACGGAGTGTTCGGAAAAGTGGAAGACTGGGTTATGAAAAACCCGAACATCGCGCATTATTTCGGCGCTGTCGGAATGGGCAACGTCAACAGCGGCATGCTGTTCCTTACGATAAAACAGCCCGGTGCCCGCGTACCCCTCGAAAAAGGCGGTAAAAAACCGACGCAGCAGGACCTGATGGCCCACACCCGTAAAGCCCTGAAGCAGATAAAGGAACTGGACAGGGTTTCCATACAGGACCCTTCTCAGGCCGGCTTCACCTCCAAGCGCGGCTACCCGGTCGAGCTGAGCCTGCGCGGCCCCGACTGGGAGAAGCTGGCCGAGCTGAACAAGGCGATGATGTCGCGCATGACCGATTCCGGCAAGATGACGGACGTTGACACGGATTATCAGGCCGGCATGCCGGAGGTACAGATTATCCCGGACAGGGAAAAAGCCGCCGCGCGCGGAGTGGACATAGCCTCCATAGGCGACGCTGTTAACGCGATGATCGGCGGGGTACGCGTGGGCAAGTTCACAAAGAACGGCAAACGCTACGACATCCGCATCCGTCTGGTGGATCAGGATCGCAAAATACCGTCGGATATCGGCAAGATATGGGTTCGCAACAACCGGGGCGAGCTGATACGCCTCTCCGAGGTTATGAAGATCCTGGAAAAGCCCACTCTGCTTTCCATCTCACGGCGCAACAGGGAACGCGCCATCGGTATTTTCGCCAACCCGGCCCCGGGAGTCGCCCAGGGCGCGGCCCTGGCCGAGGCACAGAAAATTGCCAGGGAACTGCTTCCCGACGGCTACCGTATAGTGCTCTCCGGGAGTTCGCAGACCTTTCAGGATTCCTTCGGCAGCCTGATAACAGCCTTGATCTTCGGCATTTTTGTCGCCTACATGGTGCTCGCTTCGCAATTCAACAGCTTCATTCATCCTGTAACGGTGCTGCTGGCGCTGCCGTTCAGCATTACCGGCGCGTTCATAGCTCTGCTCATCGGGCACCAGTCCCTGAACATCTACAGCATGATAGGCATGATACTGCTGATGGGCATTGTGAAGAAGAACTCCATACTGCTGGTGGACTTCACGAACCACCGGAGGAGAGAGGGGGGAATGGGGGTTACTGAGGCTTTGCTTGACGCCTGCCCGATACGGCTCAGGCCTATTTTGATGACGTCTTTCGCCACTATCGCGGCGGCTATACCGCCGGCGCTGGGCCTCGGCCCGGGCGCGGAGACGCGCATACCGATGGCGCTGGTGATAATAGGCGGGGTGCTGTTCTCAACTCTTCTTACGCTGCTTGTGGTCCCCTGCGCCTACAGCCTGGCCTCAGGCCTGGAAAGCAGCCGCCATGAAAAAGCCCTGCGCCAGGCGATGACAGAGATGGGTGAGATAGAGGGCAAGGCCGTATAACCGGAGATCAGGGGATAGCTCTTATTGGTTCAGTATCTTTTCCATTAATACGGGCCAGGGTATGTTGCCGGCACAATCGGTGTTGGTCCCAGGCATCTGCGAATGGCCCACTATGCCGCCGGTATGCACGCCGTCCTGGTGCTCAAGCCGGATCCCGTACTTATCGCCGAAAAAGCGCGTGAGCCTGGCCGATGCGTTCAGCATAGGTTCGCTGTTCCACCATTCGGGATGGGTCACCGTGGCTTCATGCTCCACTCCGATGGAGCGGTCGTTGTTGTACGATACGCCCTTTCCGCCGGCATGCCAGGCCGTATCCTCTACGCTGACGACCTGCGTGATCTCGCCGTCGTCGTGACGTATGCAAAAATGAGCGCTGGCTTTGGCCGATGGGTTGTGGAACCAGGAAATGGCTCCTGCGTAGGTGCCTACTCCCATCCAATGGTTTACCCAGGTGTCCACCTTCGCATCGCGCCCCCAGTTGTGGTTGTTCGGAGTGAGATTGGACTTGGCCTCAGGATACTCTCCGGACCTGCCGTAGCGCGAGACGCCGGCGGGCGGTTTTATTCTAGCGGAATTGATCCTGCCGGATCTGATTTCCAGCACGCTGTTGAAAACAGTGCGCTCATTCACCCCTTTTTCAACTATAGAAAAATAGCTGCGCGCCTGCTGATCCCTTAGCTCCTGGCTGATCAGCCCGGAAAACTTAGAAGCAGCCTGGAACCAGCCGTCCATTGATTCCGGCGTGGAGGTTACTTGTCCGGCGTAGACAGCGAGCAGCGCGGCGGCGCCGCGGATATTCTGCCTGGGGTCGTCCTTTAAAACCTGCGGGTCTACGCCTATAAGGGCGGCCGCCTCGCCAAGAGTGTTGCAGTAGTTGTTCTCTACCAGATGCATTATTCCCCAGCCCCTGTCGAGCGAGGGACCTATCTGGATCCAGTTGTTCTCCAGATAGCCGATGGCCTCAAGAAGTATCTGCGGAACGTTAAATTCAACGGCGGCATCCCGGAACATCCCGCGCGTTTCCTCGATCGTGACGCCGGAAGCTTTGTCAAGGTAGGAGCGCCATAGCCTCTTATCCTCCGGGGAGGCGTCGCTATTGCGGCTCACCTCGGAGAGGATCTTTCTGTAGTCATATCCGGTCTCAGCCGCCTGCAGCGCAGACAAGTTAGCCGAGACGCAAAGAAGTAATCCGAACAGTCTGCACATGCCGCACCTCTCGCAACATTACAAATATTAGTACTGCCCGCTTGTGTGAATTATACAACAGTAACGGAGCTGTGGCAATAGTTCAGCGTGGCCCGGGAAAAACCATGACGCCGCGCAAATTTGGTGTTGACAGCGGCGGCGTTGATTGTGATATCATAATCTGGCTGGACGGCCGCAAAAGCACAACACTGGAGCGCGATCTTATGGATACTGACAAAAGATTTAAATTCCTCATCTGGGGCGGCTTCGCCCTGGTCATCGGCGCAATACTCGCCTGGCCCGTGGTCAAACGGATAACAACAAGCGCCTCCCCGGAAGTATCGTTCCCGGAGGGCGCCGAAAGCGCCCCCGATCTCCCCATGCCCCTCCGCTATCAATCCGCGGCCCGGTACGAAGCCGGAACAAAAACCCCGGGCTACACCGCCCGCCGGCCGGGAGCCGGCGAACAACCTGCCGCTCAGACGGTTGATATCTCACGCGTCATCTCCTCCGGTTATGATAATAACCGGGAGGATCAGCCCGCGCAGAGCTCCGGCAGACAGCGCGAGGCTGATTTCATCCGCACGCATGCCGTGGAGATAATGGACTACCAGGCCCGCCTCAATATCCTCGGCCTGAAATATATGGCCAAGTATCCGGCCCTCCGCCGGATGGATGCTGATTTCGCGAAGATGGGCCGGTATATGAAATTAAAAAAGCAGTTTGAAAAGGACCTCGATGCCTACAGCTTTGCCCGCGGCATGACGGCCCTGCCGGAGGTGCGCGCGGCCATCATCCGCTACAGCGCTAATCCTGAAGTGGTTATGGGTCTGATGGCGGCGGCCCTGGAGGCCGTAAAAAACCCTCCTCCCCAGGCGATCCAGGCCGAAGTGGCGAACTTCTTCGCAGAGAACCCGATAGCCACATCCTACGTGAACGATGTGTTGGTGCAGGCGATGGGCAACGCTATGCCCACCATATCTTCAATCCCGGGCCAGGACCTGGCCACCCTGCAGAAAATCGGCAGCGGCGTACTGGGCGGCAGCACGCTTAAGCGGCGCTAAGCGGCGGCAATGCCCCGCCGGAGGGCGTCATTCAGCCGGCTTGTACTCCACCCTCATATCGTAGTTCCATTTGTCAAAATAAAGGTTGCCGCCGCTCCATTCCACCTCCCCGCGCTGGAAATCCACGGTCTCGCTTCTCGGGAACGTTTTCGCCGGGAACAGGGGGGCGGAGTAGTCGTCGTTGATTATAAGGTGATAGGGATCGATACTGCCCAGAAAAAAATACTTTTCCCGGACGGTTCCTGATTTGAGCAGGCCGAAAGACTGATCTACAGGGACCCAGCCATAGCACTCCAGATATATCTCACACCAGTCGTGCAGATTAACCTTTCCCGGATGCAGCATCCAGCCGCTTTGCCACCTCGCCGGTATGCCGTTATATCTCGCCAGCGTCATAAAGACCAGCGTCTGGATCCCGCAGTCGCCGTGCCGGTTCGCAAGTCCGTAATCCGAAATGTTTTCAATGGTGGAATACTCGCGCGCCCCCGCCCACGGTATATTTTCAGATACCCAGGCGAATATTCTGCCTGCCAGAAGGTACGGGTTCTTCTCGTTTCCCGCGATCTCTTTGGAAAGCTTCTTAATTCTCTCCGAAAAAACGATATGCGGTTTTCTTTCGGCTGTATTGCCCGTGAACAACGCGGAATTTTTATTATATTCCTTTACCAGCTCCGGACGTATTTCCCGCACCTCGCCGTAATTTGTCGTCTCGAACGAAGCGTTGAAAACTGTAGCCTGCCCTTTGCGGGCCGGTTTCTCAAGGTAGAGGCTGCGCTGCTGATGCTCATGATCCGAGATGACATAGGTCTCCGAATTCACTCCCAGCAGTTTAACGCCGGCCTGCCGCCCGTGCCCCTCGCGGGGATATGGCAGCCAGCATCTTATAGTTTCTCCGTCAGGAACCGCGTCCGTATCCACGGTGACAGTAAAGTCAAGATTGAAAACGACGGGCGTCACAAGGGTCTTACCGGACCGCCCGGCCGCCTCAAGCGCCTGCGGCACATAGCCTTCAAGAAAGGCCTCAAGCGCGTCTTTGCTGCGGCCGTCAGCGGCCTCCTTTTTCTTCCCGGCTTTTTTATTGATCCTGAAGAGATTGGACGCCGCGCGCGTAAAATACCATTTTTTCCCGTCTATTATTTTAAACTCAAGCGAGCCATCCCTCTCCCATTCATCCAGCCCGTCCTCCTTGATGCCCGGGTAGTATTTGCCTATATACGCCAGCACGTCTTCGCTGGTTTTATCAAAGTCTTTCCTGATCCTGTCCATTTTTTCTTTTTCAAACCGCAGGTCCGCCGCCGCAGAGGGCGGCATATTCTTCTTAAGCGCCGCGTCGATCAGCTCTCCGGCCCGCTTAAATTCTCCCGCCAGGACAAGCCCGCGCAGCTCCGCGCCGGAGGGCTGCGCCTGGCACGGGGTTATCTGGAGCATAATTAATCCCAAAAGAAAGTATTTCATCTCATATCCTTGACAATTTAGATTGGCGCGAAGCTAAAAAAAACGCGCGTTTGCTTTATTATACGATACTTGCGCAGCTCCGTATAACGGGGCCGGCCGGGGGAATAGTGGATTAAGCGGACAAAATCTATTAGAATTATCCCTGACCGCGGGCGGTTACGGACCGGCGGCGTTCACAGGGAGGGCCCGTATGAAAATAAGCCCATTAGCCGGCAAGACTCTTCCGCCGGAGCTTTTGACTGATATACCAAAATTGCTCGCCGCCTACTATACAGGCGTACCAGACCCCTCGGTCCCGGAGCAGCGCGTTTCGTTCGGCACCTCAGGCCACCGCGGAACCTCGCTCGAATCTTCGTTCAATGAACGGCATATACTGGCCGTCACACAGGCTATCTGCGATTACCGGCGCGCGCTCAGAACGGACGGGCCGCTGTTCATGGGCATGGATACGCACGCGCTCTCCGCTCCGGCGTTCGAAACCGCGCTCGAAGTACTGGCAGGCAACGGCGTAACGGTAATGACAGGCGGACCGGGTGAATACACGCCCACGCCGGCCGTCTCGCACGCCATATTGCGCCATAATCAGGGCCGCTCCGCAGGTCTGGCTGACGGGATACTGATAACTCCTTCCCATAATCCGCCTTCTGACGGCGGCTTTAAATATAATCCGCCCAGCGGCGGCCCCGCCGACCAGGCCGCCACCTCCCGCATCCAGGCCCTGGCCAATGATCTGCTGGTGAGCGGCCTGACAGGAGTAAAACGCCTCCCGCTGGCCAGGGCGCTCAAGGCTTCCACCACCCTGCGCTACGACTACACCGGCATCTACACGCGCGACCTGGCCGATGTGGTGGATATGGGCGCCATACGCGGAGCGGGAATTAAAATGGGCGTGGATCCGCTTGGCGGAGCCGGCGTTAATTACTGGGCGCCGATAGCGGAGCGCTACGGCCTGGACCTTACAGTAGTCAGCGATAAGGTCGACCCTGCTTTCGCCTTCATGACCGCAGACTGGGACGGGAAGATCCGCATGGACCCATCCTCGCCTTACGCCATGCAGCGTCTTATCGGCCTGAAGGACCGGTTCGATATCGCCTTCGGCTGCGACACGGATTACGACCGCCACGGCATAGTGACAAAAGGCGCTGGCCTTATGCCGCCCAATCATTATCTCTCAGCCGCCATCTTTTACCTGTTCCGGAACAGGCCGGGATGGCGCGCCGACGCGGCGATAGGCAAAACCGTGGTCTCCAGCGCCATGATAGACCGCGTCGCGGCCAAACTGGGCCGCCGGCTCAGAGAAGTGCCGGTTGGCTTTAAATGGTTCGTTGACGGCCTGCTGGACGGCGGATTCGGCTTCGGGGGCGAAGAGAGCGCCGGCGCCTCGTTCCTGCGCTTCGGCGGAGGAGCCTGGAGCACCGACAAAGACGCCATCATACTCTGTCTGCTTTCGGCGGAAATGACGGCGCGCCTCGGCAAGGACCCCGCCGAACTGTATAAGGACCTGACGGCGGAGTTCGGCGAACCGTACTATGAGCGCCACGACGCCGCGGCCACTCCGGCGCAGAAAGATTTACTGAAGCGCCTGACGCCGGAACAGGTGCCGTTCAAAGAGCTGGCGGGGGAAAAGATATCCTCCGTGCTCTCGCACGCGCCGGGCAACAACGAGGCGATAGGCGGCCTTAAGATCATTACGCCCGGAGGCTGGTTCGCTGCCCGTCCCTCAGGCACAGAGAACGTCTACAAGATCTACGCCGAGAGCTTCCGCGGAAAAGCCCACCTAGACCGGATTTTCACCGACGCTGAGAGCATGATCTCCGGAACGCTGGCCGCGGCATCCCCGCATACGCATGACAATATCGCGCACTAAAAAGATCGCGGACTTTCAGCGCTGCGCGCGCATGATGGCGGACGCCGAGCCCTGGCTGACGCTCGGCCTGGGCTACGGAGCGTGCCTGAAGGCCGTATCAGACCCGCGTCAAGAGGTCTACGCCGCCGGGGCCGCAGGCTCTGCGTCGGGATTTATCGTAATAAAGATGACGGGAACCTTTAAGGGCTATATCCGGGCCGTCTGCGTGGCGCCGGAAGCCCGGGGCCTTGGCATCGGCACGCGCATGATAAAATTCGCGGAGCGTCGGATATTCAAAGAAACGCCGAATGTTTTCATGTGCGTGTCCTCGTTCAACAGGGGAGCGCGGAAACTATATCGAACGCTCGGCTATGTAAAAGCAGGGGTCCTGCGCGATTTCATCGTAAAGGGCTGCGATGAAATACTGCTGCGCAAGACCCGGGGACCGCTTATAAGGACAGGAGGAAGACATGGCTGATGCCGCCGACGGCGCTAAGATAAGTTTTTTCGGGGCGGCTGGCGGGGTGACAGGCTCGCGCCATCTTCTCCAGGCGGGAGGGAAGAGCGTGCTTCTGGACTGCGGCATGTTCCAGGGGC
>CAZPMW010000033.1:0-19842 GCA_964587805.1 uncultured Elusimicrobiaceae bacterium
AGCGCCAGTATGGAATGGCCGAAAGCCATAAAGATGCCGATAAGCCCTATGGTCCGAAGATAGGGGAAATTTGTCATCCAGCCTAAAGATTCCGGGGTAAAGTTCAGCGTAAAAGGCGGCAGCCTGAAGCCGCGCGACCAGACCGTGACCAGGGACCATATTATCAGAACGGCGCCTACAATCGTCACAAACCCCATGATCTTGAAGTTCTTGTCGCTGGATTCCTCAACCCCTTTGATATTTTCCCGCCAGAAAAACGCCGTGACAATCACGGCGAATATGACGGCGAAATGCCTGTGCGGAATATGCCAGTCAATATGCAGGGCCGGCAGAATGTTGTAGAGGAGGCTGGACACATACAGACCGGCGCTTACGGAACTAACCGGCCCCGTGATCACATAATCGAACATGAGCGCCGAAACCGAAACCTTGGCCACGGAATGGCCCAAGGTCTCGTTGACAACCCTGTATACGCCGCCCCGAACGAACATGGCGCAGGATTCCACATATATCATGAGCATCAGGCCGGAAAAGATCATGACCGCGAGCACATACCAAGGAAACGCCGGGCCGAACGCGTTCATGGCTATGCCGCCCGCGTAAAAGGCGCTTGACCCCATATCACACAGAACGATAGAGGCAGCCTTCCAGAAGGAAATAAAGCTGAGCATGGCGGTGCTGAGCACCAGCACCTGCTTAAAGCGTGGGGGTTGAGGATTCATAACAATAGTTCAATTATATATATTTAAAAAGGCAATTTTAATGTAAGCGGAGACCGGGTCGGCCGGGATCATTCCGATTTGCTTATAGCCTCATAGACCAGCGCCCCGCTTTGCATCGAGACGACGGAATCTATGAACTCAGGTTGGAACAGGCGGGACAGTTTCGAGAGCATATTAAGGTGCTGCTGAAAAAAAAGAGGTTTATTAGGGGTCAGGAGTAAAAGCGCGGCTTTAACTGTAATTCCGGATTTTGGATCCAGAAAGCCTTCCGGTATAATTGCAAGAGCCGCGTGGAAGCGGGTTATTTCCGTCAGTTTGGCGTGCGGGATGTAAAAGCCGGTCGGCAGGACGTTATTAAGTTTCTCCACATCGGTAACCCTTTCATACAGGGCCTGCGCCGTTACAAGTGTGTTGATCTGCGGATACAGGCCATCCGTCAGCAGTTTAACCGTCTCTTCCTTGGAGGACTTCCCTCTCAGGAAAAAAATGAACTCGCTTCGAAGGATGGATGCCAGCGGAACTTCTTCCTGTCTTATCATATGAGGACAACTTCAGCGACCATATGCTATCATTATAGCGCTGTCCCCGTCAATGATATGACAAAGAAAACGCGAGAAACGGCGAAAAGCAACCTGGGGCTGGGTGTGGACAGGGGCGGAACCCGCACCCGGATAGTGCTCATAAACGAATTGGGCGCGGAGTTAAAGCGAATAGTACATCCAACCTCCCATTTCAAACTTCTGCCGGAACTTATCATAAAAACCGCAGCCGCTTGGGGCCTGAAACCCCATGTGCCGGCGATCATCGCTTCGCGCGGCGTTATGACCCGCAAATGGAAAAAGCCGTTCCTTCTCCGGAAGCTGAAGGGCAGGATCAACCTTTTGGATGTAATATCGGACGCTGAGGCCGCTTATATGGCCGCCCACGGAGCGGGCAACGGAGCCCTGCTCATAGCCGGGACCGGCTCGGTGGTCTTCCTCAGGCGCCCAGGTAAAACGCCAGGGCGACAGTTTCAAAAGATAGGAGGGTATAGCCCTCCGGGAGGCGACCCTGGTTCAGGATTATGGATAGGCTCCCGCTTTCTCAAGCTCAGAAAAAAAGGGGAACCGGGCTTAGACCGCCAGACAAGAGCCGCGTGGGCCAAGCGGGCTTTGCGGCTGGCGGAAACCGGCAACAGCGCGGCGCTTTGCCTTACGCGGCTGGCGCAAGAAGAGCTTTCTGGCCTTCTAGCCGTCGCGGCGAAAAAACACCGGGGATCCGGCCCGCTCCGGGTGGCGCTTGCCGGCGGACTGATGCATAACGATTTCTTCCGTAAAACTTTCATTGCTCTGGCGCGAAAGCGGCTGGCTCCGGTCCGGGCCGTTTTTACAACCCTTAAATGTCCGGCGGAGCGGGCGGCCGCCAAGCTGGCGATGAGGATAGCCATACGCGGGAAATAAAAACTCTTAAAAAAGCCCTTTTGGCAGGCGGCGCTGTTCTGCGCGCCTGCTTCGGTCGTGTCTCCTACCGCTTGAAAGGGAGGGCAAACCTCCTGACCGAAGCCGATCTGGAATCACAGCGCAGGATAATCGCCGCGATAAAAAGAGATTTTCCCTGCCACGGCTTTATGGCGGAAGAAACCGGCGGTTCACGCGCCCCCTGCCGCGCTCCGGGCGCGGCAGGACAGGGGGATGGACCTCTCTGGATAATAGACCCGCTGGACGGCACTACCAACTACGCGCACACTTTCCCTGTCGCAGCCGTTTCGATAGCCTTCATGGCAGGAGGCCGCGTGCTGGCGGGCGGAGTTCTTGACCCCTTCAGGGAGGAACTTTTTATGGCTGAGCGCGGCCAGGGCGCTTTTTTGAACGGCCGGCGCATCAAAGTCTCTTCAGCGCCAGCCCTCGCGCGCTCTCTTCTGGTAACTGGCTTCCCGTACGATCGCGCGGAAAAAGCCGGCTTTTATTGTTCGCTTATAGAGAAATTTCTGGTGCTTTCCCACGATGTCCGGAGAATGGGCTCGGCCTCGCTGGACCTGGCGTGGCTGGCCGCCGGCCGCACGGACGGCTACTGGGAATTCGGTCTCAAGCCATGGGACGTAGCGGCCGGAAGTCTGCTTGTGGAGGAGGCCGGGGGGAAAATCTCTGATTTTTCCGGCAAGCCGTGGAAGGAGGCCGGGGAATACGGCAGGCAGCTCCTGGCAACAAACAGAAAAATCCACGCGGAGATGCTGTCCGTAATAGCCCGGCACCTGCGGACTGTTAATAAGCGCAGATAGCGGCCGCCAGCTCCCGGGCGGCCTGGGGCAGAAGAAAGTCATCTTCGGCGGTCCGGCTCTCTACCGCCAGTATTTCACCGGTGGCCGCGAGCTCCAGCTTGACTGCTATAAGATAGCCGTTCCCGACCCTGGAAACATCCCCGTACAGGACGCCGCGCGCGCCAACCTGGCGGGCCAGTTCTGTCGAACGCGCTCTGTTGCCGAGGCCTGCGTAAACCAACTTTTTTTCGGCCGCTATATAACCGACACTTGTCCGTTCCAGCATCCTGAACTTGCCCGCCTTCATTAACTCGGCTTCCACCATATCCGTGATCTGCCTGGACAGGATCTCGCTTACTCCGTCGTCCGGTTCAAACGCGGCTACGGCCAGCGAAAGCTTTTCCGAGCGCCCTCCTGACTTACGGCCAGCCGCTCTGACGGAGGGGAAGGCGCCTGCGCCGAAACTTCTGCTTACAGTAAGACGGTGGGTACCGCCCAGGTCACCGTACGGCACAAAAGCGTAATCAAAACCGGCATTCCTGAGCCTGACCCCGAAGCCGCAGGAGATCACGCCCAACATTCCGAGATCGGAATTATTTTTAAAATTCATGCCCGCGCGTAAAAACAGTCCTGAGCCGCCCTCTAAAGGAAGGGAATATTCACCGGCCAGAATAAGATATGGAGCGTGATCGGCAGGCAGACGGCCATCGATAAAAAGGCCGAACTGCCGGACATAACGCCAGCTTAAAGCGGCGCCCAGTTCAAAGGGCATGGGCGCCCGCTCCGAACCGAGTTTCATGGCAGTGCCGAAATTGCGGGCAAAGAGCGCGAACTCCGTGCCGGTCTCACGTTTGTCTTTTATAAGGACGCCCAGATCCAAAGCGACAGAATCGGCGGAACGATTCGCAAGCTTGGAGCGTATATATTTAACAGCCAATCCGGCGTCCGCGCGGCCCGCTCGCGCGCCGTAGTAGCCGGTGAATGCAGCGTCATAGGCATCAAAACCGCCTGCGGAGTCTCCGTAGATGTCGTATTTTTTCAACCCGGTATCATAGCGGTACAGCGCCCCGAACCCCAGCACGCCGCGTCCCACGCCTTTCAGCCCGGCGATAGCGCCCCGCCCGGATCCCTCAAGCAGGCTTTCATAGCCGAGCATAAGTGTTCCGGCCCCTGCGGGAATATATGCGGCCCCCGCCGGGTTATAAAAAAAAGCATCCGGAGACCTGAGCGCGGCGGCGCCGAAGCCAAGGGCGGAAAGGCGCGCTGAAGCGGGGGATTTAAGAAAAGACGCCGCTGTGGATCCGCGCGCGTCGTCGGTAAAAGCATGCGGCGGAAACAGGCCCGCGCCGGCTGCGACGGGGCTTGCGAGCGTGCACAGGATGGCGGCGAATAATGTTTTTTTCACGTATCAGGGACGCGGGGGGCGTAAAGCCGCGCCTACTTTTTCAGGTCAGATAAAAGGTATTCGATGCGGGCTTTAATTTTTTCTTTATCGAGAGCGTCAAATTCCGCGATCATATCGCCAAGAAAAGTGACGGTAAAATCCCTGTTCACATTGGCTTTTGAAAAAGCAGCCTCTATATTTTTAAGCCTGCCGTCAAGACTGGCCAGGTTCTGGTAAAGCCCTTTGACAAACTCCTCCGCCTTGGAGGAAGACTGCGGCCCGGAATCAGTAACAAGAGATGCGTCAGGAACAGAGGCATCGAACTGGGGCGCGTCGCAAGTTCCTTGCCGGCCAGCCTCTCCGCTGTCCGGCTGCCCCTCTGCCGCGCCGTATGCCCCGGTCTCCAGAGGCAACTCACCCTGCTGCATCCCACCGCCATCTTCGCCGGATTCTTCAAAATCGCACCTGTTCTTCATTTCCAGATACTTTCTTATTGAAAAAACAAGGAAGAACATGCCTGACGCGAACACGATCGCGGCGGCGTAAAAGACAGGGTCGCCCCAGATGGAATAAAGGTTGAATTTCATAGTATGTACCTATTGTATTGATTTATGCAACGATTTTGAAGAACCAGCCGGCTTAACTAAGGCCGCTCTAGAGAACTACGCTCTGGCCTTCTCTAACGGCAAAACATCTCATCCGCGAGCCGGCCTTGCGGGCCCGGCACAAACACTCCGCTACTATCCGGTCTATCTCCAGGTCGGACCTGTCCTGATTATGGTGGAAAAGCCCTAAAGCGCGCACTTCAGACTGAAGTGCGAGGTCCAGGGCCTGCTCCCAGGTCGAGTGCCCCCAGGTCTTGCGCCGTGGATATTCCGCGTCAGTGTAATCGGCATCATGCACCAGCAGATCTGCTCCGCGCGCGAAGGCCTTGTATTCATCAAAAGTCCTTCCTCCGGGATGCTGGAAGGCGAGTTCATTATCTGTAAGGAAAACGAAAGTCCGCCTGTTCTCCTCGAATTTGAACCCCAGCCCCTGATTGGGATGGCTCAACTCAATTGGCAGGATCTTTACCGGACCGATCTCCCAGCCCAGGGAGCAGACCGAAGAAAATTCAAATTTCGCCGCGATCTCATCAAATTTTACCGGAAAACCCGGAGGCTGCATTGTTTTGGCCACAATCTCCCTGACCGGATCGGATGAAAAAGAACAGCCAAGCATACGGATCCTGGTTTTCTTGCCGTATATAGGAGCGAAAAAAGGAAACCCTATAATATGGTCCCAATGGGCGTGCGTAAAGATCATTGTAAAATGATCCTGTGAATTTTTGGCCAGCTCTTTGCCGAGGGTCCTGATGCCGGTACCCGCGTCCACGATTATAAGGTCGTTTTTGGCGGAGCGCACCTCCACGCAAGCAGTACTGCCGCCGTACTTCATATACTGCCGGCCTGAAACCGGAATGCTGCCTCTGGCGCCCCAGAATTTAATCTTCATGAAATCTCCGCTATTTAAAGATTATATATTAATATAGCCATATCGGAATACCTGCTTTTACGGTTGTTTTTCCGGCAATGGCCGCGAGCTCTGGCGGGCTGCCAGACTGATGCCGGCCGGATATTCCGCGGAAAAGGGGAGAGTTCGGTAGTTAAGGATTGTGTTTTATTTATCCTTTTTATTATAATTATATGCGTGCCATACCTAAATTCCGGATCTGAACCGGACTCAGATTTTCCCGCACGTTTCATCAATAATTATCACAAGAGAGGTATTCCGAGATGAACACTGAAAAGATAGCGATAGTCGGACTTGGGATAATAGCCCCGGATGCCCACAATGCGGATCAATTCTGGCAGAATGTCATCTCAGGGCGAAACTGCATAAGCGAAGTGCCGAAGGACCGCTGGGACTGGCGGCTTTACTATTCGGAAGACCGAAAGGCCGCGGATAAAACCTATTCCAAGATAGGCGGCTTTATAAAGGATTTCTCTTTTGACTCCATAAAATACAAGATCCCGCCCCAGACCGCAGAGCAGATCTCCCGGCTGCAGCAGATCACCATAGAAGCCGTCCGCATGGCCTTTGAGGATTCCGGCTATAATAGTAAAGCTTTTGACCCCAGGAAAGCGGCTGTCGTGCTTGGCAACGCCATGGGCGCCATGCGCAAAGAGCTGACCGACCTGCGCGTCTATAAGTTCCAGAACGAGGATTTCATAAAAAAGACCGGCACCTACACCGGCTTCACCCCCGACCAGCAAAAAACGCTCATATCGGAATATGAGGATCAGGTAGACAGGAATATACTAAAAATAACGGAAGACACCATGCCGGGCGAGCTGTCCAACGTGACAGCAGGCAGAATCGCCAATATCTTCAATCTAAACGGCCCCAACATGACGATAGACGCCGCCTGCGCCTCCTCCATGGCAGCGCTTGATTACGCAGTAATGGGCCTCAGGTCCGGCAAGTTCGACATGGCCGTGGCCGGAGGCGCGGACGAGATGATGTCTCCGCCGGCCTTCGTAAAATTCTGCAAGATAGGCGCACTTTCGGCAGACGGGTCCTGGACCTTTGACGACCGGGCAAATGGCTTCGTAATGGCTGAGGCTGTGGGCATCTATATATTAAAGCGCTACAGCGACGCCGTGCGCGACGGGGATAAGATCTACGCTCTTATAAATTCCGTGGGAGCTTCTTCGGACGGCAAGGGAAAAGGCATCACTGCCCCCAATCCCAAAGGGCAGAGATTCGCCATAGAAAACGCCTTCGACCAGGTGGACTACGGCCCCGGGGCGGTGGACTTCGTGGAGGCGCACGGAACTGCGACCAAGGTCGGAGACGCGGCAGAAGTGGAAACGCTAAAAGCGATCTTCGGGCCGCACATAAAAAATGGGAAAAAGCTGGGGCTGACCGCGATAAAATCCCAGATAGGCCACGCCAAGGCTGCGGCCGGAGCTGTGAGCATAATCAAGACCGCTTTAGCCCTTCACAACAAGACCCTCCCCGCCTCGATCAACTGCGCTAAACCCAATCCCGGCATAGACCTGAACCTTTTCAGGGTTATTACGAAATCCGAGCCCTGGGCCACCGACGGCATAAGACGAGCAAATGTGTCTTCGTTCGGATTCGGAGGAACCAATTTTCACGTGACCATGGAAGAATACACCGGCAAAAACCAGCCCTTGATGAAAGCTGCGTCCTCGGCTGAACCGGCGGCGCAGGTACGGACCGCCGAGGTTAAAGAAGATCCGAAAGTCTCTTTCGCAGGGCTGCAGGGTGAAGCAGTGACTTTCACCGCCGCCACTCCCCAGAAAGTTGCTGAAGCGGCTAAAGCATTTTCAGGGGCCGTTTGCAGCCGCTGGCCAGAAACCTATCCCATGTCGGACATCGCCCAGCCGATGAACGCCAGGCCCCAGGAAGAATGGGGAGTTTCAATAGTCGCCAAGTCCCCCGCGGATTTGCGGGAAAAGATAGAGTTCCTGAACACGAACGCGAAACCCGAGACCTGGGACAACGCTCCGCTGAACTTCAGGCTAAAAGGCGTTTACACTTTCAGGCGAACACATCACGACGCCAAGATCGGCTTTCTGTTCCCCGGGCAGGGGTCGCAGTACGTCGATATGATGCGCGACCTGGCCGCAAAATACAACGTGGTGCAGGAAACTTTTAACGAAGCCGACCGCATTCTCGAAAAGATGATAGGGGTCAGCCTCACCGGCACGCTCTGGTCCAAACCTGGCGAATCGAAGAAGGAGCTGGAAGAACGGGAAGCCGCCATCAAACAGACGCAGATGACGCAGCCAGCCATGATGACCGCTGACATGGCCATGTTCCGCCTGCTAAGCTCGTTCGGTATTAAGCCGGACATGGTTATAGGACACAGTCTCGGAGAATACGCCGCCGCAACAGCAGCCGGGGTATTCACTCTGGAGAACGGCTTAAGGGCCGTTACCAGCCGTGCAAAAGAGATGTCCTCCGTAAAAGTCAAAGACCCGGGCAAAATGGCCTCTATAGGCTGGCCCGCGGAGAAAGTGGACCGGGAGCTGAAAAAGATCAGCGGGTATGTGATCTGCGCTAATAAGAACTGTCCGCTACAGACTGTGATTGCCGGCGAAGCTGCGGCTGTAGACAAAGCCGTAGCCATGTTCGTATCCCTTGGAGTCCAGGCCCAGGAGATAGCAGTTTCTCACGCCTTTCATTCGGCCATAATAGAACCGGCGATAGGGCCATACAGGAAATTCCTTGAGAATATACCCGCAGAACCGTGGAAGATACCGCTTTTATCCAATGTGACCGCGGACTATTTCCCGCCAGGCAAACAGGCGACCTACGACCTGCTGCTCAAACAGATGACCAGCCCCGTGGAATTCATAGGGCAGTTGGAGCGGATGTACGCAGACGGGGTACGCACATTTATTGAATGCGGACCCAAGCGCGTTCTTAGCGCATTCGCCACCTCCACTCTGAAAGGCAAACCCGGCGTTACTATTCTGTCATCCAACCACCCCAAGCGCGGTGGCATCACGGAATTCAACGACCTGCTGGCAAATCTTATGGCTCTTGGGTTTGAACTGGACTGGCGGGGGAAAGCGCCGGAACCAAGCGGCAGTTTTTTTAATACGTACTACCAGGACTGGGCGCTGCAAAACTCCAGGACAGAAAACCGCCAAAGCACAGGAGAACATTACACCATGAGCACACCGAAAACCGGGGGACCCGCCGACTCCGGCGCCTCCTCATTCAGCCCCGATCATTCCTCCTTCGCGGCCAGGTATGGCTTCAACTTCAACAACATAGCGATCTCCGGCATAGCAGGCGGAACGCCCGGCACCTGGGACAAGCTTTTCCGGGAACAGAACCTGGATGAGATCCTCGCCGGGAAAAACATGATAGAACCCATCCCGCAGGACTGGCGGGAAAAACAGATAAATAAAAACATTATCCGCGTGATAAAATCTCCTACCGGCAACCACAGCATCGCCAGGATAGATTCAGCCGATCAGGCCATAAAACTCTCGGCCCGCGCCGGACAGTTTGATATAGAGAAGGAATTCGGCGTTCCCAACACCATAGCCAAGGCGCTGGATTCCACTTTCAAGATGTCTTTAGCCGCGGGAATATTGGCGCTTAAGGATGCCGGTCTTCCGCTTATTCATTATTACAAGAAAACCACCACAGGCGGATACCTGCCTGAAAAGTGGGCGCTGCCGGAGCCCATGGCGAGCGAAACAGGCGTTATATTCGCGTCCGCATTCCCGGTGATGGAGTCCCTGATCACCGAGATCACGAATTACTTCCATTACAAGTACCGCGGCAAATCCTCGGCTGAAATGTGGACTGTCTACGACGCGCTTATAAACAAGATAAGTTCGCCCGAAGATAAAAAGACCCTGAGGCTGTGGGTCGAGCAGAATTTTGGCAAGCATAATTCCGCTTCGGACAAAGACATGTTCACCTTCAGCCAGAACTTCCTGCTGAAAGTGATACCGATAGCGGATAGCCAGTTTGCGCAATGGGTAGGCGCCAAAGGCCCCGCGATGCACATAAGCGCCGCCTGCGCCTCTACCACCCAGGCCGTGCATACCGCGGAATGCTGGCTGAGGACCGGTAAAGCAAAACGCGTGGTCATCATAGCCGCCGACGATATAACCAGCGATATCGTGCAGGAATGGACCCTGCCAGGATTCCTGGCTTCCGGCACCGCCTCTACCAAAGCCGTTATTTCGGAAGCGGCCCTTCCTTTTGACAAGAGACGCGACGGACTGATAGTCGGCTCCGGCGCCGTAGGCATGGTTATAGAAGATGAAACCCTTGTCAGGAACAGGGGCATGAAGCCGCTGGCGCGCCTGCTGCTTACAGAGTCCGCCAACAGCGCTTACCATGTAAGCAGATTGGACACCGACCATGTGGCTGACGTAATGTCTAAATTTGTAACAAAGATAGAGGACATATACGGTCTGGATAGGACCACCTTCGCCGCCAAGACCTTTTTCATGTCCCACGAAACCTACACCCCGGCCAGGGGAGGCAGCGCCTCGGCCGAAGTCAAAGCCCTCAAAAAAGCTTTCGGCGGCCATGTCCGAGACGTGATCATCAGCAATGTGAAAGGCTTTACGGGGCACACCATGGGCGCTTCCCTTGAGGACGTCGTGGCGATACGCGCCTTGAACACCGGCATCATCCCTCCCATCGCCAACTACAAAGAGCCTGACCCGGAACTTGACGGTATTACGCTGTCAAAAGGCGGAAAATACGACCTACAGTACGCTTTAAGGTTCGCCGCCGGCTTCGGCTCACATATGGCGATGTCTTTTACCGAGCGGGTTTACAAGGCCGGAGAGCCCCGGATTGAAGACGAGGCGAAACACGCCGCATGGCTGAAAGCGATCTCCGGGGAGGATCACCCTGAGGTGGAGGTGGTTAATAACACTCTCCGGATCAAGGATAAAAAAACCGCAGGAAAGCCGCCCTATACACCGGCCCGGGAACCGGTTTTGGCGGCACATGGGCCCGCCGTTGCACCAGCCAGACAGCGGGACAGCGCGGCGGTTGCACAGCCAGCTTCGGTGATTCAATCTTCTGACCGACAGCCTGCCAATGCTCAAGTCAGTCCGGCCATCAGGCAGCCCAACCCCACAGCAGCGCTCAGCGAGGACACGGTGCGCGCGGAGGTGCTCGACATGATAGCCGGCAAGACCGGCTATCCTAAAGACATGCTCGAGCTCGACCTCGACATGGAAGCCGACCTCGGCATTGACACCGTCAAGCAGGCGGAGCTGTTCGCCGCCATGCGCGAGCATTACGGACTGCCCAGAAAGGAGAATCTCTCTCTTAAGGATTATCCCACTATCAGGCACTGCATCAGATTCGTGCTGGAAGAGAAGGGCGCGGCGCCCTCCGCTAAGCCGGAACCTGCGCCAACGCAGCACGCCGCTGCCGCACCGGCTTCTCACGTCACGCCTCAGGCGTCGTCACGCGCTCAGTCAGCGCTCAGCGAGGACACGGTGCGCGCGGAGGTGCTCGACATGATAGCCGGCAAGACCGGCTATCCTAAAGACATGCTCGAGCTCGACCTCGACATGGAAGCCGACCTCGGCATTGACACCGTCAAGCAGGCGGAGCTGTTCGCCGCCATGCGCGAGCATTACGGACTGCCCAGAAAGGAGAATCTCTCTCTTAAGGATTATCCCACTATCAGGCACTGCATCAGATTCGTGCTGGAGGAGAAGGGCTCGGCGCCCTCCGCTAAGCCGGAGCCTGCGGCCGATACGCAGCAGGAAGTCACAGCCGCCCAATCTCCTGACCGCCAGATTCCGCTGCCAGTTAACAGTCCGGCCGTTAAGCAGTCCGCTCTGCCGACGGCAATCAGCAAAGAACCTGCCGCCGCGCAGCTTCATCCCAAACGCCATATCCGCTATGTGCCGGCTCTCATACCGGCCCCTGTGGAGAACGAGGTGATAACACGGTTATCGCCCAAAAGGCCCGTGGTTATTTTCGGAGAGGACCTGGACCTCATCAAGGCCTTCCGGTCCGAGTTGACCAAGCACCGGATAGATTCCCACATCTTCACTTCAGTCAAGACCAAATTGAAAGACACTGTCTGCGTGGATTTCAAGGACCTGGCAGCAGTGGAAAAAGCTGTTGCTGATTTTTCCGCCGCGCACACGAATGTGCAGGGTGTGTTCTATCTCATGGGCTGCGTGATAAAAAGCCTGAGCCCGGACACGAACGCGCTAGAGGATGTCAGGCGCTACGCCATGCCCCTCTTCCTCGCCGGCAAATATTTCAACGCCGGCCTCAATAAAAAAGAGGAAGGCTTTTCCACTTTTATCGCAGTGGCGACCACGCTTGACGGCGGCTTCGGCTACAGGACCAGAGATGTCTACGATCCCGTATACGGCGCCATACACGGCATAACTTTGTGCTTGAGGAAAGAACTGGACACATGCGTCGTGAAGCTTCTGGACTTCGAGCCTAACGCGTCAGCTCAAACCCTGGTTCAGAAAACGTTCTACGAGATACTTTATTCCGACAAACGGCTCGCAGCGGCTTACGCCGATAATAAGCGCTGGACCATTATCTGCAAACCGGAGCTGCTGGAAAAAGAGAAGGAGCGAACCCCGCTCAAAGGAAAGAAGGTAATGATTACCGGAGGAGGCAGGGGCCTCGGCGCCCTGTTCGCCAAAACGATCGCCGCGCGGCATAAGCCTCACCTGGTGATATTGGACATCATCGAGCTGAACTCAGATTCCGCGCGCTTCGCCGCCATGAGCGAGGCCGAACTGAAGGCGTATAAGACCGGCGCGCTGTGGGAAGAGCTGAAGCAAAAAACCGCAAAAGCCACGCCGGCCGTGCTGGAGCGTGAATTCACCCGCATCAAGGACTCGGCGCAGCTCTACCGCTCGATAGAGGAACTTAAGGCGCTTGGAGTGAAAGTGAGCTATTATTGCTGCGACCTCAACGATAAGGACACCTTCCACTCGGTCATGAATAATATCAAAGCGGACCTCGGCCAGCTGGACGGCGTGGTACATTTCGCCGGGCTGGAAAGGTCCAAACTTGTGGTTGACAAAACTCTGGAGGAATTCCTCCTGATATTTAAAACCAAAGCCGACAGCGCCGTAAATCTGCTCAAGTCCGGCGCGGTCAAGGAAAAGAGCTTCTGGGTCATGATCTCTTCCATAGCCGGCAAGTTCGGGAATCTAGGACAGTCCGATTACGCCGCAGCTTCCGACTATATCTCCAAGCTGGCCGTCAGCCTGACCAATAAAGGGATACGCGCCCTCGGAGTGGATATGACCGGCTACGCCAATATCGGCATGGGCATACGGCCTGGAGTAGAAGCCTTTCTTAAATCACAGGAGCTGGATTTCCTGTATCCGGAGGAGGGGATGAACGCCCTAGCCGACGAGCTGGTTTACGGAAAGACGCCTGAAATCGTTCTGTCCGGCAGCCTGGGCAAGCTGGATTGGGACAAGCAGCTTCGTTTCGATCCCGGCTTTCCGGACGCGGGGAGCTCCGAGTTCCACTTTATTGAACGCGCAGTTAAAAACGTGAAGGGCCTGGAGCTTGAAGCTTCCAAGGAATTCTCGGTGGAAAAGGATCCCTATCTGGCCGACCATGCAATAAACGGCACACCCTATGTGCCTGGCGTAATGGGCATCGAAACGTTCGCCGAAGCTGCCGCGGCCATCTCAGGGGAAAAACCGAAGGCGCTCAAAGACCTTCGCTTTACCGTACCGATCAAGCTTCTGCGAGGAAAGCCGGTAGCCGCCCTGGTTCGGGCGAACGCCGCGCGGAGCGGCTACGACCTGCGGATAGAGTCCGATTTCGTAAACGCTAAAGGCGTAAAACTGGGCTCGACTAAAACACATTTTTCAGCCCGTTTCGAACCTGGCGTTCAGGCGGGCGCCTGGGAAGCGCTGGATAAGCCGGAACTCCCAAGGCACGGCAAATACAAAATCACTGCCGAGGAGATCTATAAGGTGTACTTCCACGGCCCGAGTTTCCGCGTGCTGGACGGCATACTATCAATAGAGAAAGACGCCGTTCTGGGGGTTTTTAAAAAGCCGACCGCCTCCCTGTGGCGCATTAAGACCCCCGGGCTTTTGTTTCATCCCATGGTGCTTGAGGCCCTTTTCCAGACCTGCGGCTGGCGCGACATCCACTTCAGCCGCAAGATAATGCTGCCGGACGCTGTGGGCCGTGCGCTGGTCTACGATAACGGCCCGGACCCCGACCGCCTCTACACCTACGGCATTTACAAAGGCGAAACGGAGGACGGGAAAACCCGCTATGACGCCTACGCATTCGACAGCGAAATGCGCCCCGTAGCAGAACTGAAAGATTACCTGATGATCCCGACGCAGATATAACAGGCGCTCCGGCCTGACAAGGGATAACCCAGCTGCCGCTGTTATGATCCGCAAAATATCGCTGCCGGTTCTAGTATTTTTCTGCGCCGCGGCGGCAGCTCAGGCGCAGCCTGTACTTTCTATCCCGCTCAACATGTCATTCGTTGAGACCACAAAGCCGGCGCTGCTCTGGGAAAAAATGGATGACGCTAATATTTACGCGGTAAGCGTTTTTTCGGACAGGGCCGGCAGCAGGCGTATAGCGAAGTTCACGGTCAGAGGGAATTCCTGCCTGATCACGGAAGGCACACTGGAACAAGGAAATAAATACTGGTGGAACGTCGCCCCCGTCAGAGGCGGCATCCTGGACGAGCCGTCCGAGATGTGGTCTTTTACTGTTCTGCAGGAGAAGGCCCAGAAGCAGGAATCGCTGGAAGATTATCAGCCGCAGCTTTTCAAAACCGCGCCCGGGGGGAAAACAGATAGCCGCAACGCTCTCTCTGAAGATGCTCCCGCTGCGGATGCTTCCAAAATTTTTCCTAAGGAGCCCGCACGTTTTGAAATAGGCGCGGGGCTGGCCCGCTCTATTCCACAGGAGGCCGCCGGGAACGCCTACGAAAGCGCTACTGGCTTGCATGCGCACTTCGACTACATAGTCAGCAAGCGCGCCGCCATCGGTGCTGAAACCGCTTTTTTCACGCATGCGGCCAAATATGACCTGCCACATGGGTTGGGCGAAGGGCCGAGTGCCGACACGGCATACTACGGCTTGCGCCTGAAATTCGGAACACCAACGGATTTCGGTTCCAATAAAGGCAGGCTCTACGGCGTTCTCGGCCTGGCCTCCTATTCAGTGGCGGCTCTCGAACCGGATGCCGCAGGAATTATTGCGGACACAGCAAAGATCGGCCTCAGCTTCGGCGGCGGCTGTGACCTTGAGATAGCTCCCCAGTGGACAGCGGGACTGGAAGTGCGCTACCACCTGGTAAGCGACTTCAGCACCGTATCCCCTATCCTCAAAGCATCATACTCGTTCTAGCGCAGGGGACGCTGATGACTAAATGACTAACTTAAATAATTCCACGCAATTAGATGCAGATAGTCATTTAGTCATCAGCGTCCCCTATCGCCTGATACGTTCGGATGAGGTTCCGGGTCCTGAAATTTTTCTTTCCGGGAAGGAGCTTGAAAAACTCGCCTCATTTAAATTTGAAAAGAGGCGGCGCGACTGGCTGGGGGGGCGGTATGCAGCGAAGCTGCTTATCAAAGACAATTTCGTCCCGGAAGAGCGGCTTTCAAGCATAGAGATAGGCTACGACCCGCTCGGCAGACCCGTCTGGCTGAACGGGGAACGCCCTCGCCTTATATCTATAACCCATAGCGGCCCGTTCTGTGCTGCCGCCTGCGGCGGCGAAAAAACCGTCTTCCTTGGCATAGATCTGGAAAAAGCCGAACCGCGCGCCGGCGCCTGGTATCAGGATTATTTCCATAAAGCCGAACTGGTATCAGGCGCGGCGGTTACGATGCCAGAACCTCATTCCTCGCCCCTCATCTCTCATCGTTGTTTGTTGGCCACGCGCCTCTGGACGCAAAAAGAGGCCCTGCTGAAAGCTCTCGGGCTGGGCCTGAAGGCAGACCCCTTGGACATTAACCTTTCCGGAGAAACTCCGGAATTCTTACGGGCAGCCGACGCGCGCTACGGTGAGCTGGGCCGCCCGCCCTTCACCCTTCGCACCCTTGAACACGGACCGGATTACTGCCTGTCCCTGGTTTGGCAAAGTCCGGAAGAAGAATAAAATGGCAAGATACATCCTGGGCATTTCCGCTTTTTACCATGATTCTGCCGCCGAAAAAGGAGTGGAATATGGCATCGGCCCGGTTGCCAAGATTTACCATAAAACTCCTTTTACCCTTTCCAACTAGGCTTCCAAACTTGCTAAAATAAAGTATGTGTCTCGGCATGTCAGAATAGGAAGCGCGTTTACAAAGAAGATTTTTTCAAGGATATGACGAAGTTTCTGAGCGAGATATATAAATTGTGACTTTTTCCGGTTTTACTGCATATACCGGGGAAAGAGCCGCCTTCTGCTTTGGGTCTTAATATTCTACCTGATCCTGACCGGCAGAAAGTAACTTAAGAGAGCGAGAGCCCGTTAGCCAACATGGGGTTTTCTAGGGTGGCTTAGCTCTAACCGGAAAGGGGTTTCCCAGACGCCCCTCAGCCTACGGCACCGGGCCTGCCTCCGGCCTATGGACAGGCCGAAACAAGTGTTCCGTCCATGATACGCCCTGGAGATCAGACAGTGATCTGCCCCGCGAATTTTAAGCCGGGGTGAGATAGAGAGGAGGTAATGTAACATGGCAGATTTAATCCAGGATCCGGTAAGCGGCGCCACCGTGCAGCAGTCGGGCACTAAACATCATCCTAAAAAAGTACGGATCGTGCCGGAATCCTTGAAGAAATTCCGGGAAATAACGGCACTGGCTGAGGCCGGCGGGCCGCCGGAAAAAACTGAGGCTCAGAAAAAGAAGGGGAAGCTCACTGCGCGGGAACGCATAAGCTATCTGGTGGACGAGGGGTCGTTCCAGGAGCTCGGACTGCTGGTGGAATCGCGCTGCACCGATTTCGGTATTAAGGACAAACATATCAAGGGCGACGGAGTCGTAACCGGCTTCGGACGGGTCAATAACAGACCGGTCGCTATTTTCTCACAGGATTTCACGCAGCTTGGCGGCTCGCTGGGCCTGGCTCAGGCGAAGAAGATCGCCAATATCATGGACATGGCCTGTGAAGCGCGCATGCCCGTGGTCGGCATCCTTGACTCGGGCGGCGCGCGAATACAGGAGGGCGTGGACAGCCTGGACGGGTACGGGGAAATATTTTACCGCAACACCAAAGCTTCAGGCATCATACCGCAGATCTCCGTTATCGTAGGCCCCTGCGCCGGGGGCGCGGTCTATTCCCCGGCGCTCACCGACTTCGTTTTCATGGTCAAGGGCATCAGCCATATGTTCGTAACCGGCCCTGAGGTGGTGAAAGCCGCGACCGGAGAGGAAGTGGATTTCGACACTCTCGGCGGCTCCATGACGCACGCGTCCAAGTCCGGCGTCTGCCATTTCGTGGCTAATTCGGAGCCGGATTGTTTCAGGCAGCTGAAAGAGCTCATAAGTTTTCTGCCGCAGAGCCGCTACGAAGCTCCGCCTGAGCACGCGACCAAGGACCCGGTGGACCGCAAGATACCGCTTCTGGACAATCTCTGCGGCATGGATCCGCGGAAGTCCTACCGCGTTCACCATATCATCTGGTGGCTGTCTGACGATCACACGTTCCTTGAGGTGCACCACGACTTTGCGAAGAACATAGTTATAGGCTTCATGCGTCTGGGAGGAACGGTCGTGGGCGTGATAGCTAATAACCCGGCGCACATGGCCGGCGCCCTTGATATCAACGCCAGCGACAAAGCGGCCCGGTTCATAAGGTTTTTAAATAACTTTAATATTCCGATACTCACCCTGGTGGACGTCCCCGGCTACTGGCCCGGAGTGGCGCAGGAGCACGGGGGCATTATCCGCCACGGCGCGAAACTTCTGTACGCCTACTCTGAGGCCACAGTCCCCAAGGTTACCCTGGTCCTGAGGAAAGCATACGGCGGCGCCTATATAGCAATGAGTTCCAAATATCTGCGGGGCGATCTGAATTTCTCGCTCCCTTCGGCCGAGATAGCCGTGATGGGGCCGAGAGGCGCGGTGGAGATACTTTTTTCAAAACAGATACGGGAAGCTAAGGAAGAAGAAAAAGAAGCGTTAAGGGTGAAACTTGCGAAGGAATATTCCGATAAGTTCGCTTCGCCCTACCAGACATCTTCTACCGGTTCCCTGGACGAAGTAATAGAGCCGGCCACCGCCCGCGCGCGCCTTATTAAGGCATTCCGGTTCCTGGCGAACAAACGCAGGCCCGGGGAACATGAACATACGGGGAACATACCGCTGTGATCATGGCGCAAAGCGCTGTAGCAGCCGGAAGCCGCGCCAGCAGATTTTATCAGGCTTATTTTTTTAACAGGAGGTTCTGATTTACATAGTCTACATTATGAATCTTGTGACCATACTAAAAGTTGCAGTAGCTCTGCCGGTTATAGGCTCGCTTCTGGTTCCGATAGCCAATAAAATCTCTGTCAGGGCCCGCAATGCGTACGCAGTCGCGCTGGGGCTTATGACATTCGCCGCCACAGCCTCCCTCATCCCGGGCATGCTGAACGGCGCCACGGCAACATACACACTGAGCTTCCCGCTGGGCTTTGACCTGATACTCAGCGCCGACCTGCTTTCGGTATTTATGGCGACTGTCTCGTCTTTCGTCAGCGCCGTAATCCTGGTGTACTCTTTGGACTATATTTCGCACTATGATAACCAGACGGAGTACTACGCGATGGTGGCATTGTTTTTGGGCGCCATGATGGGGCTGGTCTTCTCGGCAAGCCTTCTTTGGATGTATGTGTTCTGGGAGATCACCGGCTTCGCCAGCTGGCGGCTGGTAGGGTTTTTTCGCTCCGACAGGGATGTGGCGAAAGCCAATAAGACCATACTCATAACAATGTTCGGCGCCCTGTGCATGCTGATCGGCTTCCTGATGGTCTACTTCGAGCAGGGCACTATGGACATGCGGCTGCTGCGCGGTGAATCTATTTCCACACTGGCCGCCATCCTGATTCTAACCGGCATATTGGCCAAATCAGCCACCCTTCCGTTCTCAACCTGGCTGCCGGACGCCGGCGTAGCGCCGTCCACCGTAACGGCGCTGCTGCACGCAGCGGTGCTGGTTAAGATCGGTGTTTACGCCTATGCCAGGATTTTCGGCGTCACCTTCGCGGTCACACCCGCGTTTTCGCACGGCGTACTGCTTATAGCAGGCGCCAGCGCTCTGGTCTCAGCCGGCGCAGCTCTTATAGATAAGGATATAAAGCGGATCATAGCCTATTCCACGGTAAGCCAGCTGGCCTTTATTTTCCTGGGCCTGGCTTCCGGCAATAAAGCAGCTTTCGCTGGCGCTCTATTGTATATCCTTACGCACAGCATCGCGAAGGGCGGGCTATTCCTGTGCGCGGGCATTGTTGAACAGAAAACTCATAACAAGGACATTACCAAGATGGGCGGACTGATCAAAACGATGCCTCTCACGGCTGTCGCTTTCGCGCTTTGCTCTCTGTCAGTGATGGGCATCCCGCCATTCGGCGGCTTCTTCAGCAAGTTCATGGTATTCAAAGGCGCTGCGCAGAACGGCAGCCCCCTGGTTATAATGATGTTCCTGGCCGGAGCGATAATGACCCTGCTGTACCTTACACGGCTTTTCTACCTGGTATTCCTGGGAGAGGAAAAGGCTGACAACCCCAGGGAAGGATCTTCCGTTATGGTGGCAAGCGTCCTGGCACTGGCTCTTATCGGGCTGGCGCTGGGAGCGTTCATCTATTATCCAGCCTCTTACGTTGACATGCTGACCACACAATTAGGAGTCAACCTCGAATGAACCCAATACTGCTCCCCATAGTTCTTCCGCTCTCGGCAGCCGCCCTGATCCTTCTGATCTCGGAAAAGACCAGGCACCTGAAGGAGTTGCTGGCCATAGCCGCCGCCGGGGCCGCCCTCATAGGC
>CAZPMW010000034.1:0-19454 GCA_964587805.1 uncultured Elusimicrobiaceae bacterium
CGGCGCCCGGCTGCGCAATCTCAGGAAGGAAGGAAGGCTTACTCTTACTGAGCTGGCCGGCAGGGCGGGTGTTTCCCCAAGCCTGGTTTCCCAGGCTGAAAGAAACCGCCTGTCACCTTCCGTGTCAACTCTTAACGCACTTTCCGGGGCGCTGGGAGTCACAATGGCGAAGTTTTTTGAAGAAGAGCCTCCGCCTGAGATGGTGATCCGGGCAGGCGGAGCCGCGCTGGCCCCCTGGCGGGTGCTGGTATCAGAGGCGACCGGGGCGGCCTTCACCTGCTTCGTTACCAGGCTTGAGCCGGGGCAATCCAGCGGTGTGCGGGCGGAAGGCCCGGCTGAATGTTCGGAGCTGGTCTATGTGGCGCTAGGCTCCGCCAGGATAAAGTGGGGCAGGGAGTCGCGTGCCCTTGAGGCTGGAGATTCCGTTTATTTCAGGCGCACCAGGGCGCGACGCGTGGAGAATACCGGCAGTGTTCCCTCCGTTCTGCTGTGGGTGCGCGGAGGCGGTCACTGACACTCCGGACTAAATAAGCCAAAAAGCAGTATAATATCAATATGAAAAGAAACACTTTTACCACATTCGATATAAGCAAGATCTGCGGGGTCTATCCTACTACCGTTATCAACTGGATAAACCAGAAGAAGCTGCCTTCTTTTTCCACTCCCGGCGGGCATCACAGGGTAAAGGCCGAAGACCTCATGGTGTTTCTTAAGGAATATAATTTTCCTATCCCGGCTTTTCTGAGTTCGTCTAGGAAAAAGATAATGATTGTGGATGACGACGAGATCTTTGCGAAAATGCTGGCCAGGGCGTTCGGTACGCGCAAGGACCTCTATGAGGTGACAGTTCTGCACGACGGCTACCAGGCGCTGCTCGCCGTGGGTAAGGGCGCCCCGGACCTGATGGTGATAGACGTGGTAATGCCGATAATGGACGGACCTACTGTCTGCCAGAATATCAAATCAGATCCCGTAAATAAAAGCGTTAAGATCATCGCGGTAACAGGGGAGCGCATGGCGCCCCCCGCGGAAAAAATAGTGCGCAAGTGCTGCGACAGCCTGCTGCGCAAGCCGCTGGATGTCGATCAACTCCTGAAACGCGCCGGAGAGCTTCTGGGCCTTGACCAGAGTTGAGCCGGCTTAGCCGCGCCTTTAGAGCCACAGCGTTTCCCGGCGCCTGCCGGGGCTTCCGGGGGGAAGATGAAAAGAATCCTTATTGTTGAAGATGAAGCCGTAACAGCTAAAGATATCGCGAGCACCGTTGAGTTGCTGGGATACGGGGTTGCCGGCGTGGCGGACACGGGAGAGGATGCCGTAGGAATGGCTTTAAGTCTGAAGCCCGACCTCATCCTCATGGACATCAGGCTGAAGGGGCGTCTTGACGGCATCGAGGCCGCTGCGAAAATACTGGAACAAAGCCCCGTCCCCGTAGTTTATCTGACCGCTTTCGCGGACCCTGAAACTCTGAAACACGCCAAGCTTACCCATCCGTTCGGATACCTGGTTAAACCCTTCGCTGACTCGCAGCTTAGCGCCGTTATAGAGACTACGCTGGCCAGGGCTGAAATCAGCGGGGGTTTAAAGAAGAGCAGAGAGCTGCTTTTTTCCACACTTAAGAGCATCGTGGATGGCGTAATTTCCGCGGACGAGGGCGGCAGGATAACTTTCATGAACTCCGCGGCCGAAATTCTCACGGGTTGGTCGGAAGCGGACGCCCTGGGGCTGGACCTGGAGGTGGCGTTCAACCTGACTGACGAGATTTCCGGTGCCCGCATCAGCGGCCTTATGGAAAAGATCAGGGGCGCGGGTTTTTCCGGGTCTATTTCCTCACACGCGCTTCTGATCCCGAAGACCGGGCCGGGCGTACCCATCGATGATTCCACTGCCGTTATCCGGAACGCGGCGGGTGAGTTTTCAGGGGCGATACTGGTCTTCAGGGATATCTCCGAACGGAGACGGGTTCAGAACTCCAGGCAGAAATATGTGGACCTTTATGAGAACGCCAGCGACTTGTTTTTTACCTGCGACCTGAAAGGGGCCATAACCTCCATCAACACCGCCGCTGTCAACGCCTTCGGCTACTCCGGCAAGGCGGAGCTGTACGCCGCGGGGATGGAAAGTTTGTTTGTCCGTGAGAGCTATGAGGCTTTAATGAAAGCTCAGGCTCGCCTCAGGGTCAGCCAGACGGATCCGGAAGCGCTGGGAACCCTGGAGCTGGACGGGCGCCGGAAGTCCGGCGAGAGCTTTCCTGTTGATTTTAAGCTTACGCCTATGACCAGGAATGGGGAGCTGGTTGGCGTGCACGGGGTGGGGCGCGACGTAGAAGAAAAAATTACAGCAGAAAGGCGGCTGGTAGAGAGTGAGGCGCGCTATCGCAGTCTTTACGAAAAGACCCCGATGATGTTGAGCCTGATCGATGCTGATGAGCGCATTCTGGACGTGAACGAATATTGGCTGAACTCCATGGGCTACGGAAAGGAGGAAGTTACCGGGCATTTATTGACCGACTTCATGCCGGGGGTGGGTAAAGGGTTCCTGAAAAGGCTGGCTGGTGAATACCGGACCGTGAGCAACCAACCTGTGCAACTGGTCAGTAAAAAGGGGAAGTTTCTGGAGTGTCTCTTGTCTTGCACGCCGGATAGGAACGAAAAAGGCCAGATATTCGGATGGGTGACCGCATATACAGACATCACTGAGCGCCGGAATGCGGAAAGGGCGCTGTCAACTTCAGAAATGCTGCTAGATGGTATTATTAATTGCCTGGAAGAAACTGTGCTTGTAATCAGTCCTGAAAGGACGATCATGAGCGCTAACCGCGCCGGAGAAACCATGTTCGGCTACACCCTGGCGGAGCTGACGGGCCAGACCGCGGAGTTCCTTAACTGCGATACAGCCCAGTACTGGGCGTATGCGCGGTATATCGAGAGATCTTTCGATGAAATTATTCCCCTAAACTTTGAACTCAGGATGAAGCGAAAGAACGGAGAGATCTTTCCGGCGGAGCATGCTCTCTCGCCGCTGCGTTCCGAGTCCGGCCGAGTGACCGCTATAGTGGCAACCATCCGGGACGTGTCAGTGAGGAAGCTTTCTGAAGAGAACCTGAGGCAGAAAGAGGATCAACTGCGGCACACGCAGAAAATGGAACTGGTGGGGCAGCTTATTTCCGGGGTAGCTCATGAGCTTAATAATCCGCTCGCGAGCATAGTCGGGTATTCCCAGATTCTGGTGAAAAAAAAGGGCATGTCCAAGGAAACCACGGAGGACTTGCGGTTGATGGCGCAGAGCGCTTCGCAGTGCCGGCGAATAGTGGAAAACCTGCTTCGCTTCGTCCGCAAAGAAGAAAGTGAGAGCTCCAAGGTTTCTCCCGCAGTCATGGTGGAGCGGGTGCTTGAGCTCATGAAGTACCGCATGAGAAAAACAAAGGTTTCGCAGGTGGAGGTTATAATCCCAAAGGCGCTGCGCGTATACTGCAGAGCCCAGCAGATGGAGCAGGTGTTGGGCAATCTTATCGCCAACGCTATTGACGCCCTGGCTGACGTTTCGTGTGAAAACAGAAAGATCGTTATCAAGTGTGAGAAAAAAGGCAGGGTTGTGGCATTCCGGGTGGAGAACACAGGCCCGGAGATCCCGGCTGAACTGATCGAAAAAATATTTGCCCCGTTCTTTACTACCAAGAAGGCCAGCGAGGGCACCGGCCTCGGGCTGTCGCTGTGCAGACAGATAATAACCGGGCAGGGCGGACGGATTTGGGCCGAGACCCCTCCTGGCGGAGGCGCGGCATTTATCATCGAGTTGCCGGCTGCAAAAGGGCCGGCTCCAGGCCGGAAGGCCGCACGGAAAAAGCATAAACTGGTCTCCGGCATGGAGATGCTGGTGGTGGACGACGAAGCCCGGGTCGCTTCAATGCTGGCGAGGGCCTTAACGGAGAAAGGGAACACCATAACCAGGGCTTCCAGTCTGGCCGAGGGGAAGGAAATGCTCGCCTCAGGAGAATTCGATCTTGTCATCAGCGATATCGTGCTGGGCGACGGCACCGGCATCGAACTGTATGACTCCTGCGGACCCTCGGGCCCGCCTTTTCTTTTCATGACCGGCAACGTGATGGATGCGCCTCTGATGAAATATTTTGAAGACAATAAACTGGCCTATCTCAAAAAGCCGTTCGACCTCGAAGACCTTTTTACTGAAATAGCACGTATCGTGGGCAAGACTCTCGTCTAGCCCGGCGCCTCTGTTTGGCGCACACGCCCCTCCCCGGGGCGTTTTCATTGCTTTGCTTTGTTTAGCAGCTTATCAATCCGGCATATCCATTTCTCTCCATTATTTAAAATACCGCAATTGGCGCAATACAGCGTTTTGTAGGTATTGACACAAAACTATTAATTGGTGTATAATTCCGATAGCGCCAATACAGAGCAAACCGGCAGATTCAAAAGGAGAGGAATAATGAATATGAAACGCTCGAGGCACGACGGGGGAGGGGTTCAGGCTACGGGTCCGGTATGGCCTAAAAAAGGGGAGGCTGTTTTTGCATGCGGGAAAAAGGACGGTGTGCTCAGCCGCTGTTCAGTCGAGCGGATGGACAGGTCAGGTGCAAGTCTTTTATCAGAAAGAAAATACTCACCGGGAGAAGAAGTCGGTGTGCAGTTTAATGTGGGCCTGGGCAAAAATGAATTCGGAGCAAAGATGCTGAACGGCCGCATCAAGGCCTGCCGCGAGGTTAAATTGCCGGGGGCGGGCAGGATGTGCAGGGCAGAGGCTTTATGGGCGCCCGGCGCATTTGCCGGAGCCGCCGCCATATGAACGACCCGGTCTCTTCCTTAATAGTAAGGCAAATGGATTTTGCCGCGGCCAGGCATAAAGTTCTGGCTCATAATCTCGCGAACATCGGCACTCCCGGAGCGGTTGCGAAAGGGCCGTCATTTGAGGGAACCCTTGGCAAGGCTGTCTCCGAGAGATCACCGCAAAGCGGGCAAGATCCGGCAGTGGCTCCTTTGTCTGGCGCCGCTGAAAAGGCGCTGCCGGGAGTCCCGCCGGGAGACGAAGGCCAACCGGGCGCGCCGGAGCCGATGGACACAGCGGAAGGATTCGAAATGCAAATGGCCAGGCTCGCCGATAATACCGGGCGCTTCAGCGCACTGGCCAGGATCCTGACTATTAGAGAAAAAGCTTACGAGAACGCTATACGCGGGAGGTAACGATAATGAACTCAGCAATGGAAATAAGCGCCAGCGCACTTACCGCCCAGCGCCTGCGCATGGAGATAGCGGCCCATAATATGGCCAACAGCCAGACCGTGGGTTACAAGCGGCGCAGCGTCGAACTTGCCGAGAACAAGCTGCCGTCCTTCGAGAAATTACTTGAAGGGAAAGCCGGCGGCGGTGTGACGGTTGCCGGCATACGTGAGACGGAGATGCCTTTCACGCTGCGTTTCGACCCGTCAAACCCTGAGGCGGATGAGAAGGGCTATACAAAGGTTCCGCAAGCCGACCCGATCTCGGACATGATCGAGCTTATGAGCTCCATGAGGGCTTACGAAGCCAACCTGGCGGCGGTCGAAGCTTCGCGCGGCATGTCGCAGCAAGCGCTTTCGATAGGTAAATAACCATGGATGT
The DNA here is from genome assembly GCA_964587805.1 of uncultured Elusimicrobiaceae bacterium. GTDB lineage: Bacteria > Elusimicrobiota > Elusimicrobia > Elusimicrobiales > UBA9959 > YA12-FULL-51-18. Next base: position 5,616 of record CAZPMW010000034.1, read on the forward strand.
ATCAGGAATAACTCAGGGTGCGGTCAAGTTTCCGGGCAATCCATTAGGCTCGGACCTGGCGGCCAGGTCCCTCCCGAATCCGTTTCCACTGGAACAGGCAGAGCGCGCCGGTGTCCCAGGGTTCCCGGCCGACGGAACCGAGCTTTCCGGCACTGGCACTTTCGGGGAAAACCTCCAAAAGGCAATAGCGGAAATTGAGACCAGGACCAAAGAGGCGGACTCTGCCGCAGTCAGGTATGCGTCGGGGGACCCAATCCCTATCCATACGGTCATCATAGCGGCGGAGCAGGCCAGGCTGTCCATCGCTTTGGCGGCCGAAGTGCGCAATAAGATCCTTGAGGCATACCAGGAGCTCTCCAGGACTGCCGGTTAAAAGACAGTATGGCCAACTCCCCTATGGACTCATTGTTTGAAAAGCTGAAGCTGATCCCTCCAGGTAAGCAGGCATTCCTTGTCGCCGTGGTGGCGGCTCTTACTCTGGCCGGCTGGTTCGCTCTGCGCCTGATGTATAACTCCGATTTTGAGGTCCTTTACGCGAACCTGAGTTCGGAAGACGCGGGCCGTATCGTGGCCAAGCTGAGGGAGAGCAAGGTCGATTACCGGTTGAGCGCGGGAGGCGCCACGGTGCTTATCGCTTCAGGCAAAGTGGACGAATTCCGCCTCAACATGGCTTCGCAGGGCCTGCCCAGCACCGGCGGCGTGGGTTTTGAACTTTTTGATAAGACAAAGCTGGGCGTTTCCGGGTTCGCTGAAAAAATCCAGTACCGGCGGGCGTTGGAAGGAGAGCTTTCCCGGACATTGTCGCACATGGAAGGCGTCAGGTCCGCCAGGGTGCATCTGGCGCTGCCGGATCCTACGCCTTTTGTTACTGAGCAGGCCGGTGCGACGGCCTCGGTTATTCTTTACCTTACGCCGGCTTCTTCGCTCTCTTCCACTCAGATACGCGGCGTAGTACATATGGTTTCCGGGGCAGTGGAGGGGCTGGACCCGGAAAAAGTAAGCGTACTTGACGGCATGGGCCGCCTGCTGCACTCGGGCGGCGCGGAGGACGCAGCGGGGGCCGGGCTGGATATGAAGACAGCCCTTGAAAAAACGCTGGAGGCGCGCGGGCAGGAACTGCTGGACCGCCTTTACGGCAGGGAAAAGGCCATGGTACGCGTGGACGTGGTCCCGGATATGGACAAAATGCAGTCGGTAAAGGAAACCTATGACCCGGACACGGAACTTGTGCGGAGCAGAAGGGAAAGCGGAGAGAAGGCCGGTGCCACCGAGACCCAGACCAGTTACGAGCTTAATAAAAAAGTAGAGACATTCGTAAAAAGTCCTGGCGGGCTGAAAAAGATAACCGCGGCGGTGCTTATAAGCGGCACCACCACACAGGATGATCAGGTAGAACAAATAACGCAGGCGATGGGTGCGGCCCTGGGCATTGACGAAGCCCGCGGCGACGTTTTAACGGTGGAAACTATGGCTTTTATGGAGATGAAGGATAAAGAGGGGGAGGCTGACGCAAAGGGATGGGAAAAGGAAAACAATAAAAAACAATTAATGCATGATGTTATCCGCTATGGAAGCATGCTTCTGTCGGTGGTGATCTTTGTGGCCGGAGTGTTCATGGCCGTGAGAATGATTATCCCGCTGCTTGCGGCTGCATCAGCAGCTGCGGCTGCTACGGCCGCGGCAGCTGCCGAAGCGCGTTCCGCCCCGCAGCCGGCGGCAGCAAGCCAGGCTCCGGCCTACGCTGCGCCAAGACCGCACCCCGGCGGAGGGGCGGCGCAGGTGACGCTGTCTGCCATAGCGAACGAAAAGCCGGAAGTGTTCTCCAGAGCGATTAAAAAGTACATGAAAACCGAGGCGGCAAAGGGCTCCCCTCAGAAGGAGGCGTCCGGTGTCAATTGAAAACATGACTCAGGTTGAAAAGGTAGCGGTGCTTATGGTGCTGCTTTCGCAGGAAGCTTCGGCAACCCTGCTCCAATCTATGGATGAGGGGCAGATAAAAGACGTGACCTTCGCTATGTGCAAGCTGGGCGAAATACCAATGGAGGTCCGGGAGAAGGTGCTGGCCGAATTTCACGACGCGGTAAATCAGGAGGGGGACTCGCTTTTTTCCGGCCCGGAGAACGTTAAGAATATCCTTCAGAACGCGGTCGGAAAAGAAAAGGCTATCGGGCTTGTGAACGCCATTTTTCAGTCTACCTCGTTCGATTTTCTTAAGACCGCGCCCATGCAGTCGCTCGCAGACCTTGTGCGAGAGGAGCACCCCCAGACCGTTGCGGTTGTAATGGGCCAGCTCAGCACCGAGCAGGCGGCCGAATTGCTGGCGCTTCTTCCGGAAACAATGCGCAATGAAGTATTGAAGCGCTCGGGCAGCATAAGTTCGGTTTCGGCGGAAGCTATGGAGCAGATAGGGAAAAGCATAGCGGCCGCGATGAGCTCCGTTAAAAAAGAAGACACCAAGGCGCCGGAACGCATAGCCGACATAATCAGCTTTTCTGGCAAGCAGGAGGCAGACGCGATGATGGCCGACCTGCAGCGGTCCGCGCCGGAGCTGGCGCAGGAAGTGCTTAAGCGCCTGGTAACTTTCGAAAAAATACTGACCCTGCCGGACGATTTTGTGCAAAAGGTGCTGCGCAAGCTGGATCAGCGCACGCTGGCTGCCGCGCTATCTGGAGCCCCTCAGAATATCAGTGAAAAGATTTACAAAAATATGACGGAGGAGGCTTCAAAAGCGATGATGGAAGATATAGAGACCCTGGGTCAGGTAGCCCCCAAGACCGTGGAAGATGCACGCAGGAAAGTTGTCAAGGCCATAAAAAACCTTTCCGCGTCCGGGGAGCTGGCTGCCGCATGAGCAGAAGAATCTTTAAGCAGGCCAGCGGAGGAATCTCAACCGTCTGCTTCCCTGATGTCTCGGATGCAGGTCCGGCATCGCCATCCGTCCCGTTCGACGGAGCGCAGCGGGCGGCGGAAAAAAAAGCCATGGTTCTTATCGAGAAGGCCGAAGCGAAAGCCGAATTAATACGGTCGGCTGCGCTGGAAGAGGGGCGGGCGCGCGTTGTTAAACTTTATGAGGAGCCGCTGCTTGCCGCCCTGGCCGCTTTAACAGCGGCCAAAGCGGTGCTGGAGAGCGCGGCATCGGTTGCGGCGGCGGGCTCGGAAAAAGAAATGGTCCGCCTGGTAATGCGTGTAGCCGAAAAGGTCATCCGGCGCAAGCTGGACAGTGACGCAGACGAGGTCTTTCTGATGATAAGCAGGGCCATCCAGGCCGTTCCGAAGGGCAGGTCCCTGCTGATAAGGGTTAACGAAAAAGATTTTGACAGCATCCAGAAGGCCGGGGAAGCTATACCTGCCGCGGCCAAAATTACCGGCAGCCTCTCGCTTGAGGTTTCCGGCGAGGTGGAGCCGGGAGGGTGCATAGTGGTCACCGAGGCCGGGGCCGTTAACGCTAATCCTTCGCGCCAGCTGGAACTTATAGAGGAAGCTTTGCTTAAGGAGACGCCCGGTGGAATTTGAGCGCTATCACTCCGCATTGGATAAAACCAATTCACTGGCTCCTCACGGAGTGGTCAATAAGGTTACCGGCCTGGTAATCGAAACCAGCGGCGGCATGGGCAGCATAGGCGAGCTCTGCCGCGTACGCCAGCGCGGAGTGGATATACCGGCGGAAATAGTGGGGTTCCGCAAAGACTGCATGCTGCTGATGCCGCTCGGCGCCGTGCACGCGCTGCGCCCTGACGCAGAGGTCCGGCCCACCGGCCATCCGCTGCGGGTAGCGGTATCGGAGGCCCTGGCCGGGCGGGTGCTGAACGGACTCGGCGAGCCCATGGACGGCCGGCCGGCGCCAAAAGCGGAAGAATTTTATCCCGTTCACGCGATCCCGCCGCATCCCCTTACCCGCAGCCGCATTAAAAACCCGATGCCGACCGGTGTGAGAGCCATAGACAGTTTTATGACAATAGGCGAGGGCCAGCGGGTAGGCCTTTTCTCCGGAAGCGGGGTGGGCAAAAGCACGCTGGTGGGCATGATAGCCAGGCACTCAAGCGCCGACATTAATGTGATAGCCATGGTAGGTGAGCGCGGCAGGGAAGTGCGGGAGTTCATGGAAAAGGATCTACGGGCCGCAGGGTTAGCCAAGTCGGTTCTTGTGGTATCCACCTCCGACCAGCCGGCTCTGCTCAGGATCAAGGCAGCGCTGGTGGCTACCGCTATAGCCGAGTATTTCCGCGATAAGGGAAAGAAGGTAATGCTGATAATGGATTCCGTTACCCGTTTCGCATTTGCGCAGAGGGAAGTGGGGCTTTCCGTAGGTGAGCCGCCTACTGTGCGCGGTTATCCGCAGTCAGTCTTCGCGTATCTGCCGAGGCTGCTTGAGCGCACCGGTCAGGGGGAGAAGGGCTCCATCACCGGTATTTACACAGTTCTGGTTGACGGGGATGACCATAATGAGCCGGTGGCCGATTCCATCAGGGGAATCCTTGACGGACATATCGTGCTTAGCCGCGAGCTCGCTACCAAAAATCACTATCCCGCCATTGACGTGCTGGCAAGCCTCAGCAGGGTGATGCCCGATGTGACCGGCGAAGAACATTGTCGCCGCGCGTCGCTGCTGCGGGACCAGCTGGCGGCCTGCCGCCAGTCGGAAGACCTGGTGCGGATAGGCGCCTACACCAAAGGCAGCAACGCGGAATTGGACCGCGCTCTTGAGCAACTGCCCAGGATAAACGCCTATCTTAAGCAGGGCATCGGTGAAGAGGCGGTTTTTGAAACCTCCATATCCGGACTAATGGACCTTGCCAAATGAAAAACATATTCCCGCTTGACGTAGTGCTGAAGATACGCCGCAACGAGGAAGGAGTCCAGGCTTTAAAGCTGGCGGCTATTAAAGAACGGCGCCGCATCCTGCTTGAACAGCTGTATGAGTTAAGACTGGCGATAGACCTGCAGGAGAAACGCCGTCCGGAGCAGTCCTCCGCTTTTGAGCTGGCGACCGGGCAGAAATACAGCGAACTGCTGTATAAAAAAGGAGCTATGACGCTGCTGGAAATACAAAAGGCCGATGCGAGCGAGGATGTCCAGCGTAAAATTTTGCTGGCGGCGCTAATGGAAAGAAAAAAAATAGACAGGCTCAGGGAGCTTTGGGCGGACAAGAGGGCCCGGGAACAGAATAAAACTGAGGCCAGAGAAATGGACGAAACCGCGCGGTTTCAATTTTCAAGGGAGGAACAATGATAGAAGCTGTTTCAATAAACACCACAGCGGTTAAACCAGCGGAAAAGCCGGGGGGCGGCGGCCTATTCTCAGGTATATTAGCTGTCGTTTTGTCCGGGTTGGCAGCAGGCGCCGCCAATGGCGAGGATAGCGTGGCGGAGACGGGTGATGGCAAGGGCTCCGCGGAGGTGGTGGCGGCTGCAGCGCCATCCGAGCCTGAAGGCGGCACTCAAAAAACGGCCGACAGCGAGGCCGGGGAGATCATGAGATTTGTTTCCGGACTTTCCAGTTTTCAACCCGGCAAAGGGATTGCTGCCATAGAGGCTGGGCCCATGGAGGTCCAGTCCGACCCTGAGTTGAAGGAAGAGGCCGCAAGCACAGAGACTGCGGATACGTTGCCGGCCGGCAGCGCCGAGGTCCTGCTTTCCGCTTTGTTTCATATGGTCCCTGCAAGTCCAGCGGCTCCGGCAGTCCAGGCAACCCCCGCAGTTCATGCGGCCCAGGCAGTCCAAGCAACCCCTGCAGTTCATGCGGCCCCGGCAGTCCAATCAACCCCCGCAGCTCCCGCAACCTCCGTAGCTCCCGCAACCCCCGCAGTTCCCGCAACCCCCGCAGTTCCCGCAACCCCCGCAACTCCCACAACCCCTGCAGTTCCAGCGACCCCTGCAGTCCATGCTGTCCCCGCAGCTATTGCGGCCTCAAACGCAGTTGTAGAGGGATGTGAAAACAATGAAAACGCCGGGAGATTATCAAAAGTAACCGGGGATAAAACACTCCGGGACGGTGGAGAGATAAAAGGTATAGAAAAGCCTGCGGCTCCGTCAGTGGCTTCGCGGTTTGTCGCAGAGGTGCGGGCCGATAATAATAATTCCTCTTCTTTCCAGGGCGCGGAAAATAAGAAGAATGATGCGCGGCCTCAAAACCGGACTGTTGAAACTGCGGCCGCTGAGCCAGCGCCTGCGGAAACTACTGCCACGGCCAGAAATATGATGCCCGAAAAAAGCTGGGTAAAATCCTACACTGCTTCCGGAGCGCTGGCAGCGGCCTCAACTGAGGCTCTGCGCATCCCTTTCCGGGCTGATAAAACGATAAAAACGGATGGGCCGGCCATTTCATCTGCCAATGTAGAGGTAATAGCTTCGGCCGTCGGCCGTTTGGAAGTAGCCGGGAGGGGAAAGCTCAGCCTTGAAATAAATGAGCCGGGCCTGGGGAAAGTGCGCGTGGAAATGGCGATCAGCGGCGGGGACCTTAACATAAGCCTTGAAGTTGAGAACGGGGCGGCCGGCAAGTTCCTTTCCGCAAAAGTCCCTGAACTAATGGAAGCCCTCGCTCAGCGGGGGGTTAACAGCGGAGTGCAGCTGTTTACCGGCGCGGATGGCGGCCGCACTGGCGCCGGCAGGGATGAACGCACTCCCGTCAGGCGCTATTTGCCCGGCGCGCAGGAATCGGCGGAGCAAGAAGTCCCTGTACAGGAAGAGGGCAGACTAAGCCTTTACGCATAGGAGGAAAAATGGAAACTGCAGCAATCAGCGGTTTAAGTACGGCAACAGCCGGGATAGTGAAAAAAGACTCAACCGGGAAAAACGACTTCCTTAAGATGCTGGTGGCGCAGCTTAAAAACCAGGATCCGATGGAGCCGTTAAAAAATGAGCAATTCCTGGCGCAGCTGGCACAGTTTAGCCAGCTGGAAGCGACCCAGAACCTGGAACAGAACGGGATAAACTCCGCCAATATTCAGGCGGCCGGCCTGGTGGGCATGAAAGTGACTGCTGATACGGCCCAATGGGGGGTTGTTTCAGGCACTGTGGACTCTGTGAATGTCACATCAACCGGGCCCATGCTCAACATCAAAGGGCTACAGGTAAGTCTCAGCGAATTGCAGGAGGTGAAAAAATGAATCTCTGCGTAGATAGCAACAGCTTTGCGCCGGGCGAGACAGTCTTCATAGATATGCCGCAGGCCTCCTATGACGGGATGGCTACGCAGGTGGTAAGCCCCCGCCCCTGGGATCTGGTGGAGCCTGAGCAGGTCCTGGTAAAGAATCCGCTGGACCCGAACTGGGTCCTGAAGATGCATCAGAGTTTCCTGGTAAAGGCCGCGGACCGCGGCTATCCGGATCGGTATGAGCCGGCTCGGGTAAACACCGCGCCCGTTCCCGCCGGAACTGTCATATGGTGAAGGCCGCGGGCCCCTGGTAAGGGCGGCCCGCCGCGTCCCTGTAGGACGCCTAAATTCAGTAAGGAGGAGCAATGCTTAAATCTTTGTATTCGGGAGTATCGGGTATTCAGACGAGCCAGGTGCGCATGGACGTAATAGGCAACAATATCGCGAACGTAAACACAGTGGGGTTCAAACGCGGCAGCGTGGCTTTTCAGGAACTGCTAAGCCAGACCATCTCCGGTGCTTCGGCTCCGACCGCTGAGAGAGGCGGCACTAACGCTATTCAGGTCGGACTGGGCGTTAAGGTGGGAAGCGTAACCAACCAGTTTACACAGGGAAACCTGCAGTATACGGGTTCCAATTCCGACATGGCCGTAGAGGGCAACGGGTTCTTCGTAGTGGCGAACGGGCAGAACATTCAGTACACCAGGGCCGGCAATTTCTCCCTGGACAAAGATGGCAGCCTGGTACATAGCGCCAATGGCATGATCCTTCAGGGTTGGATGGCGGACGACTCTGGTGTGGTCAATGCCAATACGCCGCTCAGCAACGTGGAGATACCTATCGGGAGAACCATCCCGGCCAACGCTACATCGCTGATACGCTATGAGCAAAACATCGATTCCCGTATCAATGGCGATCTGCTCTACCTGCCCACGCCCATGACCATAACTGACGCGGATGGGGATGCGGCCCAGGTGACCATAGCGCTGACACCCACAGGCAACTTCAACGAATGGGACTATGAGATAAGTGTTACCGGGTCTGGCGCCTCTACGGTCTCCGGTGTGACCAACTCCTCCGGCACCATTGAGCTGGACAGCGACGGTAAAGTGGTTTCCTGCGGCGCTGACCTGGTTGTCACATTCGGAAGCGGAAAAACAATAACTCTGGCGGCGCCCGTGGTCGGCGCAGCAGGCGGCGGAAATTTTGCTGTCAGTTCCGCGGGAGATGTCGGTTCGGCCCCTTTGGCCGGAGCGTTCACGGCCGCGCAGAGCTATGTCAGCTACGCGCAGATATACGACTCGCTGGGCGGTACGCATCAGATCGCGCTGACCTTCTCGAAGCTCGCCGATAACCAGTGGAGCTGGGAAGCCTCCAGCAGCGAGGCGGGTGCAGCGGCAACCGGCAGCGGGGTACTCAATTTCAATCCTGAAAACGGCAACCTGTTGAGCACCTCCGGGGGGCCGATAGCGGTCAATCTGGGCGCCGGCATAGGTACCATTGAGATCTCTCCAGACTTCAGTGGCTCTACACAGTTCGCGACAGACTATTCGATGCTGCCATCCTATCAGGACGGCTATAGCTCTGGCGCTCTGCAGAGCTTTTCCATAGATAATTCCGGCGGCATAAACGGGGTATTCTCGAACGGCATAATACGGAAAATGGCCACCGTGGCGCTGGCTAACTTCGCCAATTCCGCCGGCCTGGTAAAAGAGGCTGGCTCCTTTTACAGCGAATCGCGGAACTCGGGTGAAGCCTATATCGGCACCACTGGAACGGGCGGCAGGGGCCGGATGCTGTCTGGTACGCTTGAAACTTCCAATGTGGACCTCAGCCAGGAATTCACGGATCTGATAACCACGCAGCGCGGCTACCAGGCCAATGCCAGAATCATTACGACCTCGGACGAACTGCTGCAGGAACTGCTGAACCTCAAGAGATAATAGCGGCGCATGAAGGAGCTATGGTAATGGGTGCGAATGAAACCAACAGACCAGACAGCGGACGCGGGCTAAGCGCCCTCGAGGCCGGTCAGGTGATGGAGATACGCATCCGCGGCGCGGCTGGCAGCTACTGGACCTATATCAGGGATGTTATGGGCACAGTTACGGTCTGGCTTCCCGAGATGAACCATGAGCCGGTCAGCATAGCCGAAGGGGCGCTTGTAGATCTGAGCGTTACGCTCAGCGACTCCGAAATACTGGCGGCTGAAGCGAAGGTTAAAGGCTCCGGCGTAGAGGGCGACAAACCCTATATAGAGCTGGAGCTGAATCCCGCCTGTGTCGCGGTGGAACACCGGCGCCGCTTCCTGCGGGTTGCGGCGATAGTGCCAGCGCACCTGCGGCGCCTGCCGGACGGCCTTACGCCCTGGGGTGAAGCGGTGGAAGCCAGGACGGTAAACCTGAGCCCGGGCGGCCTTACCCTGGAATCAAAAAGCGCTTTTACGCAGGGAGAGCAGCTGTCGGTGGAGCTTGAGCTGCCAGACTGCCGGGTGCGTGCCGTAGCGCTGGTGTTGGAGTCTTTCGGCTCCATCGGGGGGCTGTCCAGGCTAGCCGTCAGATTCACTTGCATAAGCGACGCCGCGGAGGCGGGGATAACCAGGCTTATGTACCAGTACCAGAGAATGCACGGCGCCGCGCGGGCCTGAATGGACGCGAAAACTGCAGTGCGGGAAAAAAGGAGAAAAGTAAAAATGATAACCATGGAAAACCGGATACACGCTTACGCTCCGGGGGTGCAGGCGACGGACGATACGATTGAGCGGTATATGCCGCTGGTGAGGCATATAGCCTCCAAGCTTACATATAATCTTCCGCCGCTGGTGGACTATGACGACCTGGTCGCTATCGGGCTGGTGGGGCTGCTTGACGCCCTATCGCGGTTCGATCCGGCCCGGGGCATAAAGTTCGAGACCTTCGCCACCTACCGGATAAGGGGGGCGATCCTGAACCAGCTAAGCTCGCTGAGCTGGATACCGCGCGGGGTCCGTGAAAAATCCAAGAAACTGGAGAAGGCCGTCGCAGGCTTGAGCGACAGGCTGGGCAGGGCGCCCACCGGGCCGGAAATATCCGGCGAGGCCTGTCTTTCTATGGAGCAGTATGAAAAGATACTGGTGGATTCCAGCCCGGTTTCTTTCATCCCCATCGATTCTTTGAGCGAAATTGAAGAAACGAATCTCGGTCTCTCCTCGAGAGACGAGAGCCCGGACCTGCTGGCGGAAGGCTCCATGCGCGAGGAGCGCGTAGCCGCCTGCATAAAGAAGTTGCCGGAAAAGGAGCAGCTTACCGTGACCCTTTACTTCTATGAGGACCTCACGCTTAAAGAAATAGGCCGGGTTATGGGCGTTTCGGAGTCCAGGGCCTGCCAGGTACTTTCACAGTCAATGACGAAGATCCGCGGCATGATAGGGTGCGAGGGCGACCTGTGACTGCCGTATTTGCGTTGTTGGCCGCGTGCGGCGTAGCCGGGCTTGCCTACTCACTGCTAAAGCCTGGTATGACCGGGCAGGCACAGAGCTTCAGGGAAGCGCTGCGCGAGGCTGATGGGCCCGGGCAGGATCTTGCCCGCCGGCTGGAACTGCTGGAAGAAAATGACCGCGGTCAGCGCGAATCAATGTCCGCCATGTCCGGCTTGGTAAAGCGGCCGGGGGACAAGATTAATAGGCCTGAGTCGTGCCACGATCACGTCCCTGACAAAGAAGACCGGGAGGAACCCGCGCGTGAAGCTCTGGAAGTTATCGCCGACGCCGCGCGGACACGGGCAGCCTTGAGCATCGGTCTCCACGCCACCGGGAAATACCGGGCTGCCAATCATTTTAACAGACCGTACGCCGGAGCGGCTGCGCAGAAGGACGCTGAGGTTAAAAAACAAAGACCTAAGCGTCCGACGGCCGCGCTTCGAGCCGTGGGCCAGGGCCCTGGTGTACAGCGGTCGTCAGCTTTCTCCGAAAGAATGGCGGCGGTGTGGAAAGCCTCGGAGAAAAACGACAGCCCGCTGGCAATAGCCAGAGAGCTTAGCATGGGCGTATCCGAAGTGGAGCTGGCGCTTAAAGTCAGGAAGATGCGGCCTAAGCGGGGGTAAGATGAACGATATTAAAAGAGTGCTTTTCGTGGATTCCGGGACTTCCTTCGGCCAGGGCGGCTGGCAGATTTCCCGCGGAGCCTTTGAAGGCTTAAAGAGTCTGGACGTGGAGGCGGAATTCTTCAACCTCTCGGAGAAGATAGGGCTTATCAGCCAGGCTTTCACCCGCCTGGCCGAAGAGGGGAAAAGCGGCAGCTGCGACGAAGCTTCCGTGATCGGATGGGCCTGCGGAACGCTAGTGGAGAAAGCTGTGCTTTTCAGGCCGGACCTGGTGGTGGCCATGAAGGGAACGAGAATTTCAGAAAGCGCCCTGACAGCCCTGAAAGCAATGGGGATAACTACGGTCGCCTGGACAATGGACGACCCCTATGAGCTGGAACTTTACATGTCCCGGGCCGGGTACTACGATATGATTTTTACCAGTGAGCCGCGGTGCCTTCCGGTCTACGAAGCCAGCGGCATCTCCTGCGCGGAATTCCTGCCCCACGCGCACGACCCGGCCGTCCATAAGCCTGCGCCAGAAGTCGCGGCTTCTACCAACTACGCTAGCGACATCTGCTTCATAGGGGCGGCGTACCCGGAGCGCGTGCGGCTGCTGAAGGCTGCGGCACCTTTCCTCGCGCGGCACAAAACCGTGCTGATAGGCAATTGGGGTACCTACAGGGGCGAACTGCCAGGGGTGCGCGTGCTGGACGGCTTTGTGAGAGAACAGGAAGCCGCAAAATTTTATTCAGGGGCTAAAATAGTTCTTAATATCCACCGCCTTGCCGGTGAATGCGCTGCGGGCAGGCTGGATCCGCGCAAGATAGGGGCGGATGGCGTTAATTCACGAACCTTTGAAATAGCCGGCGCGGGAGCTTTCCAGCTGGTTGACGCAGGCCGCGGTATGCTTGAAAAGCTTTTCGAGCCCGGCCGGGAGCTGGTCACATTTACTGGGGAAGATGATATGCAATCAAAGATGGAACAGTACCTGGCGGACGATTCCCGCCGGTCTGCCATAGCCGCAGCAGGCAGGCGCAGGGCGCTGGCCGAGCATACTTACGGTCACAGGATAAAAACGCTTCTGGAGGCGACAGAGGCGTTCCGGGAATACGGGCCCGGAGGAAAAAACGCGGGAAGCGCGGAAAAACTGTTAAGCGGAAGATAAAACAATGCCAACCCAAAAAATCGCTGCGGTTTCCATGGTTAAGGACGAATGCGATATCATCGAGTTATTTGTGCGGATAAATTCACGGGTTATAGACCGCTTCTTTATCCTGGATAACGCCAGCAGCGACGCAACCAGGCTGATCCTGGAGAGGCTTATAAATGAGGGTTTCCCGATCACGCTTTTTGACGACAGCTCCGTGGCGCATCCGCAGGAAATAATAATCACGAAACTGGTAAGGGAGGCGGCGGCCCCCGGAGAGTATGACTGGATACTTCCGCTGGACGCGGACGAGTTTGTCCAGGCGGAGAAAGGCACGCTGCTGGCTCAACTGGCGCGGCTGCCGGAAGGAAGTTGCGGGCTGCTGAACTGGGCCACCTTTATTCCGTTGTCAGACAGGTATTTTCTGTATGCAAATCCGCTATGGAGCAACTTCGGGCAAAGTTACAAAGAATCCTACCAGCAAAGCAAGATTATTATTCCCAGGGCACTGGCGCTGTCCGGCTGCGTTTCAATGGGGAACCATAAATTCATTCTGCCCGGAGGAAAGTGCTGCCCATCCCGGCTGCTGGAGTCCCGGCTGGCGCATGTCCCGATCAGGTCTTCGGACCAGCTGGTTTCAAAAGTCATTGTGGGCAGCCACCAAATGTCGATCAAAAAAAACCGCAAACCTGAAACCGTGTTCCATTGGGATGTGATAGCCGGCGTAGCCCGAAAAAATAATTACACACTGGACTATCCGACGCTCAGAAAAACAGCGCTGTCTTATGTTGCGATGCCGGGTGCCCGGATCGAAGACTCCACCGTGCCCGGCACCAGGGTGGGGGCCGAGACGGACTGCATTGTTTACCGGGACCTGGTCGCCGTCAATCTGCATCAGCGATTTGACGTATGCATGGAAAGCCTGTGCGAAGAAATACGAAGCAAATGGTAACTGCCTTGCGGATAAACAGCTTTTAACGGGAGAAGATAAAAATGAAACCCATAAGCAGCGCCTGGTTCTGCCAAATAGAGCTTACTTCGAAATGCTTTATGTCATGCCTTTATTGCTCGCGCTATAACCGGCACCTGCGGGCAGACCAAAAATACGACATGACTCTGGAGGTGCTGGGTAAAGCCCTGGATTCACTGAAGGACTGGCCGGCAAGGATAGGCATTATCGGAGGAGAGCCAATCCTGCACGCGCAATTCGCCGATTGCTGCGCTCTTATCCAATCCAAATTCCCGCGCGAGAAGATGGGGCTCTGGACGTCCGGCGGGAAGGATTGGCCCAAATACAAGGAACTGGTGCAGAAAACTTTCGGGTTTGTCGCCTACAACGAGCATAATCCGGAGCAGAAGAAGGTCTGCCGCCACCAGCGCATGACAGTCGCAGTGAAAGACGTGGTAAAGAGCGAAGAGTACATGAACGAACTTATTGATGACTGTTGGGTACAGCGCACCTGGTGCCCGACCATCTCCATGAAAGGCGCGTTCTTCTGCGAGGTGGCGGCCGCCCAGGACCAGCTCTGGGACGGGCC
>CAZPMW010000035.1:0-13764 GCA_964587805.1 uncultured Elusimicrobiaceae bacterium
GGCCGGCGAAAGAAACCGACCCGTCTGCGACGGCCGAAACGGGCGTTCCGGACGGAGCCGAGTAATCTATGCCATTATGAGGCCGGAAGATCCTTAATATCGGGTGGAAGCGCCTTGGGTTAAAATAGGAGCTTATTCTGCGGAACGCCAGCGGGGCCCTCAGGAACTGTCTCTTAAGCGACTTCCCGTCAGGCCGGTAGTAGCCGCCTTTATAAAAGCAAGCCGCTCTTTCACCGGCCTCTTTACCGGAGTACAGCGCCGCGGTTATCCTCTGAAAAGCAGGCTGCCCCAAAGCCGCAACCCCGGTCTCCAGTATGAAAGCATAGCGGTCACCTTCTCGCGGCTCCGTGAGGAAATCAATTTCCCAGGCGTATATATCGGCATAATCAATTATGACGGCGGGCGGGATGTTCTTTGCGGCCAAGGACCCCCAGAGGGAACTTTCAATCACACCGGAGACGGACTTCGTCTCAATTGTCACCGCGAGTGTCGAAGCAACTGCTGAAAACGATCCATCTGCCGTTTTCTCCAGCTCATAGATGAAAGCGCCGCTGACAAGTGAAAATTTTCCTATATCACCTGAAGTGGAAAGCGCCAGCGCATAAAGGTCTCCGGAGCGCGGGAATTTACCTTTGACCACCTTCTGCAAAGCATTTTCGAGAGCTGAGATCTCCCCCGCAGGCCGCCCTTTGTCCATCAGAGTTCCCCAGAACGAGCCGCCCGCAAAGGTCCCCGTAGACACGGAAAAGCCGGCCTCCCCTCCCGGGAAAAACCCGGAGGGCGGAGGGGCAACAGCCGTACGCGCCGCAAAAAAGCCAAGAACAGCCAGGACAAGGGCTACGGCGGCCAAGATTGATTTTTTACCCATTTTGTTTTGCCATCTGACGAGCGCGCACAAAAAACCGCGCGCGCACCGGCACGCGCATACAATTATACAACCTTTCTATAATGTGTGTTTTAGCTCCCGCGCACTCACCGGACTAAAACCCTGCTTTCACAGCAACCCCGCAGGCGAGAATAGCAAAACCTGCCAAGGCGTGGGCATAGCGCTCCATGCGCCCTACTGGCAAAAAGCGCACGCCCTTCAGAAGCAAGGCGACGCTTAGCATCATCGTAGTTATCGTAACCGCCGAAAACACTGCGGCGGCGGCCAGCGCCTGCGCCAGACTGCCTTTCAAAGCCGGATACATTACCACCGGAATGAGCGGTTCACAGGGACCGAATACGAAAACGATGAAAAGCGCCCAGGGAGTTGCGGATGCGGTATCCCCGTGAATATGGGCATGATCATCCTCGTGAGGATGTTCATGGCAATGCGCCGGCCCGTCTTGATGCAGATGGGAATGCGAATGTTTTTCACCCTTTACCGCTTTTTTGATGCCCCAGAGCGTATAGGCCAGGCCGAAAGACAGCAATAGCCAGCCCGCCGCATCTCCCCTGAGCCCCTCAAGCCATTCCAACCGTGCGACCGAGGTACCAAGCGCTATGCCGATCAGGCCGATAAGCACGGAACTCGCGACATGCCCCACTCCGCAGAGAAAGGTAACCAAGGCGGTCCTCTCCCAGGTCCATCGGCGGGCTTTAGCGAGGGCGACAAACGGAATATAATGGTCCGGGCCGATCACTGTGTGGATAAATCCCAACGATGCAGCCGTGACCAGAATCGCGCCATTTTCCATTTGAACGCCTCCGGATAATATGCGCCTCGGAATCAGACTCCCGGGCTATAATTTACTACGTTTATTATTTTCGTGCTACTAGGAACCCAAAAAAATTATTTGTCCGCGCCGGTTACGCTTAAAGTCGCGTGTTTAACGCCGCCGACCGATTTAAGCGAGTCGGCCAGCGCCCTGACTTTGGCGCCGGGACCTTTGACTGCTATTATTTCAAGGCAGTTGTCGTGGTCCAGATGCACGTGCTGGGCGGAGATGATAGTGGCGCCGTGATCATGCTGGATGTTCAGCAGCTTATTTACCACTTCGCGCTTGTGGTGGTCATAGGTCAGGGTTATTGCGCCGGCTACTGTGCCGCCCTTGGAAAAGGCATCGGCCACAAATTCCTTGCGGATAAGATCGGCTATGGCCTTGGAACGATTTGTATAGCCTGCATGGGAGATAAAAGCGTCAAACCGCCGCAGAAGATCCCGCTCCAGCGAAACCCCGAACCTTGAAAGTTTTCTGCCCATACGTGTCATCTTATATGTAATTGTAACACAACCCGCCGACAGGGTCAAATCTGGCGAAAGCGTTTCAGGGCGTAATATACCTGGCCGAGGGCTATTCCCCCGTCATTGGCCGGCACCTTTTCATTCGCGAACACCGTAAAGCCATTGCGCTTCAGGCGTTTCATCCCAAGCTCGAGCAGCGTCCGGTTCTGAAACACACCGCCGGCCAGGACCACCGTTTTTATTCCGCTGTCCCGGCTGATGGCTGAAACCGTATCAACCAGCATCCCGGCCAGACCGGAGTGAAATCTTTCGGAGATGCGCCTTGCGCGCCCGACGCCCCGCTCGCGCAGAGCGGCGGCTAAAGCCTTCGCCGGATCTATCAGAAAGACTCCGGCCTGTTTGCTTATGTCAAAGGCATAAGGCCGGGCGGAGGGCCGTACGCAAAGGCTCTCAAGCTCCATCGGCCCCTGCCCCTCATATGTGGCTTCGGGGCCAAGCCCGGCGATAAAACTCACGGCGTCGAAAAGCCGCCCCATGCTGGAAGTCAGGGGAGCGTTCACACCCTTCACCGTCATACCCGCCACTGCCTCAACGGCTTTCCGGTCCAAGCCCTGGAATAATCTGCCCGCTTCACCGCGCCAGGCCGGACCAAGGGCGCTCATCAGCAGTGAAAGAGCGGAGCGCCATATCTGCCGTGTTGCCGCGTCACCGCCGGGCAATGGGAAATACTTCAGGTGGGCCGCACGGCGCCAGGAATTTCCATCTATTACAAAAAATTCGGAGCCCCAGATATTCCCGTCCGTCCCGTATCCGGTCCCGTCCCAGGCAACGCCTATAAAAGGCCTGTCTATAGCGTGCTCAGCGGCGGCGCTGAGAACATGCGCCATATGATGCTGGACCGGCACCTTTACGCCTTTCAGAGAGCGCCCGAAATTTGAAGAATGGTAATCGGGGTGCAGATCGTGCGCGATCACGTTCGGGCTGACCCGCAGCAGGATCTTCATTTTGCCGATAGTTTCTCCGTAAAATTCCTGATTAGCGTATTCGCTCTGGTCGCCGATATGCTGCGAGAGGAACGCCGAAGCGCCGCGCGTAAGACAGAAGGTTGTTTTCAGGTCCGCGCCGCAGCCCAGCACCGTTCCGCCGCCCTGCCGGGCGGCCGCACAGCTTTCGAGCCGGACTGAATCAGGAACATAGCCCCTGGCGCGCCGCGTGAGGCGGAAGGCGCCGCCCGCGTAAAACCCCACGGAATCATCCGCGCGGTTATGTATTTCGCGGTCGTGGCATACTATAAGGTCCGCCACTTCGCCAAACGCTTCTTCGGCCCCGGCGAGGTCCTTGGCTATAGGTTCGTCCCGGAGGTTGCCTGAGGTCATTACCAGCGGATTTTTAAATCCGGAGCCACGCAACACCCTAAAAAGGGCAGCATGAAGCGGCGTATAGGCAACCATCACGCCCAATGTGGAAAGCCCCGGCGCGGCCCGCGCAAAGGCGCCGGCTTTTTTCATCCTGAGCATGACCACTGGCGCTGATACCGACTCCAGTATTTTCCGCTCTGCTTTGGAAACAAAACACAGTTTCCCGGCCTCAGCGGCGTTCGCGGTCATTACGGCGAATGGCTTGGCGGGCCTGTCCTTAAAACACCGCAGTTTCAGTATGGATTCGCTATTGGAGGCATCGCAGGCCAGATGGAAACCGCCGAGGCTCCGGAGAGCCACTATTCTGCCTTTCGCCAGAAAGTCAGCGGCCAGCTCCAGGGCGGCCAAGCCCCGGATCAGCCTGCCTTTATACCAGGCGCTGAGCGAGGGTCCGCATACAGGACAGGCGTTGGGCTGGGCGTGAAAACGCCTGTTGAGCGGATCCCGGTATTCAGCCATGCAGCCGGGGCACATTTTAAACCCCTTCATCGTGGTCAGGGGCCGGTCATATGGAATATTCTTTACGATAGTAAAGCGGGGGCCGCAATTGGTGCAATTAGTGAAAGGGTAAAGATACCGCCGGTCCGAGGGGTCGGATAATTCGCGCCTGCAATCCGGACAGAGGGAGAGGTCGGCCGGAATCCGCGCCTCGGCCTTTACGCTCCCCCCGCTTTTTACGATTATAAAATCAGTGTCAGAAGCGCGCGCGATGCGCGAGTGGATGAGTGAGTCAATGGTGGCGGCCGGCGGCTTGCGGCTTTCCAGCTCCCTGATGAAAATCCTGAGATCCTCGGCAGCGCCCTGTGCCTCGATAGTGACTCCGGAGGCGTCGTTTTTTACCCAGCCATAGAGACTGCGCGCCACCGCGAGGCGGTAGACATGCGGCCTGAAACCCACGCCCTGAACCACGCCTTTGATCAGGATCCTCTTCCTTATAATAGGGGGCATAAGAACCAGGTCAGCAGATCCGGGGCAGCTGTTCCCCCTCCAGCATCAGCACCAGCCGTGTACCGCCTATGGCGGTATGGAGGCGGACTTGCGGACGGCCCTTCACTACACGGCCGATGACACAGGCCTCCCGCCCGTATTTGCTTGCGCGCAGGGCCGAGACGATCTTCGGCGCGTCCGCCGCTGCCGCGAAAAACACCGCCTTGCCCTCGTTGGCGACATAAAGAGGATCCAGACCCAGCAGACGGCAGGCGCTATCCACAGGAGGTGAAACCGGGATCCCGGTTTCCTCGATCTCTATTGAGGCGCTGCACGCGTAGGCGGCCTCGTTTAAAACCGTACCCAGTCCGCCGCGCGTGATATCACGGATGGCCCGTATGCGCCGGGAGGCCCTGAGCGCGAGCGCGATCATGGCGTTCAGCGGCGCGGCGTCGCTTTTGATGGCTCCTGAAAGGCCCAGGTTATTTCTGGCGTTCATGACCGCTACCCCGTGATCGGCCAGGCGGCCGCTCAGGATGACCGCGTCGCCCGGGAGTATATATGCGGAAGAAAGCTTCAGGCCGTTAGGTATAAGCCCCACCCCGGAAGTATTGATGAACAGCTTATCCGCCTTGCCTTTCTCCACCACCTTGGTATCTCCGGTGGCGATAAAAACGCCGGCCTCACGGGCCGCCAGGCGCATGGAAGCGGCGATCCGGCCCAGCAGCGCCAGAGAAAAGCCCTCCTCTATTATAAAACCGGCTGACAGCGCGAGCGGCTTCGCGCCCTGGACCGAGAGGTCGTTGACTGTCCCGCAGACAGCTATGCGGCCGATGTCCCCTCCCGGGAATTGAAGAGGGTCTACGACATAGGAATCAGTGGTGAAGGCAAGCCGCACATTTCCGGCCCGGACCTCGGCGGCATCCTCAAGCGGCGCCAGCGCCGGATTCGCGAAAGCTTTCAGGAAAAGGCTTTCAATGAGCTCATGGCTCAGGCGCCCGCCGCTGCCGTGTCCGAGCTTTACGGTTTTTTCGGAAGGCATATTTGCACTCTCCTGCCCGGCCCGGACGGTTTGTGTTTTTCCGGAAACATGTTGAGGAAGGCTTGCGCCGACGCGGAGAGCTTCCGCGACTTATTATAGAGCAGATACAACGGCCGGGAGACTGCTGCGTCGGCAAACCGTATGACATGCAGCATGCTGTCCCGCTCATCCTCCCGCACTGCGGAGAAGGGCAGGATAGCGAGCCCGACCCCGGAGGAGACGGCGGTTTTTATGGTTTCCACATTATCCAGCTCCATCCTGACGTTAACTTTCACCCCGTGGCTTTTCAGGAAATTATCAATATATTTTCTGGAAGGGACGGCTTTGTCGAAGAGAATAAAATCACGCCCGCCGACCTCCCCCACTGACACGCAGGACTTCCGCGCCAGCTCATCGGACATGCCGGTAAGGAGCACCATTTCATCTTCTCCGATAGGACGCATAGTGATGCCCGGAAGCCTTCGGTAAGGGCAGGCCATTATACCGAAGTCGGAGCTGCCGGAAACGATGTCCCCGGGAATCTGAGAAAACTGCCGGTACTCGACGCCTATCCTGATCGTCGGATAATCGGCCATGAATTTCCGGATGTAGCTCTGCAGCACGTAAACGCCGGCGCTGTAGATGGTGGAGATCCTTATTTCCTCAGCGGCTTTAAAAGCGGAAAGCTCCTTTATCGCGACCATGGAGTTTTCAAAAATAAGGACGATCTTCTTCGCGGCCGCGTAGAATTTATCTCCGCAGGGGGTAAGCGCTATTTTATTGGCCGTCCTGGTGAACAGTCTGCCCCTGAGAACCAGTTCAAGCTTTTTTATCTGCTGGCTGACCGCCGACTGAGAAATAAAATTAAGCTCGGCGGTCTTGGAAAAGCTGCCCGTATCCACAAGGTCCCTGAAGACCTTTAGAGTTTCGATATTCATTGTCCTCCATACTTAAACCAGGCCGCGCACGCGCCCTCAGAGGAAACCATGCACGGGCCCACAGCGCTTGACGGAGAGCAGGACTTGCCGAAAAGCCTGCAGTCGGAAGGCGACGCTTTCCCCAAAAGAATGGGTCCGCAGATACAGCCCTTAGGCTCCGGAGCCTCGCGGTAGGTCAGGTTGAAACGCTTCACGGCGTCAAATCCGGAAAAAGAACGGCTGAAGCCGAGGCCGGACCGCCCGATCAGGCCGATAGACCGCCATCGGGCGGAGGTTACGGTGAAAACCTCCCGCATTATTTCCCGGGCCCGCGGATTACCGCCGGCCCTGACCGCGCGGCCGTATTCGGACTCTACGGAGGGCCCGCCGGACACTATCTGCCGCAGAAGCATATTTACGCCGGCGAGAATATCAAGCGGCTCAAAACCGGTAACCACGCAGGGCACGGAATATTTATCGGACACGAACCTGTAAGGGTCGAGGCCTATTATGGCGCTTACATGCCCCGGCAGCATGAAGCCCGAAATATTGTGCCCAGGCGCCTTCAAAAGGAGCTCCAGCGCCGGAGGGACCAGCTTAAAAAGCGTCAGAACGGAAAAATTACCCACCTTTTCCGCCCTGGCGCGCAGCACAGCCCCTGCGATCACCGGCGCGGTGGTCTCAAACCCCACACCGATAAAAACAACCTGCCGCCCCGGGTTTTTAGCGGCCAGGGAAACGGCGTCCACCGGAGAATAAACCACGGCTATCTCAGCCCCCCGCTCGCGCATTGACTGTAGATCCAGACCGCAGGAGCCCTTAACCTTCAGCATATCGCCAAAAGTTGCGATAATAATTCCCGGCCGCGCGGCAAGTTCCAGAACCATATCGAGATCGCCCTGGGCCGTGACACAGACCGGGCAGCCAGGCCCGGACAGCATTTTAAGACCTTCGGGGAAAAGGCGGCGCATACCGCTGGCAGCAATAGCCATCGTATGTGAGCCGCAGACCTCCATCAGCGCAGTGACCCGGCCGGTGCGGGCGTGCGCCGCCGCGACAAGCCGGCGCATCTCCTTCAGAGCTGCGCCGGCCATGCCCCGGTCACGCCAGGCGGGCGGATCAAAGCGGCTGCGGCTTGGCGTTTTCACTGCGATATATCTCCTCAAAAAGCTTCAATGTCGCTTCGGCTTCGGCTTTCTCCAGCACCGTAATTGCGAAACCTGCATGAACGAGAACATAATCTCCCTTTTTTACGCCGACGACCAGGTCCAGGGCAACCGTTCTCCTGGCTCCGCTGAAATCGACCTCTGCGTTGTTTTTCTTTATCGACACTATCCTACCAGGCACGGCTATACACATACAGCCTCCGGAAACCGGCAGATAAATCCTACACAACAACAGGTTAATATAAGTTTAATTAATAACGGAACTTATACAAATTATACTATTTAACCGTGGACGGGCAGGCCTGAATTATTGCAGGAGGACAGCCGGACAGGGCGCGCTAAAAAGGCCGGCCGTATTTATACTCCGTTATAAGGTTATTGTCGGTAATTATTTCCAGGCGTCTGCCGCCGGCACTGTAACGCCTCTCAACATCCCCGAGCGTGAGAATGGGTGTTTTTAAATGAGCCGCGATCACGTCCCGCCTGCTGCCTGGATAGAGCGGCCGGCCGTCCAGGCTCAGCTCAGACAGCCGCTTTATTGCCGCTGGCCCACGGAGTTTGCTACGCCAGTCGATATCCGAAGCGATCACAAAATTCTCATACATATACGCGTGCTCGAACACAGAGGCCGCGGTCCTGAAGGCATCCGGCGAGCCGGTAGTATTATATTCCATCACCGCCCCGGGGTTCATGTGCCGTTTGACCAGACGCAGGAATTCCGCGGACAGCAGATTAGTGCTGTAGGCGCGCCAAAAGAAAGTGGTATTCATGATGATCAGGTCGTAACGCGCTTCCGGATGCCCTTTGAGCCAGCGCCTGCCGTCGTCTATGTGGAGCTTCACTCTGGGGTCCCGCAGGCCGGAGGCGTGAGACGGATACCCCGCGATGAGATCCAGGTAGCCGGGGTTGATCTCAATCACATCCACATGGCGCACATGCGGGAAACCCGTCACTATCTTCAGCCAGGAACCGGCCGAGAGGCCGATCATGAGAATTCGCTCCGGTTTTTCGACCAGCGCGGAAGCGACTATCACACGGTTGATATGATTGGAGTTCTTTACTGCGTCCAGATTGATCTGTCCGTCGTATACGTTGCCCCCGAAGATCACATTTCCGCCGGCACCGCCTGCGTAGGCGACGATTACGCCATACTGGTTCTCAATGATATCTAGTATGCGGCCATAGCCCGGTGACGCGGTTTTAATAATGAAGCCATGCGCGCCCGACATAATCGCCAGCGCGCAGCAGCATGCAGCGGCGGCTGTGGCTGGCGCCATTAGCCTTGCGGAACCTGACCGCCACAGGCAAAACATCGCGGTCAGACATGTTAAAGCCGAAACCATGAGAAAACTATGCTGCGTGCTGAAATATGCCAACAGGACAATCCCGGTGAACAGCGGCCCGGAAGTCGCGCCAAGGATGTTGGAAACGTAGACCAGCGACAGTCTGCGCCCGGCCCCCTCCGACGCCGACTGCGCTCCCAGATGGTGCGCGACAGGGAACGGAACGGCCTTCAGCGCGGCTGCGAATAGTATGCAGCCCCCGCCTGTCAGCAGTCCAAAATCAGACAGCGCGGTGCCGGCGTAAAACCAGGGCAGGGCGAAGTCGCCTAGACATGATAATATCAGCGCGGCTCCGCAAACGGTCCATAAATTCCGGGTCCCTTTGCAGAATATTTTACCGATATGAGCCCCGAGCGCTATGCCGAGCAGGTAAAACACCAGCACAAAAGAAAATGCCTGCGGCAGGGAATGATTAGCGAACGTGAATAGCCGCACCCAGAGAATTTCCAGGCTGAGGGATAAGAATCCTGTGCAAAAAGCCAGCAGACAGGCGGGGTACATTGTTCTATCTCCTGAACACAACCAGGGCGACAACTGCGACGATAAGGTTAAGAGCGGCCGCGGCATTAACGGCGCCCGCGATCCCGACGAAATAGAGCAGGACAAACCCGGACAAAGCCGCGCCCATCGCGCCGCCCAATGTGTTTGAAAAATACAGTCCGCCGACCGAGTCCCCGATGTTCCGCTTATACCGGTTTATATACATGACAAGGATGGGAAAGGTGGCCCCCATTAACAGCGTGGGAACGGCCAGAGCCAAAAAGCTGGCCGCTACAGTTACCAGATGTCCGCTTCCGGCGCAGGTATCACCCAGGGTGTTTATTATGTACGGACTAAAAAATCCAAACATGGCGATACCCACCTCGATCGCCACATACAGAGACAATGCCCGCTCCGGCCAGGCATCGGCAAGATACCCGCCAGCCATTCCGCCCAGCCCCAGCCCGAACATAAAGACTGACACTACGATAGTGATGGAGTTTATGTCTACCCCGAACACCGTGAACAGCAGGCGCTGCCACATCACCTGATAGATAAGAGCCGAACACCCTGAGAGGAAAAATAGAAAATAGAGGGTCGAAAGCACCGTTGACTCCTTTAATGCAGCGCTGTCGTCCTGTGTGTTGTGAATCATTTCTGAATTTACCGCCATACTGCCGCGCTCATAAGCGGCGGCCGCCCGTCGCGGCCCGCTGTTGAACATATACGCAATTTTAGCAATTTAAACGGAGGCATTCCCTCCCGGGCGCGGCGCGTGGCCCTGCTCCGCTGCGGGGGCAAACCCCGCAGGAAACCTTACCTTCATTGCCTAAAAATGCTAGTATTAACAATAGCAGAGCCCAATAAGGTTGGGTGGCAGAGCGGTCAAATGCACTGGTCTGTAAAACCAGCGGACTACGTCCTACGAAGGTTCGAATCCTTCCCCAACCATTTGATTTCAGGAAGCAACTCTGCTTCCACACTATTGAGTAGGCTTCCGCTTCGGGGGGTTCAGTGCAGCGACCAAGCGCAGCGCAGGGAGCCAGCGCCGATTGAATGGGGGGCAGCGCCCCCCTTGGGAAGCACCGGACCGATTTCCTTTAGAGGTCCGGCGGCAATCCGCCCCGAGCATTAGGCGAGGGGTGCGACAGGTGGAGAGGTGGCCGAGCGGTTGAAGGCGCAGACCTGGAAAGTCTGTAAGCGCCAAAAGTGCTTCAAGGGTTCGAATCCCTTCCTCTCCGAAGATTTTACTGGGAAAACCGGAGCAGTCCTCGGAAACGCGCGACGCCCGGAACGATCACAAACAAAAAACCCGCGCCCGCGGGTTTTTGTTCTTTATAGCTGCCTGGTACTCCCGCGCGAACCAATCTGAACAGCGGTAATATCACCGATAAAACCGTTTTGCCTCCTTTTGGAACTTCACCATGTCTGGAATAAACGGGGCCAGGGCGTTCCTTCCCTGAACCGGCGCATAGCGCGGATCGAAAAGCGTAACCCCGCCATGATAGATATCGAACGGCATCACTACAGCATAGCCGTCCTTGATAAGGGCAGAGGTGTCCCAGGAAAAAACCGGCACAAAAGGCCGCACGGCCCCGTTAAATATATCTTCCCCGCTGGAATAGTCGGCTGGCTTATTCTTAACCCCGGCGAGCCTCATCAGCGATGGAACTATATCCATGTGACTTGTGGCCGAGGCCACGATCCCTGCCGCGCGGCCAGGCAGGTAGAATAATAGCGGAACTTTCACTTCTTCGCTGTTGTACGCGCGGTTATGTCCGAGATAGCCATGCTCAAAAAAGGATTCCCCGTGATCCCCTGTGATCAGCACGGCGGTATCAGTCAGCCCCCCGCCGCGCTCAAGGACATTAAGTATCCCCCCCGCGAGCGAGTCCTCAAAGAACAGCGAGTTTTTATATCTGTTAAAGAGCGCCCGGCGATCGGATGGATCCAGGGTCAGATAATTGACCTCCCCGTCTCTATAGGCAGGCTGAAACTTCCGGAAGGACCCGGGGGACTCATAGCTGTGCGAAGCGTCGAAAAAAACAAAAGCGAAATACGGCCGTGTTCCGGTCCCGCCAGCGGCCCTGACCGCGACGGAGGGCTCACTCTTTGTGACGGCTCCGGCCAGGCCCTTGCGATTTTTTAGAAATTCGATAAATCTGCCGCTGATCGCGATATTGCCAGTAACGCCTGCGCTCGGGGGATTATCATAAACGCCCTCTGCAGGCACATTAATAAAACAAGTTTTTCTGAACTCCGGGTAGCTGAGCTCCGTCGCGGAGAATACCCGCAGGTCATACCCCTGCTCTTTAAGCACATCTATCAGCACGGGCCCCCGCCGCTCGCCCAGCATAGTGAACCAGTAATTGCCATACATACCGTAAAAAAGAGAAAAAATGCCGAATCTGGTACCGTTGCCTCCGCTATAATGGTCGCTGAAATAAACCGCCTTCTTTGAGAAAGACCATAGATTCGGCGTAATGTCCTTACTCATGACATCGCTGCGAAAAGATTCCAGAACTATAATCAGGATATTAAGCGGCTTTGGCTGCGGAACTATCTCCAGCTTCCGCCGCGGATAGATCAGCCTGGATTGCTCTTTGCTTATATGGACTTGAACTTCATCAGGCGGCTTCACACCAAGCGATTCCATAGCCAGCCTCGTTATATCCGGTGCACGATACAAAGGAAAAAGCCTGAAATTGCCGGTGATATAGTTCAGGTCACAGACCACACCCCACGCGCACAGCCCTTTATTCAGAAGTGTCAGCCAGAGGAAAAACGCCAGCAGAAGCTTCCATCTCCGGCTTAATATGCGGGCAAGGCCCTTTTTATCTGCGGAGGAGCGGATAACCGCCCGATACAGCCGGATTTCCATAACCAGCAGAGCGACTGCCGCTGAAACAACCAGGAGCCGCGTGGAGAGGCCAAGCCCCAGGGTCTCCAGACCGCCTGGCGTGATCACCAGATTAATGACCATGGAATTGATATGGAAACGGAAAAGCTTGTAGATGATCACATCCAGGATCAGCGTCAGCTGTATAAAAGCGAAGACCGGAGCAAAGATCGCCGCTCCGGCGAAAGCGAAGTACGGGATCAGGGCCGCGGCCAGCAGGGCGGCATAGATCATGAAAGTATTGGAAAGCCAGGCCGATATTGAGAACGCTATACCGGCCGCGTGGGAACCCGCGAACGGGAAATACCCCAGCCCTATGGCCAGGGAAAAAAGAAAATTTAAAGCGAGAAAAGAAATAAAGGAGAAAAAACCGTATTTTCTCATAGACCAATGACAGCGAAACCGGAAGGTCAGGCCCTGATCACATGAACAGATCGGTTATCCTGACGAGACTGTAGAGGTTAATCACCGCGCCCATGGCCAGGAACGGCCCGAATGGAATGGGATCAAAGCGCTTCGCTTTTTTGGCCAGCATCAGACTTATACCGTAAACAGAGCCGAAGAAAGACGCCATTATCAGCGCCGAGAGCACGCCCTCCCAGCCGGTTACTGCCCCTATCCCGGCCATCAGGAAGATATCGCCCTCTCCTACGGCCTCTTTACCGTATATTTTTTTACCCAGCCAGGACATAAACCATATGATAAAAGCACCTGAAGCAGCGCCTGAAAAGAAACTGAGGAGGCGACTGAGCGCAGAGCCTGAAAAGTAAGGATTGACGAAACAGGCCAGCAGACCGATACCGGCCAACCCGTAGGGGAAAACATCGGATATCAGCATGGTCTCGAAATCTATGACGGCTGCAACTATAAGGATATATGCGGCTGAAAGCGCAGCGGCCAGCCAGAGCGGCTGCGCGTTCCACTTCATGAAAAGCAGCAGAGTGACTACGCCGGTGAGCAGCTCAACAAACGGATACCGCCACGAAATAGGAGCGGCGCAACGGCGGCAGCGGCCACGCAGGATAAGAAAGCTCAAAAGCGGGATATTGTCGTAAAAGCTTATGGCCGCCAGGCATCCGGGACAGCGCGAGCGCGGCTTGACGATAGAGAGCCCTTCCGGCAGCCTTGAAATGCAGACATTGAGGAAGCTGCCCAGCACCAGGCCGAAAGCTAATGCGAATATCAAAATAGCATAGGTTGTCATGGATTATAAAGCACCCAGCCCCTCTCGGGAGGGGCTGGGGCTTGCTTTATCCGCCCGGCGGATAAGTACCGCTGATTAGAACGTGCTCCATGACGTGAAGACGTGGCCGGCCTCACTGGCGTCAGTGAGCTCTTTATTCTTTATGTCTTCAAGAACACAGTTGACCACGAAGTTGCCCCAAGTGGCGTTGGTGGCCGGGGAGTTGTTGTTGTAGTGGGGCCA
>CAZPMW010000035.1:13774-19409 GCA_964587805.1 uncultured Elusimicrobiaceae bacterium
TAGAACCAGCCGCCTTCGCCGGCCGGAATAGTTACTCCTGCAGCTACCTCGGCTCTTACTGTGGCGTCGTCAGCTATTCCGGTGCCGGGCAGTTTGGCCACCGGTATCGCGGCGAGGTACTTGGCGTTTGTGGTCAGGGAGTCCAGAGGCGTAGCGCCCTGGGCCGGGAACCAGCCTTCATTGTCTCCGTAGTATATCTGAATGGCGCTTCTTACAGAAGACAGAGAGCCTTTAGTCGCGCCTTCCTTGGATTTGCTGATCATATCGGCAAATTTCGGGATAGCGATCGCGGCAAGGATGCCGATGATGGCCACCACGATCATAAGCTCGATCAGGGTGAAACCTTTCTTATTCATTTTCATTTACAACCTCCTGCTTTGGATAATGCTAAGGATATAACACCGGCACGGGAGCATAAATCAATAATGCCCGGTCGGAGTCTCTATCCGCGTATAGTCTAACTAAACACATGGCACTTGTCAATAGTAGTTTAAAGTTGCTGAGAAGTTACCCGCAGGCGTCAGTTTCAAGTCCCTTCTAAATCCATACAAAAGCCCGTTCCGTTAATACGGAACGGGCTTTTACTGCATAAAAATGAATGGGCGAGAAGGGACTTGAACCCATAAGGCCTTTCGGCCACACGGTCCTGAGCCGTGCGCGTCTGCCAGTTCCGCCACCCGCCCATCTATCTCACCCCGCGTAAAACAACTGCGCGGGACGAAGCAAACCGCTGAAGTCTACACCATCAGGAATACTAATTATGTTAGAATTCTAGGATATTTGGGGCGCTAAGGCAAATACATGAAGAAATCTGAGCCGGTAATAGAAACCGTGGCGACGAACCGTAAGGCCCGGTATGATTACGAAGTGCTGGAAACCTTTGAGGCCGGATTGGTGCTGGAAGGTCCGGAGGTTAAGTCGCTGCGCCTGAAACAGGCGCAGATAGCGCAGAGCTTCGCCAGGGCGGAGAAAGACGGCCTCTACCTTTACGGCATGCACATCCCGCCCTACGCCTTCAACACGGTCAAAGAGCTGGACCCGATCAGGACCAGGAAACTTCTTCTGAATAGAAAAGAAATAAAAAAACTAGAAAATGCCACCGCCATTAAGGGCGCGGCCATAATCCCGCTGGAAGTTTATTTCAAGAACGGCTGGGCGAAGATACGGCTCGCGCTGGCCAGAGGTAAAAAAGCCCCGGATAAACACGAAGCGAAAAAGAAACAGGCGGCGGACAGGGAATTACGCCGGGATTTTAAAGAAAAATTCAAAGGCTGACGGCCCCGGAATGTTCTTTTATACGCGAAGGCCGAGGCCGGTTGTAATCAGGCCGCGGCCATGCGTGTAGGTGTAGCCCGCAGAGATATAGCCATAGGTCAGGAACGTAGCCTTGAGACCAGCTGTGTATCTTGGCTCAAGAACTGAAACGCGGTGTCCTGATAAAGAGGACAGGCCGGATGAGCTGCCGGGATCAACTATATACTGCGCCGTAAGGCTGGTGTAATCCATACCCGCGCCGCAATACGGAGAGAAGACGGATTTGGGAGTATTCAGGGAGATGACCAGGTTCGAGGCGAAATGAGTGGCGTAAAAGAACCTATGGGAGGCCATGTCGCCGGTAGCGACCAGCATGACCTGTATTTTTCTCTGGGGCTGGGTCAGGCCATACTTGAGCCCGCCGCCGGCAAGGGCCATGTTAGCGAATGAGCCGGCCTTTATAAATCCGTCAAGGCGGAAGGGCATCCCGATCTCAGCCTGCACCCAGCCGAAACCGAAAGGCTTGTTCTTCTTCAGTATTCCGTTCCTGCTGGAAGGCTCGAACTGATACACGGCCCGGCCGCTTATATCAAAGCCTCCGAACCCGAGCACGCGCGCCGTCTGATTCGTGCCGCTGCCCAAAAGCCCGCCCAGGTCCCGGGCGAAAGGCCTGAGGTCGGAGGCGGTTGCCTGCGGGAAATCAGCGTAAATTCCTGAGTCGGCGGAAGCCGGCCCTATAGCGGCCGCCGCGATAAAGAGTCCTAAAATAATTTTCTTGCGCATAAACATATGTTCCAGCGACAATAAATCCGCCTAGTCGGCCGAGCCGCCAAGCACTTCCTTTACCGTGGTATGTCCCAGCAGCACCTTCTCCAGGCCGTCCATGGCCAGAGAGCGCATCCCTGCTTTCATGGCCATGTTTTTGACAGGGATAGCGGAAGGGTCGGTTAAAAGCTGGGTGCGAATAGCCTCGTTAAGGATGAGCAGTTCGTGCATACCCAGGCGGCCCTTGTACCCGGTGGTCTTGCATTTTTCGCAGCCCACAGGTTTAAATATTTTCGCGCCGGACGGGATCTTCACGCCGTTGGCCTCGAACACCGCTCTTTCCTCAGGCGCTATGTCAGTTTCCTTCTTGCACTCCCCGCAGAGCCGCCGGGCCAGACGCTGGGCGAGCACGCCTTTCATGGTGTTGGCCACCACGAAACGTGGAATACCCATCTGTGTAAGACGCTCGAGCGCTGAGGCCGCGTCGTTGGTATGTATGGTGGAGAATACCAGGTGGCCGGTCATGGCGGCTTCAAGGGCGATATGCGCCGTCTCCTCGTCGCGGATCTCGCCCACCATGATGACATCTGGGTCGAGGCGCATAAAGGAGCGCAGCGCCGTGGCGAAATCGAATTTCTTTCCTTCGCCCAGCTTGATGTCCGGATTGACAGGGACCTGAACGATGCCGTCGATGTTATACTCTACCGGGTTTTCAGCGGTGAGTATCTTGATATCGGGGCGATTGACGTAGTTAAGACATCCGTAGAGCGTGGTGGATTTACCTGAACCAGTGGGCCCGCAGACCAGCATAAGCCCGAAATTCTTTTTCCCGCCTATCCCCTGAAACTGCTTAAGCAGCGTGGTTTCCGTATCCGGCAGGAAGCCCATGATCTTGATATCCACGCGCACAGACGCGCGGTCCAGGATACGCATCACGCAGGACTCGCCGTAAACGGTCGGCACTATTTCCACGCGGAACTCTATCGGGTTGCCTTTGGCGATGATCTGGATACGGCCGCTCTGGGGTATGCGGCGCTCCGTGATGTTCATCGAGTTGCTCATGATCTTAATCTTGGCGTTGATGGCCTGCCTGTAGGCCCACGGCACTGAGAATGAGGCGACCCTAAGCATGCCGTCTACCCTGTAGCGGATAAGCACCTTGGAATTCTTGCCGTTGGGGTCTTCGAACGGTTCGATGTGTATATCAGAAGCCTTAATATTCAGAGCGCCAAGAATTATGGCGTTAACCAGGCGCTCCACCTCGGGCGCGGACGCGTCCACGTCGCCGATGTCTTTTTTTTCTGCCTCCTCAGCGATAGAGAAGGATTCCTCCTCCCCCTCGGCTTTGGGCGCGGCCTGTGTGACGGATTCCACCAGCTGGTTCACCTGCGCGGCGTCAGCCTTGCCGTACACGCCGTCCAGGATCTTGCTTATCCCCTGCGGCAGGGCCAGGAACGCCTGCACTTCCATGCCGGTTCGCAGCCCGATGTCCTCTACTACCAGAAAATCGCGCGGGTCCGCCATCGCCAGGAACATCACGTTATCCTTAACGGCGAACGGAACGCAGTTCTGACGCGTGGCGATAGCTTCAGGCAGGCTCTGAACCGTTTCCTTCGGCACCTCCATCTTGGAGAGGTCAACCGCCTTAAAACCCCACTCATCTGCCAGCACTTTCAGCAGCTGGAGCTCGGCAATAAGCTTCTGCTCAGTCAGCACCACCTGCAGGAGCTTGTTCTCTTTTTTCGCGGTCTCTTCCGCGGCTTTCAGCTTATCCTCAGGCACGAGGCCGCCCGCTATCAGGATCTCCCTGAGGTTCTTGCTTCGCTGTAAACCTTTAGCTGGCGGCATATATAAACAATTATAAACTTATTGTAGGGATCTTTCAAATACAATTTCCAGCACATCGCCGGCTTCAACACGGCCAGCGGCCGAGCCTGAAGCGAGCTCCAGCACGCTTTTAGCGCCATGCACCCATGGCGAAAAGCGCCATGGCTTAAGAGCAGCGCAGACGCGCACTACGCGGCAGCCCGCGTCAAGAAAGACGGCGTCAATCGGAAAGCTCATGAAACAGGTATGTATCATGGCGCACGGGTCAAGCCACAGCCCTTCCTCCGGCTCCAGTGTTTTGCGCGGGATAAGCCCGAACAGCCTGGTCATAAAAGAATCTGCCTTGAGAGCTCCGGCAACCACCTGCACGTTTTTAGTTTTATTAAAAACCATCATAATCCCTCTTTCGTAAATCGTGAGCGGTGAATCGTAAATAGTTAAAATTTCCCGCTACTTACTACTCACTATTTACGGCTTACTATCTCAGCACCGCGAATTTACCTCTGGCGGTACCGTTCTCTGTCTTCATAAAAAAAAGATAAATGCCGCTGGCCACCTTATATCCGGCCTCGTTCTTCCCGTCCCATGCCGGCCCGGTTATCTTTTTTATTTTCTCGCCCTCGGCTGTATAGATAGTGACCTCGAGCTCCGCGCCAAGAAGATTATCAGGCATGGAGAAGGAAAGCGGCCTGCCGGAGGAAAAAGTGTAAGGATTAGGATACGCGTAAGCTTTTGCCAATTCAGGTCTATCGGTATAACCGGCGGCGCTTCCGTTTACAGCGTACAGCATGGCCTTAAAAGAGTTGACACGCCCATAACCGTATATGGCATCCGGCCCGATTGCCCCGCGGTCCGTGGCCGAAACCCTGAGATAGTCGGCGATCTGGCTATTGGTAAGGGCCGGATTGGCGGACCACATCAGGGCTGCTAGGCCGGAGACGAAAGGAGACGCGAAAGAAGTGCCGTCGGCGTAAGCGTAGCTGCCGTTGAGATCCGTTGTGTAAACTCCCACTCCCGGCGCCACAACTCCGGCTCCAGTCATCCCCCCCCCGCGCGCTGAGAAAACAGCGGCGACATCGTTGATATCCGTGGCGCCGACCGGAAGTACCCCCTGGCAATTTGCCGGGGAATCCACGCCCGCCGCCGCGCTGTTCCCGGCCGCGGCGACCAGCATAAGGCCGGTAGTTGTCGCGGCTGTAAGAGTCGCCTGGAGGGTGGAAGCACAGGCGCCGGATTCACCTATACTCATATTCACCACTATTTTCCCTGTCGCGGCGGAATTATGCAGGCCGGTTACGTAGTTTATGGCGTTTATAATAGTGACGTCATCCGTCACGCAAACATTTGCGCCATTGTTAGAGCAATCCGAAGAGCAATCCGCGTCATTAAACACTTTAAGCGATAGAAGCCGCGCGCCCCAGGACACGCCGGCTATGCCGGAACCGTTATCCGAAGAGGCCGCCGCCACCCCTGACACGCGAGTGGCGTGGTTGCAAGCGGGAGTCGGGGGATTGTTCTGACTTTGCGTACCGTGGATGGGGAGGCTATTCGGATCGAAAAACTGGCTGGCGCCAGTCAATTTTGAGGCAAGCTCAGGATGCGAAGCGTCTATGCCGGTGTCTATCACCGCCACCGTAACCCGGGTGGAAGAACCAGTGTTATAGTCCCAGGCCCTGAACGTGTCGGTCAGCCGCAGGCCATATTGCAGCGCGAGATCAGGATCGCTGGATTTTCTTCTGGCGCGGTAGGCGCCGGAGGGCTCCGAGGCTTCAGCGCCGGACAGACCGCG
>CAZPMW010000036.1:0-17947 GCA_964587805.1 uncultured Elusimicrobiaceae bacterium
ACGATCTCGCTGACCAGCTCGCCGCAGGCCAGGTCCGTCTTCTTGTAGCCCAGAAAGAACCCGGAGAGAGGGACCTCCCGCTTCGCGCCGCCGGGCGCGGCGATGATCAGGCGCGCGTCGAGCGCCAGCAGGATGATGGTGACGTCACCGATAGGGGATGAATTTACTATATTGCCCGCCAGCGTCGCCTTGTTGCGCAGGATAGCCGACGAGTGGAGCAGAAGGTCTTCCGGCAGGCCCGGGAAATGCCGGAGCACGGCTTCCGCCGCGCGGAAGCCCTCGATCGTTACAGCGCCGCCTACCCGCAGAACCTCTCCGTCCGCGCGGATATAGTCCAGGTCGCGGCGTTTTGACATAAAACTGAGCTCGCCTTCCATCAGCTGTTCCGGCCTCTGCACGAACAAGTCGGTGCCGCCAGCCACAAGCACGGCGTCCTTGCCGGACGGGACGGACTCAGCCTGCAGCGGAGCGAGCAGGTCCGGGATCCCGCGGAAGTACTCCGGCACCGCGCCTGCGGCCACCAGCGCGCCCAGCCGCTTCGAGGGCGGAACTTCTATCTTCGCTAGACGCTCGCAAAGCGCGCGCGCGGCGTTGCGTATGGAAACGTAACCGGTACACCGGCAGATGTTGCCGTCCAGCGCGTCGACAGCGTCGGTGTAAGAAAGCCCGGGGCTGCCCAGGCAGAAGCCGGTCAGCGACAGCACGATGCCGGGGGTGCAGAAACCGCATTGCGAGGCGTTATGTTCTACGATGAGCTGCTGCACCAGGGTAAGAGTCCCTCCGCTGAGACCCTCGACCGTCACTACGTGGCAGCCGTCCACATCTCCTATCGGCAGCAGACAGGAGGCGCAGGCTTTGTATGCTACGCTGCCGTCCTCCCTTCTTGACCCTACCAGCACTGTGCAGGCTCCGCATTCGCCCTCGCGGCACGCGTCCTTGGTTCCGGACAGGCAGGTGACGCCGCGGATGAATTCCAGAAGCACCATGCCCGGATGCTCATCAGTGCGTACCAGTTTCTCGTTCAGGATAAAATTGATCATGTCCGATTCCTTTTCGAATCCAGGAATTCGAAGCGCCGCTGTCCGCAGCACGCGCAGCCGGCGCGGCGCTCCGCTGAGACCGCGGTGACCGAACCGCGCCAGATGTCCAGATTATACAGCTTGAATCCGTCAGGTTCAGCGCCGGTCAGGATCTTGATGGCTTCGGTAACCTGAAGCGCTGCCACCCAGGCAGCGGCGGCATTCAGAACCCCGAACGCATTGCATGTGGGAAGGGCTCCCAAATCCGGCGGGTCCTCAAAAAGACAGCGCAGGCAGGGGCCAACGCCGGGGCGCACCGCCAGCACCATGCCGTCCGTGCCCAGCACTCCGCCGTAGATCCAGGGCTTGCCGGCACGCACCGCCGCGTCGTTAATCAGATACCGGGTCTCGAAATTATCGGTGCCGTCCAGCACCAGATCCGCCCGTCCTGCCAGGCCTTCAGCGTTAGCGGCGGTAACGTCGGCTATTACGGGCTCGATACTGATCCCGGAATTAACAGCGCGCAGGTGGCGCGCAGCCGCCTCCGCCTTGGGGAGCCGCTCCCGCACATCCTGTTCGTCGTATAGTATCTGGGTAGGGAGGTTGTAGGCCTCCACGATGTCCCGGTCCGCCAACAGCAGCCGTCCGATCCCCGCGCGGGCCAGGAACCCGGCCTGAGCGCTGCCCAGGGACCCGCAGCCGACTATAAGTACCGTGCTGCCAGCCAGTTTGGTCTGTCCCTCCGGCCCGATTTTAGCCAGCGCCGCATGCCGCGCGTATCGCGCGTCGGCCGGGGCGTTTTTAGCAGGAGGGGTCTCGGCGGGCATAAGGTGCGTTCGGGCGCTATTTTACCACTGGGTAGCCGGCCGCCGTCCAGGCGTTGAACCCTCCGGCTATATCACGGATATCCGTAAATCCCAGTTCCTGCATGATCGTCAGCGAAGCGGCGCTTCTCTTGCCGCTTCTGCAGTATATAAGGTACTTGGCGGTCTTATCCAGCTGTCCCAGCCTGTTCTTGAAATCAGGTGAGTAATAATCCACGATAACGGCGGCTTCGAGATGCCCGGCCGCGTATTCTTCGGGAGTGCGCACGTCCAGCAGCGACGGTTTGTAATCCGCCAGGTAGGATTGCGCGTCGGCCGCGGGCAGACTGAGCGGCAGTGCTGGTTTTTCAGCCGGCCCGGGGGACGCGGCCGGTTCATTAACGGCCGAAGGCGTGAAAAAACCCTTTATGGAACGCGTTGTTCCGGAAACGAGCGAGTCCCAGGAAAGGGCTTCAGCGCCGCCGGCGTAGAGGAAAACTACCGATAGCAACGTCAGAATATATTTCATGGATCCTCCGCGCATATTATACAATAACAGAAAGTTGCGGAGGGAATATGCCTAAAAAACTTACGGTTTATCTTAGCGGTCCGATCATGGACGAACATGAGGGGCAGGCCCGCGAATGGCGCGAGCGTGCGAAAAAGCTCCTTGGCGGACAGTTTGACCTGCTGGATCCGATGAGGAGGAACTTTCGCGACCGGGAGGTTGATTCTGCCAATGAGATAGTGGAGTTCGACCTTCAGGATGTGACGACGGCCGATATCATTTTGGTCAACTATAACCGCCCCAGCATCGGGACAAGCATGGAGGTCTTTCACGCTTCCCATAACCTCAGGAAATTCGTGGTGACCTTTTCTCCCTTGAGTTTCAAAGACTGCAGCCCTTGGATGATCCGCTACAGTACGAAGATCCTGCCTACCCTGGAAAAGGCCTGCGAATATACGATCACGCATTTTGTGGATAAGAACAGATAGTTCATGTCCGCCTGATCCTGGCTGTCTGAAGTTCCCGCCCGAAGCTATTGCCGGCGCCGGCGGAAGTTTTTGTATCATATCCGTTGTGAATAAGAAAAAAGCACTGATATTCTGCGCCGCGGCGGCCCTGGCGGCGCATTTATTCATGGGGCTCGCCTTCATCAGGTCCGCGGCTCCCACCTACGACGAGACCGTACATCTCGCGAGCGGATACTCTGTCCTAGCCACCGGGCTGTACAACATGGTTCCCACGGAGCACCCGCCGCTGGCGCAGATGACCAACGCCTTGCCGCTTCTTTTTTATAAACCGAATGTTTTTATTAATCATCCTTCCTTCACGCGGCATATGATGTACTTTTACGGAGATCTTTTTTTGTATCAGAATACAGTGTCCGCTGAAAAACTCCTCAATACAGCCAGGGTGTTCTCGCTCATTCTCTGGAGCGGCCTTATGGCGTTTTTTATATGGCTTTTCGCTTCCGGGATAGCCGGCCCGCCAGCGGGCGCGCTATCCGTGGCTGTCTTCTCCCTCATGCCGGTGTTTATTTCTAACAATGCCCTGGTTACCACCGATGCCGCCCCTTCAGTTTTTTATTTCGGAGCCTTCTGCCTCGGGTATATGTTTTCTGCGCTTCCGGGCGCGGCCACGGGCGTCGTAGGCCGTAAAGCGGCGAATCTGTATGGGAACGGGCGGCGCCATGCTTACGCGGCCCTTACCGGCCTGTTGACCGGCCTGGCGATGGTATCAAAGTTCAGCATGTTCATAATCCCTCCCCTTATGATAGCTTTCTGGACAGGGCACAACCTGCTGGACCCGAAAGTGCGGCCGGCCCGGCTTCTCCGGTATATCGCGGTGTATCTGCTCGCGGTAGTTATTACGGTAGCTTGCGTTTATAATTTCAACATAGAGCTGTACTTTTCCGGCCTTGAAGGGATGTTTAAAATGCTTGACCGGGGCAGATCGTCCTTCGTGTGGGGACATCATTATCTGAGCGGGGTCTGGTGGTATTTCCCGCTGGCGCTGGGCGTAAAGACGCCGCTGGCGGTCCTGGCGCTGTCTCTTGCCGGGCTGGCGGCGCTAAAGAGTTCTTTCAAAAAAGACTATCTCTGGCTTATCCTGCCGCCGTTGATCTACTTTGTGCTGGCGATGAACGCGAAAGTGCAGATAGGAGGCCGGCATATACTGCCCATCATGCCGTTTCTGGCCGTCTTGGCCGGTCTGGGGGCGGTCTACGCCGTGAAAAAAAAAGCGCTGCTTGTTCTCCTGGCGCCGCTGCTGGCGCTTTGGGCACTGGGACTTGTGAGGACCGGTCCCTATTCACTCGCCTATTTTAACGAGCTGGCCGGTGGGCCGGCCAACGGATATAAATTCCTGGTGGATTCCAATCTGGATTGGGGACAGGACATAAAGAGCCTGGCCGCCTGGCTCGGGCGGAGGGGGAACCCCCCTGTTGTGCTGTCATATTTTGGTGTTGCCCGCCCCGAATATTACGGTATGAAATACCTGCCGCTCGGGACTTCTTCCAACATCGAGCTGGCCGGGACAGGGGAAGATCTCTGCCGGGCTGACAAGCTGCTGCTTGCCGTATCGGCTACTAACCTGCAGAGCACGTACTACGCCGACCAGAAGACCTACGACTGGCTTAAAAGCCGGGAACCCGTATTCACCGCCGGCTATTCCATCTTCCTCTACGACCTGACCTCAGACCGTGAAGGAGTCGTCAAACTGGCCGAACTCTTTGACCGCAACGGCATGAACACGGAAGCCGAGTGCCTGTATTCCCGGAAAATTCAGCGGAATTTTCCGGGAAGGATAAAGGACTAAGGATCAAGGCTGAAAGGCGGAAACAATTTAGTTCCTGTTATTCCCTTTGTCCTTGTGCCTTGATCCTTTATCTTCCCTTAAAACGCAATCGCGTTTTCAGGGTCAGTTCTGCGGTTCGAATTCTTCTTTGCCTGCCCCGCATACCGGGCAGACCCAGTTTTCAGGCAGCTTTTCAAAAGAGGTCCCGGGCGGAACCGAATTGTCCGGATCGCCCAGCTGTGGGTCGTAGACATAGCTGCAGAGTTTGCATACGTACTTTTTCATAAAGGTTGCCTCCTGATTGCTGTCGCGTATCTTGATCCTGAGTGCGGCCGGCGCTGTATTCCCTAGGCCTTCCAGAGGCCGTGGAGATTGCAATATTCCCTGGCGTAGACTTCTTTGGGTTCAAAGCAAAGGCAGAACTCAGCCTCGGGCGCCTGTCCCGGCTTCAGGAACGTTCTGAACGATTTCCCGTCGGCCACCAGCTCTATCCACTCAATGGAGTGCTTCTCTTCCATGGGATGCGGCACGGCGCCCACTTTAACTTTGAAGCCCGTCTTGCTCTTTTCCAGAACAGGGACGTGCTTTTCCTTTGCGGCGTCCGTCGTGTTCTCAAAGAACAGCC
This sequence comes from uncultured Elusimicrobiaceae bacterium, assembly GCA_964587805.1. Classification (GTDB taxonomy): domain Bacteria; phylum Elusimicrobiota; class Elusimicrobia; order Elusimicrobiales; family UBA9959; genus YA12-FULL-51-18. The sequence continues at coordinate 5,248 of CAZPMW010000036.1, forward strand.
GCATATCCGCGCCGCAGCAGATCAGAGTTCCCGGCCCTCCGTGCAGCACTTCCACGATGTTTCCGCAGGCGTCGCATTTATATATCTCTTTTAATTCAGCCATGTGTTGTTCTCCTTGGTATTTGTCCCGGTGCAGCCCTGCGCGGTCAGATCATAGCCCGTACCGCGTTCAGCACCTCTTCGTAATCGGGCTCTTTGCTGACTTCCGGCACTATCTGCGCGTACTTTACGATGCCGTCCCTGTCCACTATGAACACCGCCCGTGCCAGCAGGCGCAGCTCTTTTATCAGCACCCCGTAAGTTTTCCCGAAGTCCGCTTTCTGATAGTCAGAAAAGGTTCGTACGGTTTTGATCCCGGCCGCGCCGCACCAGCGTTTCTGCGCGAACGGGAGGTCCATGCTGATCGTCAGCACATTAACTTCCGGGCCCAGCGCCTCCGCTTCTTTGTTGAAGCGGCGCGTTTCCAGGTCGCAGACTGGCGTGTCCAGAGAGGGCACGGCCAGGATAACGCTGATCTTGTTCTTATAGCTGCGGAAAAACTTCATGGGCAGCATGTCGTTATCCGTTACTTTGAAATCCGGTGCCGTGAGGCCGACCTTCATCTCATCGCCCAGCAGGGTCACCGGCCTGCCCTGAAGCGTTACAGTCCGCTTCAGGACCTCTTTATTTTCCATTCCTGTCGTGTCGTTAATGTTTTCATCCATAGGGTTGTCTCCTCGGTTCGTAAGCCGTAAGCCGTAAATCGTTCAGAATTTTCTGATTGCTTAACCGTTCACTACTTACTGTTTACGACTTACGGCGTGTACGCTTACCAGTTTTCCGCCAGCACTTCGAAATACGCCTTGGGATGAGCGCAGGCCAGGCAGTTCTCCGGAGCCTGCTCTCCAGCATGTGTGTAGCCGCAGTTTATGCAGCGCCATGTGATGGCGCGGTCTTTTTTAAAGGTCGTGCCGGACTCGATGTTCTTATGCAGGCCGCGGTAGCGCCGCTCATGCTGCTTTTCGGCTACGGCGATATGCTCGAAAGCTTTAGCTACGGCCGGAAACCCCTCTTCCTCCGCGGTTTTTGCGAAAGACGGGTACAGCTGGCCCCACTCATGAGCCTCTCCGTCGGCCGCGGCTTTGAGATTGTCTTTGGTGGAGCCGATGACTCCGGCGGGGAAGGAGGCCTCCACCATCACGTCACCTCCCTCCAAAAACCGGAAAAATCTCTTGGCGTGCTCTTTTTCCTGATTCGCCGTTTCCTCGAATATCTCAGATATCTGGATAAAACCTTCTTTTTTGGCGACGCTTGCGGCGTAGGTATAGCGGTTCCTGGCCTGCGACTCTCCGGCGAAAGCCGTCAGCAGGTTCTTTTCTGTTCGTGAGCCTTTCAGTTTCATTTTTCCTCCCGGTTTGATTATGTCTGCCGTCCGGCCGATGGGAAACAAATGTCGAAGGTCGTTCCCTGGCCCTGACGGCTTGTGACGCTTATCCCGCCTTTATGCAACTTCACCACCGCGTATGTCGTGGCGAGACCCATCCCCGTGCCCTTGCCTTCCGGCTTGGTGGTGAAAAACGGTTCGAATATCCGGCTGATGATCTCATCCGGAATGCCGGGCCCGGTATCGGTCACTGACAGCCTTACCGCGGCCCCGGTTATGCCATACTCGGCCGGGCAGGGCTTTCCGCTTATGGCCGGGTTCGCCATGGTAGTTATGGAAAATTCGCCGCTCTTGGGCATTGCGTCGCGGGCGTTGACTGCAAGATTCATCAGTATCTGCTCCAGCTGGCCTTTATTGCCGTTTATTGTAGGGAGTTTCGGGTCAAGGTTCAGCTTCAGCTGTATACGGTGCTGGAAGACCATGCTCAGCATGGCGTCCATGCCTTTTATGAGCGCGTTCAGGTCCAGCTCATGCATGTCCGCGGCCTTGTTCCTGCTGAAATCCAGTATCTGCCTGGTCAGTTCAGTCCCGCGGTCTATCCCCGCGGCTGCTTCTTTGACATATCTTGACGCGGGGTCGTTCTCCGGCAGGGTTTCCAGCGCGAGCGAGGCGAACCCTTTGGCGCCGGTAAGTATATTGTTAAAATCGTGCGCGATGGCTCCAGCTACCTTGCCCAGCGACTCCATCTTCTGGCCATGATAAAGCTGTTCCTGGGCCGCTTTGCGCGCGTCTTCGGCCTGCTTCAGCTGGAACCGGCTGCCTATCTGCGCGGCTATGGCGGGGAGGAAATCAGTCTGAAAGCCGGTGAGATCGTGTATCTCCTGTCTTGAAAAAAAATCCAGGGCCAGCACGAACTTCCCGTCAGCCAGCACTGGAACTCCTATGGCTCCTTTAAGCCCGTCCTCAGCCGCGGCCCGGAGCCTGGGAAAATTACCATCCAGGGTGACATTCTCTATCCACTCGGGTTTCATGGAGGCCCAGACCCGCCCGGGAAGCCCTTCACCTTTCCGAAAAACCGTTTTTTCGCTGATCCCGGGGAACACTTTGATTTTATCCGGTTCCGGGGTCCAGAAAGCGGCGCATTCAAGCTTTTCGCCGTCCCGCGACAGCGCGAACGCTTCGCCGACTGCCCAGCCCCCGCTTTCACATATCTCCCGCAGGACCAGTTTCAGCGCCGACGGGAAATCGGGCGCGTCGGAGATTATCCTGGTGGCGGCGTGGAGCATCTGTATCTCCCGCTCGGTCCGCCGGCGGTCCGTTATATCCTTGAACGCTACTATCACGCCCGATGTTTTTCCGCCTTCGCGCGCCGGGGTGGCGATGTACTCCACCGGTAGCGGGGTGCCGTCTTTCTTCCAAAAGACCTCGTCGCTTACCAGCCGCGTCTTCCCGTCTAGCGCGGTGGCGTAGATCTTGCAGTCGCCGGCGGGATACCGCGTCCCGTCCGCCCTGGTGTGATGGAATAATTCGTGCGAATGTTTGCCTGAGATTTCTCCGTCCGCGTAGCCGAGCATGGCCGAGGCCGTCTTGTTGTAGAATATTACGTTTCCATCCGGGTCCATCCCGTAAACGCCATCCCCTATGGAGTCCAGTATAAGGCGGGTAGTCTTCCCGGCGTTCCGGAAAGATTCCCTTTCATTTTGTATTACTATCAGTTCTCTGACAAGGAAGTAATACAGTGTCGGGGCGGAGAGAACGGCCAGCAGAACGGTATCCAGCAGTATGCTGGACGCGGTGCCAGAGTTGAAATAAAAAAAGATAAGATCAAGGCACAGCTCCACCGCTACCACGGCAAAGAGTGTTTTCAGGAACAGGCCGGTATGTCGCATATAAACACCAAGGATATTATACCAATGTTCCGCGCGGCCCTCTCCCGGTCTTCAGTATCCCGGTCCTTGTGAGGGAAAAATCGTATTTTACCGGATCTGCAGGGTTCAGGCGCCTGAAGGCTGCCGTGATCTCCAGCGCGGTTTTCATCGAGGTGTCCCCTCTCCCGGTCAATCCCAGCTCCCGGGCTATGCGGAACATATGCGTGTCCAGGGGAACGATAAGTTTTGTCGGGGGAATACGCCCCCATGTTCCAGGGTCCACCGCGTCGCGCCTTATCATCCACCGCAAAAAGAGGTTCAGGCGTTTGAAAGAGCTTTTCTTCTCCGGATGTGGCGTAAGCGTGGGGGTGCGTGCGGATGAGTTAAGGTCATTTACAAACGCGTATATCGTCTCAGAAAGATCCTTGTGGGTCTGGCTGTAATGCCGGAAAAAGCACTCCTCAAGAGAGCCGTGCTTGCGCAGGACGGTTCTGATATTCGCCAGAAAAACGGACAGCTCCGCGCCTGTGGTGAAGCGGTGTTTGAACGGCAGGAACAGCCTGGCTATCCGCGTTTCGGAGTGCTCGCGTAGCCAGTTTGCGGGAAAAGGGCCCATAGGACCGAGCGCCCTGGTGACGCTCGCCAGGATCTGCCTGACGTTGCCGTAAGCAAGGGAGGCCGCGATAAAGCCGGCGATTTCGCGATCGGCCGCGCTCTTGTATCGGTATACGAATTCGAGCGGATCGGGGTGTATGAACTCCTTCCGGTTGAATTTTCTGTAGATGCGCTCGAAGAAAGCCCTTTCCGGCACGCCGCGCCGAGTTTCCTGACCCATCCCTTCCTCCACATAGCCATGGCTGGCATCACTAGGGGTATCTTCTGTTGTTTCCGGTTTAGGCGGCTTTTGGCAGGTAGATCCTGAAAACCGCGCCCCGGCCTGGCCGGGATTCCGCGACAAGTTCGCCTTTATGCTGTTTTACTATCCCGTAGACGGCGGACAGACCGAGCCCCGCGCCCTTGCCTTTCGGCTTTGTTGTAAAGAACGGTTCAAATATATGCTCCATAGCTTCCGGCGGTATGCCATGGCCGGTGTCGGAAACTTCCATTACTGCGTAATCGCCGGCTTTGATTCCGGCCGCGCCGCCATTTTTGACGCACTGGTTATGCGTGGCTATTTTGATGGTCCCTCCGGAGGGCATGGCCTCCCGGGCGTTCATGACAAGATTGATCAGGGCCTGTTTTAACTGCTCCGGTTCCGCGTTAACGCGCGCGGGTTCCGGGGCCAGGCGGTAGTCGAGTTTATGCAGAGGGCCGGACAGACCTTCCAGCTGCTCTTTCGCCTCGCCGATCACGGCGTTCAGCTCCGCGACCTTCGGGGCGTATTCCTGACGTCGCGCGAAGATAAGCAACTGCTTTATAAATCCGGCTGACTCTTTAGAGGCCTGCAGTATCCCCTGTGCCAGTTTCAGGCTGACGCTTTGGGCCGGCATGTCTTCAATGATCACTTCTATTGAGCCGATGACGATCGTCAGCAGATTATTGAAATCGTGGGATAACTGTCCGGCCAGCAGTCCGAGTGAATCCAGCTTCAGGCTCTGCGTACGCCGCTCTTCCAGCTCCGCTTCTCCCGTTATATCGCGGCAGAGGGCCAGATAGTGGGTGATGGCGCCTTTTCCGTTCCGCACGGGAGAAATGCGGGCCGCCGAGATGTATTTCGTTCCGTTCTTATGCCGGCTGATGAAGCGGCCCGCCCATTCTTTGCCGGACGATATGGTGTCCCATATTCCGGTGTAGAACGCCTCCGGATGCTCGTCGCTTTTCAGTATCACGGCGTTCTTCCCGAGCGCCTCCGGCACGGCGCGCCCCGAGAGGCGCTCGAAAGCCGGGTTAGCGTAAATGATAACGCCGCCTGCGTCCGTTATAAAAACGGTTTCCGAGGTCTGTTCCAGAGAATCCGACACGATGCCGCGTATTTCCGCCGAGAGGTCCATGCGTATATTTTAGCACATTGACGGCGAAGCCTGAATTGCCGGGCCGGGATAGCGCTGGTTGTTCTTTTGAGCCTTTTAAATAATTATGTTAGACTGAAATAAGAGCGCGGGCGCCGTGCCGCGCCTGCCATCTGGAATAATATGAGTAATCTGTTCTCCGTTCTGCTTTGCGCTGTTCTATCTTCGCCGCACGCCGGGGCCGCGGGGCCGGTCTACAAGGACCCTTCCGCTCCGGTGGAGGCGCGCGTGGCGGACCTGCTGGGGCGTATGACCCTGGACGAAAAGGTAGCGCAGCTCAGCGGCGTCAATTCTATGGACCTTCCGGCCAATGGCCGCCTGGGCATACCCGCGCTCAGGATGACGGACGGTCCTTTGGGCGTGCGCACTGGCAGCTGGGATAAGGTCACGGCCTTCCCCGCTGGCATCATGATGGCCTCAAGCTTCAGCCCGGAACTTGTCGCCAGGGCCGCCGCCGCTATGGGGGAGGAAGCCCTTGCTTTGGGGAAAGATATGCTGCTTGGCCCCTGCGTAAACATAGCGCGGGTTCCGCAGGGCGGCCGGAATTTCGAGAGCTACGGAGAAGATCCCTGGCTGGCTTCGCGCCTGGCTGAGGCGTACGTAAGCGGCTTGCAGAGCCGGATGGTGCTTGCCAGCGTAAAGCACTACGCTTTGAATAACCAGGAGACGGAGCGCATGCGGATTAATGTCCGGGCCTCCGAACGGACAATGCGCGAGATCTATCTGCCTGCTTTCGAAGCGGCAGTGCGCGCCGGGGTCTGGAGCGTCATGGCCGCTTATAACAAAGTAAACGGCTATCACGCTTCCGGGAATAACGACCTGCTTAACCGGATACTCAAAGAAGATTGGGGCTTTAAAGGCTTTGTGGTTTCTGACTGGAACGCGACGCACGGTACCGTGGAGGCGGCTAACGGCGGGCTCGACGCGGAGATGCCGTCCGGTAAATTCTTCGGGGGGGGCAAGCTTCAGCAGGCGGTGTCCTCCGGCACGGTAGCGGAAGCCGTTATTAACGATAAGGCCAGGCGCATCCTGCGCGCCATGATAGGCGGCGGCGTCTTTGACCGCAAGGGTTCCGGCCGCCCGTCCACCGCCGTTCTCAATAGCCCGGAGCATCGCGCGCTGTCGCTGGAAGCCGCGCAGAAAGGAATCGTCCTCCTCAAGAACGACGGCATCCTTCCTCTGGACGGACGGGTCAGGACTGTCTCCGTGCTCGGCCCCGGCGCCGCCGCCTATTGTTCCGGGGGAGGCAGCTCACAGGTGATGGCCGCGTATCCGGTTACAGCTCTGGAGGGCCTGCGCTCCCGCGCCGGCCCAGGCCTTCAAATAAATCATGAGCCGGGAGTAAAAATGCCGGGCGGCATTACGCCAATCAGCGCGCAATGGCTGAGCCCGCCTCCGGGAAAAGGAGGCGGCATTGAGCGCGGCCTTTACGCAGAGTATTACAATAACACCGGGTTGAATGGCAAACCGGTAGTCACCAGGGTTGATCCTCAGATCAGTTTTTTCTGGGGCAACGGCTCGCCATGGCAGGACGTTAACGCCGACAGCGTTTCAGTTCGCTGGACGGGGATACTGCGTGTGCCCGCGAGCGGAGATTACGACATCGCCACGCGCGCGGATGACGGAACGCGCCTATGGGTGGACGGCAGGCTCGTGATAGACGACTGGAACGATCACGCCCCGGCGACCAGCGTAAGCCGCCTCCGGCTGGAAACCGGACGCGATCATGAACTTAAACTTGAATATTACGAGCGCACCGGCGGCGCCCAGGTCCAGCTCGGCTTTAAAGATCCTGTCTCCGGCCGCATGAAGGAAGCGGCAGCGGTCGCGGCCCAGGCTGACGCCGTTATAGTGTTTGCCGGCTATTCTGACCAGCTCGAGGGCGAGACGCAGGACCGGATTACCATGGAACTGCCGGAGGGGCAGGACGAGCTTATAGAAACCGCGGCCAGGGTGAACAAGAATGTGATAGTAGTCCTGCAGGCCGGCTCTCCTGTGCTTGTAGAGCGCTGGGCCGGCAAGGTCAAAGCTATAGTGCAGGCCTGGTATCCCGGAGGGGAAGGCGGGAATGCCATAGCCGACGTCCTGCTTGGGCATGTGAATCCTTCCGGCAAACTTCCTGTCACGTGGCCGAAGCGCTGGGAGGATTCACCGGCGTTCGGCAATTATCCGGGCAGTTCCGGCGCGGTGGATTACGCAGAGGGGATATACGCAGGGTATCGCTATTTCGATAAGAACAGGATCGCGCCCCGGTTCCCGTTCGGTCATGGTCTGTCTTATACCAGTTTCAAATATTCCGCTCTCGCGGTGAAGATGCTGAACGACTCGTCGCTTGAGCCGGAGGCGGAGGTTTCGCTGGATATAAAGAATACCGGCCAGGTTGGCGGAGCCGAGATTGCCCAGCTGTATGTCAGCGACACCTCCCCCGCGGTGGAGAGGCCGGAAGCCGAGCTAAAAAGCTTTTTGCGAGTGGAGCTGGCTCCGGGGGAGAAGAAGCGCGTAACCTTCCGGCTGGATAAGTCCGCTTTCTCGTTCTATGATGAAAACATTCACGCCTGGCGCGCGGCTCCAGGCTCTTTCGAGCTTCGCGCCGGCTCCTCGTCCAGAGACATGCGGCTTAAGAAAAATATCAAGCTGAAATAGCGGTCCACAAGCCATCCACGCGGAGAATCGTCATCGGCTGGCGCTGCCGGACTGCCCCCCTCAGCGCGTCGGAGAATGCTGAATATTGCATCGCTTTTACTCCGCCAGGCCGGTGTCCTGACCGGCCGCCAAAATGCTATAGTTCGAAAATGAATTTGAGGCGCCTGTTACCGGAGCGTGCGGAAACCGAGGGGTTTTCAAGAAGCAACTACGAGGTGCTTTTCTCCGTTTTTATGGTGGCGCTGGCGTATCTGTATCGCCGGAACCCGCTGATCGCATATCCGGATATCCTTTACCTCTTCATGTCGCTGCTGGCGGCTAACTTTGTTTTTAACCGCATTTTCTCGGAGAGAAGCAGGGTCAGCATCTGGCTGGTGGACGCTATGCTCGCGTCAAACCTGTTCATCATAACCGCGATCCTCTCAAGATCCGGCGGGCATCTTTCATATTTCTGGGTATTGTACCTGCTGCCGATCTTTACGGCCGCGCTTACCGGCAGGCTGCCGGAAGTGGCGGTCACCACCGCTTTATGCGTGCTTGGTCTCGGCGCGCTGTCGGCGGCGGCGGCCCGGGCGGATACCGCGCAGATGTTCGCCTTTTTCGTCAAATCCTCTGTTTTTTTCTTCTCGGTATTGGTGACTTACCGCGCCGCCATGTCCAGGCGCCGGCTTGAGACCGAAGTGTCCTTCAAGCGCTTCCAGGTGGAGAAGCTGATCGCCGCCGCCTCGGAAAGCGAATACAAAGCGCAAACGGACGCTTCCGCGGCCGAAGTGGGCCGCATGACAGCCAGCCTCCTGCATGATATCGGCAATGTGATCTCGATCATTCTGCTGTCCGCGGAGATAATGGTGACGGAAGAAAAACCGACTCCCGAAGACGCCCGCCGCGTGCAGCAGGCCGCCAAGATGGCCAAGAGCATTATAGACGGTTCATTGGCGCTGATAAAAGGCGCCCGCTACGAATTCCGCGCGGAGCCCTTGAAAACGCCTATGGAAAACGCTGCGGCCATCTTCACCAGGCAGGCCCGGTGCAAAAACGTGCGGCTTTCTGTGAGCGTGGAGGAAGGCCTGCCGAACGTCAGGATCAGCGCACCGCACATCGAGCGCGTGTTCATAAACGCGATAGTCAACTCTCTGTCTCTCTTAACGCCCGGAAGTGCCATCGTGCTGCGCGCGGTCAGAGCTGGCGAGACGGTCCGGGTTTCCATAGAGGACGACGGTCCGGGGTTTCCGCCGGATATGCTTGAGCGCGGCATAGCCGCTTTCGCCACCACTCGCGGGGAGAAAGGCGGTACCGGCCTCGGCCTTTTTAATTCGAAAGAAATAGTGGAAAAACACGGCGGGTCTCTTTCCATCCGCAACTGCCAACCCCGGGGAGCGGCTGTGGATTTCACGCTGCCTATCGCCGGCCCCGCCGCCGCGAAGCCGGCCGCCGCCTCTGTGTCCTGAAATACCTGTAAGGTTTTAGCGGCCGCTACCGTGCGAGAAGCGCTTGCATCTCCGCGCCATACTGGGCCGCGTTCAGGCCCACGATCAGGTGGAAGACCCCGCCGGGCAGCTGCATTATTTCCCGCACTCCCGCCTTCTTCAGCCGCTCTGTATCCGGAGCCTTGCCGGACGCCATGACCACGCGCAGGCGGGTCTGGGCGCACGCTTCCACGGAGCGTATTCCCTCCGCCCCGCCCAGGGCGGCCAGCCACTCACGCGCTTTGCCGGCCGCTTCAGGATCTCGCTCCGGCGCCGTGAAGCCGGCCGCGGCCGGTGCAGGTTCGCAGACCTGCGGCGGTTCCGCCAATTCGGCTTCGGCTCCAGCGGTCGCCAGGTATTCTTCCAGATCTGTCTTCAGGTTCTCCGACTGTGTGCCGAATATCGCCTGCACTCCGCTGCCCACGATCATGACCCCGGCGGCGCCCAGGCCCTTCAGGCGCTCGGCGCTGACCTTCCTTATATCGTGCACCTCCACGCGCAGGCGGGTGATGCAGGAGTCGAGGCTTTTTAAATTGCTCTTTCCGCCAAAGGCCAGGGCCAGCCGGCGGGGGAACTCGCTGGCGGGCCGGGACTGCGCCGCTTCCGGTCCGGCGTCCGGCTCTCTGCCTGGCGTCGCCAGGTTCCAGCGCCGTATGACAAAGTTGAAAATGCCGAAATACATGCAGCCCCACAGCGGACCCACTACCAACAGCCAGAGCGCGTGCGTGGATTTCGGGAACAGGACTATATAATCGATGAGGCCGTGAGAGAAGGTGGTTCCGTGTTTAATGCCGAGCAGTACGCATAATGAAAAAGCCGCGCCGGCCAGGATGGCGTGAAGCCCGTAAAGCACCGGAGCCACGAACATGAAAGCGAACTCTATCGGTTCGGTTATCCCGGTCAAAAAGGAGGTCAGAGCGGCTGATACCATGATGCCGCCTATCTTCGCGCGCTGCTCCTGCGGAGCGTTGTACCAAATAGCCATAGCGGCCGCAGGCAGCCCCCACATCTTGAACAGGTATCCGCCGGCCAGGTTGCCGGCTGTGGGATCTCCGGCCGTAAACCGGTATATCTCGCCGTGGATCAGCTGCTTAGTGCCGGGATCGAGATAGGACCCCGCCTGGAAGAAGAACGGCACGTTCCAGATATGATGCAGGCCGAAGGGAATGAGCGAACGCTCGACCAGGCCGTAGATGCCGAACGCAGTGGCCGGCGAGCCGCTGGAGGCCCAAACCGAAAAGCCCGAGATAGCCGCTCCGATGGGCGGCCATACGAAGCTGAGCGCGCATCCCAGCGCTATCGCCGCGAAGGCGGTCAGGATGGGCACAAGTCTTTTCCCGGCGAAAAAAGCGAAGTAGGATGGCAGCTTAACCCGGTAGTACCGGTTGAAGAGAAACGCGGCCACGCCCCCGATCAGTATGCCTCCGAACACTCCGGTCTCGATGGAGTTTATTCCCATAATGGGAGTGAGCGCGGTCCCGGTCATCGCTCCCACCACTCCCATGGTGGCGAGCATGACCGCGTAGCCCACCGTTCCGGCCAGCGCCGCCACGCCGTCGTTGTTCGTAAGTCCCAGGCTGACGCCTATGGCGAAGATCAGCGGCAGATTGCCGAAAATTGCTCCTCCTGCCTGGGCCATCAGCTTTGAAACAATATCAGGGACAATGGCGAAGCCGGCGCTTCCCAGCCCCAGCAGCAGTCCCGCGACCGGCAGAACCGACACCGGCAGCATGAGGGACTTTCCTATCTTCTGAAGCAGAGCGAACGCTTTCTTTCCAGGGTTTTCCATATATTGACCGCTCCTCTTATTCCTGCGTCTGAACGGGTATCAGGGCGCGCACTTCGGCGGCCGTTCCGAGGGCGAGAGCGCGCTTAGCCAGCTGCCGGCAGTCCTCCAGCTTCAGCCGGCGCACCGCCGCTTTCACGGACGGCACAGCCGGCGCGCTTACGCTCAGTTCGGTCACCCCGAGCCCTATCAGCAGCGGTATCCCTCTTGGATCACCGGCGAGGCCTCCGCAGACGGCGACCGGCTTTTTGCCGGCGCGCGCTGCCTCCACAACCATGCCGATCAGCCGCAGCACTCCCGGGTGCAGCGCGTCCGCTTTCCCGGCCAGCCTGGGGTGCCCGCGGTCCATGGCGAGCGTATATTGCGTCAGGTCGTTCGTGCCTATGGAGAAGAAGTCAGCCTCCTTTGCGAACACCTCCGCCAAAACTGCCGCCGACGGAACCTCTACCATTATGCCCACGGGGACCGGCGGAACCCCCAGCCGTTTCGCCTCCTCAAGCACTATCGCCCTGGCCGCGCGATACTCGCCTATATCGGAGATCATCGGGAACATTATACGCACGTCTCCGGCGCCGGCGGCGCGCAATATGGCGCGCACCTGGGTCCTCAGGATCTCCGGCCGGTCCAGCCCGACCCTGATGCCGCGCTCACCCAGGAACGGATTGGCTTCCTTAGGGATATTAAGATAAGGCACAGTCTTATCTCCGCCAACGTCCAGCGTGCGGATGATGAAAGGCCGCTTTTTGCCCAGGGCCTCCGCGGCCGTCCGGTAGGCGCGCGCCTGCTCGTCTTCTCCCGGCTCCGCGGCCCTGTCAAGGAAAAGAAATTCCGAGCGCAGCAGCCCGACGCCCTCCGCGCCCAGCTTCACCGCTCCGGCGGCTTCACCGGCGTCGCCGATGTTTGCGAAGACTTCCATCCTGTGCCCGTCGAGCGTAATCGCCGGCCCGCCGGCGGCCTCCGCCTCCTCACCGCGCCGCCGCGCGGAACGCAGGAGGCGGGCTTTGATCTTGTCCATGTCGTCCGCGGACGGGTTCAGGCGGACGGCGCCCTTGTCACCGTCCAGTACGATCGCGGCTCCGGACGGTATCTCCAGCGCGCGCGGCTCCAGCCCGACTACCAGGGGCAGGCCGAACGACTGGGCCAGGATAGCGATATGGGAAGTGGCGCCTCCTCCGGATGTGGCGCAGCCCAGCACTTTAGTCCGGTCCAGCGCGGCGAGGTCGGACGGGGTGAGCTCTTCCGCGATCAAAATACATCCGGCCGGAAGCCCGGCTATGTCCCTTTCCTGTCCTCCCAGCAAGTGCCTGAGCACGCGGCCGCCCACATCCCGCAGGTCGCAGGCGCGCGCCGCCAGCAGCTCGTTCGCCATGCCTGCCAGCCGGTCTGCGTGGGCGGTGAAAGCCTCTTTCCAGGCGTACGCGGCGCTCTTTCCTTTCGCTATGGCGCTTCCGGCAAAATCGAGCAGGTCGGGATCGTCCAGGAGCTCCAGGTGGGCGCCGAAGATATCGGATTTGCCGGCTTCTCCGGCGGTCTTGAGCCGGTCCTGCAGAGCGGCTATCTGCAGG
>CAZPMW010000037.1:0-3082 GCA_964587805.1 uncultured Elusimicrobiaceae bacterium
TCCCAAGCTCTCCCACATGGACACCAAAACCTGGCACGAGCTCAAGAGCAGAGTGCGTGAGCAGGTGCAGATGCTGGCCCACGATATCCTGAAGATAGAAGCAGAGCGCATGGCTATAAAGACCATAGCTTTGCCGGACGCCGGCAGGATGGAAAGCGAATTCGCCGAGTCCTTCCCCTTCGATGAGACCCCGGACCAGCGGGCCGCCATACTCGATGTGTCGGACGATCTTGCCGCCCCGACGCCCATGAACAGGCTTGTCGTCGGTGACGTGGGGTTCGGCAAGACCGAGGTGGCCATGCGCGCGGCCATGCGCGCCGTCTTCAACGGCCGCCAGGCGGCGATCCTCGCGCCGACCACCATTCTGGCGGACCAGCATTTCAGGAATTTTTTTAACCGTTTCAAGAGCTTTCCGGTTAAGGTAGGAGTTATCTCCCGTTTTGAAACCCGGCAGGATCAGAAAAAAATACTGGAGGACCTCGCCAAAGGGGGGCTGGACATAGTTATCGGCACGCACCGTCTGCTGCAGGAAGACGTTAAGTTCAAGAACCTTGGCCTCCTTGTCGTGGATGAAGAGCACCGCTTCGGCGTCAGGGACAAGGAGAAGCTTAAGGCCATAGCAAAGGGCGTACACCTCCTGATGCTCTCGGCCACTCCCATCCCGCGTACGCTTTACCAGTCGCTTTCGACCCTGAAGACCATGTCGGTCATAGAGAGCCCGCCTGTCGGCCGCCTGCCCATCCATACCCAGGTGCGTCCTTTCGACGAGACAACTTTGCTGAACGCGGTGAATTTTGAACTGGCGCGGGGCGGCCAGATCTATTATGTCCATAACCGCGTCCGGACCATAGATTCGCGCCGGGTCTGGCTGGAAAAGCTCATGCCGAACCTGCGCGTGGCGGTGGTTCATGGCCAGATGAAAGGCGAGCAGATAGAAAAATACATGTGGGATTTTCTCCAGAAAAAATATGACGTGCTTATGGCCTCGACCATCATCGAATCCGGTCTGGATATTCCCAGCGTAAACACTATGATCGTCGAGAACGCCCACGAACTCGGTCTGGCCCAGCTGTACCAGCTGCGGGGCAGGATCGGTCGTGAGAAACAGAAAGCGTATTGCTATCTATTCTACCCGTCATGGATGAAAAGGGGCCATCAGCCAAAGGCGGAAGGGCGCAAACGTGAGAAGCTGGACGCCCGGGATATGGATGACTTTTCGGACCGTAAGCGGGAGGCCGTTATCAGCGAAGACGCGATGAAGCGGCTGGGCGCCCTTGAAGAATTTACCGAGCTCGGGTCGGGGTTCCGTCTGGCCATGCGCGATATGGAGATTCGCGGAGCCGGGGAACTGCTGGGCGTGCGCCAGCACGGTTTTATAAACTCCATCGGCCTTGAGATGTATATAAAACTCCTGAACGGAGAGATCAACCGTATCAAGGGCCGGGATAAAGGCGTGGATCTTCCCGATGTGAGAATGGATCTTGAGCTGCCGGCTTTTATCCCGGAGGAATATATCGGTGACGATATGGAGCGTCTGAATTTCTACAAGAAGCTGCTGAACGCGGACCGGGACAGGGTGGACGCGGTAATCGCGAATCTTGAGGATCTCTCCGGCCCGGCTCCGGTACAATTAAAAAATCTCGCCGACATAATCAAGCTGAAAAAAGATCTGGCGAAAAAGTCAGTAAGGTCCGTGACGCAGAAAGGGGAAACCTACGAGATCTTTTTTCACCCCAAGGCTCCTATCGGGATGCCGGCGGTGCAGAAATGGCAGGAGATGTTCGGTTCTTCCCTGATCTTCCTTCCGTCGCGCTTCGGAGACGGCATTCGCATCAAAACACCCGCCCCCGCGTTAGAAACCATCCGCAAAGCCATGCAGGCGCTTAAATAAAAAGGCAGCAGGAGCCTTTTGAGGGGTAATCCTGAAAACCATGCATTTATAGGCATAAATTATTGCGACAGGACGCTGTCGTGGGCCTCTGATATACTACAAAAGGCAGCAGGAGCCTTTTGCAAGGGGGGATTTATGCCTACTCCATTACGAATCGCTTACCCGGGGGCTGTTTATCATATCTGGATTCGCGGCAATAACAGGCAGGATATCTTTGTTGATAGCGCCGACAGGCGGTGCTACTTAGATTTGCTCTGCGGGGTAATTTCTGTTTTTCGGCTAAAGATCTACGCATATGCGCTGATGTCTAACCATATTCATCTTTTTCTTAGAACACTCCTTCCGAACATTAGTGAGGTCATGTACAGACTTAACCTTGATTATTCTGTCTACTTTAATAAACGTTACAGCAAGACGGGGCATTTGTTCGAGAACAGGTTTAAAAGCAAGCTTGTGCAAGATGAGCGCTACTTCCTAGGCCTGGTGCGGTATATCCATATGAATCCTGTAAAAGCTGGCATTGTGACCAGTCCTGAAAAATATGAATGGAGCAGTCATAGGACCTATCTCGGGGATATGAATAGTGTTATTGTCAATAATGAAGTGTTACTACGCTTCAGCGATAACAAGGAACGGGCTCGTGCAGCCTATTTGGATTTTATTGGCAGTCCTATTCCAGAAAAAGAGTGGAAGATGCTGGATAAAGAGCGCAACGGAATTCTGGGGGACGCTATCTTCCGCAAGTATCTTCAAAAGGCAGCAGGAGCCTTTTGAGCGTACTGCTATGGCGTTTCATTGGGAAACCTGCTAAACTATAGTAGTAGCGCGTGAGTAATTAAACGTGCGACAGTCGGGGGTGAATAGGTTCGACGGCAACTTACTGTGTCAAAGTTGCAGGCCATGGTTGACCAGGCCATGTAAAACAGGGTCGAAAAAACAAAAGCCAACTCAAATGAGATGGCCTGGGCTCACGCCTAAGTGAACCCCGCTGCCGGACGTCTCTCTGTAACGTCCGGTGAGCGACAAAACACAGGGTGCTGTCCGCGTGTCGCGCTTCGTATGCGCGGGCAAAAGACCACACGGAGCTTTGGGCCGGTTTTGTCGTCCTGAACTGAGACCGGCCCGAGACAAACTCAGGGCTAAGCCTGTAGTGACTCTGACGCATAATTGTCGGACCCGGGTGCAAATCCC
>CAZPMW010000037.1:3182-17802 GCA_964587805.1 uncultured Elusimicrobiaceae bacterium
GGCACCTCCACCATTTAAGGGCCGGCATCTTAACGGATGCCGGCCTTTAATTTGCCGGGATTTGCAGGCGACACCGGCGCATCCGGTGGATGAAAAGCCCGCAATGCGGGCGTCAGCCGGTGCGCCCGGCTTCGGAGGAAGGCGCGGGAGCGCCTGGGGGAGAAGAAATCCCGGCACCTCCACCATTTAAGGGCCGGCATCTTAACGGATGCCGGCCTTTAATTTGCGCCCGCAACCGGCTTTAGCTTTTGTCCGCCCATTTGTAGTAAAATCCCTTATACTTATAATGCTTGATAATAAGACCATCCGGGTATCCGTTCCATTCGCCATCTTCGCAGCCGTTTCCTGGCTGCTATGGCTCTATAGCCCGTATTTCCTGTGGATCTTCCCGGCTTACGGGTTTATTTTCATCTGGTTTTCTTTTTTTAATGAGAAGGAGCTGAAATTCCTTTTTATCTTTCTTACTACGGCCATCGGGTTTGTTCTTCCGCGCGTCGCCTCGCTGGGTAATTCTGTGGAATCGGCGTTGCTCAGTCTCGGTGAGGTGGTCGCTCTTTGGGTCCTTTTCTATGCCCTCAACAGCGCCCAGGCCCGCCGCCAGGCCGGCGCCGACCGTCTTAGCTCCGAAACAGCCGAAAACGCCGCCAGGATCAGGGCGCTGGGAAGCGAGATTGAAATGTACGAAGAGCATCTGGGCGCCCTGAAAGACCGCATCAAATTCCAGTCCGGCCTGTCCGCCACCATACACTCGCTTTCCGCCTGCTCCACTTCCGAGGAGATAAGATTCCGGCTTCAGGAAATACTTATGAGCCAGTTTCCCGGGGTCTCGGCCGAACTGGAGTCCGGCGCGCCCAGGGATTCTCTGGCGGACTGGGTGGCGCAGCGCAAGATTCCCCTGCTGGTGAAGAACAGCGCTGAGGAGAACAGGCTCTCCAGCGATGTGTTCGCGGAGGGACAGCGTTCGCTGGTAGTTGTGCCGATGAATCTTTTCGGCGCCATCGCCGGTTTTATCAGGCTTGTTTCTTCAGAGCCGAACCGCTTCGCCACCCCTGACCTGCGCACTCTTGAGATAATTTCTACCATAGCCTCGGTAAGCATGGAAAACCTGTACATGTTCGAGCGTGTCAGGGAATTGGCCATCAAAGACGGGCTGACAGGTCTCTTCACCCACCGCGCTTTCCAGACCCGGGTAGAGGAGGAAATATTGCGCTCTGCGCGCTCCAAGATATCCTTCTCGCTCATCATGAGCGATATAGACCACTTTAAGAGCTATAACGACACTTACGGACATCAGGCAGGGGATGTGGTGCTTAAGGCGGTCGCGCAGGCTCTGTCGGAGAATGTGCGGGATGTTGATTTCACCGCCCGCTATGGCGGCGAGGAATTCGCGATTATTCTCACTGGCGTCGGAAAGGCTCAGGCGGCGGCCGCGGCGGAGCACATCCGAAAGAGCATAGAAAGCCGGCAGTTCTCTTTTAACGGAACAGCTACGAAGGTTACGGCCAGTTTCGGCGTAGCGGAATTCCCGGGTGAAGCCGCTATCTCCAGTCAGCTGGTGCGCGCAGCGGATGAGCGTCTCTATCAGGCCAAGAAAAGCGGCAGGAACAGGGTAGTGTATGAATAAACAGAACCTTTTCGTCCTGCTTCTGGCCGGTTCACCACTGGCGTCTTATCTGTTTGGAAGATTTGGCCGAGCGGCAGGCGCGCTGGCGGCCGCGGCGCTGTTCGCCGGTTCAGCCTTCGCCCTGGACTTCGGCGCGGCCGGTAGCGTTCCGACCCTGGTGCTGCTTCTGTGGACCCTGGCGGCGCTGGGACACTCGCTTATGATGAATTCGGCTCCGTCGGGAGCCGGGACAGATGAGCTTAAGCTGCTGGAAGCCAAGGCCGGGGTCGCTAAACTTGAGGTGGCGCTCCGGGACCTGAAGAGGGAATTTGCCGCGCTTGGCGCAAGCGAGAAAAGAGCGCTTACGCTCTATTCGGCGGTGAAGCTGCTTTCGGAGGCTGTTGACCTTGAAAGCGCCGGCAAGCAGTTCGGAAAGTATGTCCGGGACTACTTCGGCACTTCCGATTTTATTTTTTACGTGAACAATCTCAATTCTAACGTTCCGGAAATATTCGCCTCCGGCGAGGAAAAAGAGCTTTCCTCCTGGGGCATAATATCCCGGCTCGCGGGCGGAGACCCCGGGCGGCTGGCCGGCGTGCTGGTTTCGGAAGCGGAGCGGATAGTGCTGGTTCCTGTCCGGCACTCCGGGGCTGCGGTGGGACTGTTCGCCTTGCGTTTCACGCCGGAAGCCTTTCGAAAGGAACTCCTGGCTGATTCAGCAGGCGAATTCGCCGGGGAAGTCTCGTTCGCCGTCAAAAGAATTCAGCTGTTCAGGCAGGTGGAATGGCTTTCGCAGGTGGATGGCCTGACCGGGGTTTACAGGCGCAACGCCCTGGACGACAAGATCTGCGAAGAGCTCAAGCGCGCCGTAGCCTTCAGGACTACGCTCGGCTTCATGATAGTCGATATAGACCACTTCAAACTGATTAACGACCGGCACGGACACCAGTTCGGGGATTTTGTGCTGAAGCGGATCGGTCTTCTTCTGCGCTCCAGCGTTTACGAGACGGACTTTGTCGGACGCTACGGCGGCGAGGAGTTCGGCATTATTCTGCCGCGCGCGGATTTCGCCGGCGCTCTCAGAAAGGCCGAGGCTATCAGGACCAAAATAGAGGGGGAAAGCTTTTCTCAGGGCTTTGACACAGTTAAGGTGACGGTTTCCATCGGCATCGCCCATTTTCCCAGGGACGTTTCCGGCGCGGCTGAGCGCGGGCCTGACGGCGCGGCGGCCGGCGAACTGATCGCCAAGGCGGACGCCGCGCTGTATAAGGCTAAGGAAACCGGCCGCAATAAAGTGGTGGACGCGTCTCAGGCATAAAAGGTTTACGACAACTTGTAACGGAGGAACACAATGGAAGAGCAAAATTTGCCGGAGCAGCGCGCGGCCGCGGCGCCGGAGCCTGCCGTCGGGGAAGAACAGGCAAAGCCGTCCGCCACCAGGCTGTGGCTGAAGATCATCGCCGCGCTCTACGCCGCGTCCCTGCTTGCCGCGTTCGCCGTAATCTCCGGTGTGGCTGGCGCGCAGAAAGCCAAGCCGGATAAAATGTCTCTCTCCAAGTTCGCGGATCTTGGCGCCGGCAAGGACGCCGTCGCCATAATTCCGATTTCCGGGGCCATATACCAGACGGATTCGTCAAGAGTCTGGGAGCGCGGCAGCCAGCAGATAGCAAGGCGGATAAAGGCGGCGGCCGCAAGAAAAGAGGTTAAAGCCATATTGCTTGACATCAATTCTCCCGGCGGCAGCGTTGGCGCTGTGCAGGAGATATATTCCGCCATCCTGCGGGCCAAGGCCGAAACAAAGAAACCTTTCGTGGCGCGCTTCGGTGATGTTTCCGCCAGCGGGGGCTATTATGTGGCCGCAGCCTGCGACAAGATAGTTTCGGCGCCTGGCACTATCACCGGCTCAATAGGCGTCATATTCAGCGCCAGCAGCTTTTCGGGTCTTATGAACAAGATAGGAATGCGCAACGAGACGATAAAATCCGGCAAATTCAAGGATATCGGCTCGCCCTCCAGGGATATGACCACGGAAGAGCGCAAGCTCCTCCAGACGATCATTGACGACTCCTACGGGCAGTTCGTGGACGCCGTGGCGGCGGGGCGCAGCATGCCTGCTGAGGAGGTCAGAGTGCTGGCCGACGGAAGGATATACACAGGCCGCCAGGCTTTGGCCGTCAAGCTTATTGATAAGCTGGGCGACTTGCAGGATGCGCTTGATATCGCCGGAGAGATGGCCAAGATCGGCAAGAATCCGCGCGTCGTCCGCGACGTGGACCCGCTGGATCAGTTCTTTTCCATGCTTGATTCCAAGGTGAGTTTTTTCGGCGGCGCGGCTGTAGAAGAGGCGCTGAATATCGCCCCAAGGCTGGAGTACCGCTGGTACGGCATATAGGCAGATATATTCAACCTTGGCCCCCGCTGGCTTATTGTCATAAGGAGAATCTATGAGCTTTATCGCTACTCTTGCGGAACTGGTCGATGAACCCCGAAATTTTATTGACCGGGCGGACATCCGCAAAACAGGCCGGGCCGGCCTGACGGGCTTCCTGTTCGGAGCTCTCAGTCTCTTCATCTTCCTGCGGTTATTCTCAGCCGTTCCGCCCGGAGGCAGCTCGCTGTTGATCGTCCTGTTTGCGGTGCTCATGGTCAACTTTGCGTCCGCTTCGGCAATGCATCTGTTCCTGGAGATGACCGGCGCCGGCGGCAGCGCTCTCAGGCTCTTTTTCCTGTTTGGCTTTACTGAGCTGCTTTGGACAGCGCTGCTCCCGCTCGGCTTTCTGGCTAAAGCGGGGTTTATTGGCCCGACGGCAGCCCTGCTGCTTTGTCTGTGCGCTATACTGGCCGCCAGGATCTCCCTGATGCGGCGGCTCTACGTCATATCCAGGAATAAGGCTTTGCTGGCGCTGTCTCTTCCCTGTGCCGCCCTGACTGCCACTTTTATTATTTTCTTTATATACGCGATAGTTTACGTGGTCTGGCTGGTCGGATAACCCGCCGCATTATGTCCAAGATACCGCAGATAAAGGAATACGGCGGCCTTCCGGTGGTTACTGCCGAGAAGATGAAGTATCTGGATAAGAAGGCCTCGGCGGAATACGGCCTTCCGGACCATCAGCTTATGGAGAGCGCCGGCAAAGCCGTCGCTGAAGCGACGCTGGCGTTTGCGCGCGAGGAACTGGGCAGAGAGCCAGGCGGCTTCAAGGCGGCGGTTTGCGCCGGCCGCGGCAATAACGGGGGCGACG
Source organism: uncultured Elusimicrobiaceae bacterium (assembly GCA_964587805.1). Classification (GTDB taxonomy): domain Bacteria; phylum Elusimicrobiota; class Elusimicrobia; order Elusimicrobiales; family UBA9959; genus YA12-FULL-51-18. The sequence continues at coordinate 8,028 of CAZPMW010000037.1, forward strand.
GACTTGTCGCCGCGCGATACCTGCAAGCGGCAGGGGCCCAAGCCGTGGTTTTTATTCTAGCGCCTAAAGAGGCCGGTTACGGGGAACTGGTGGTGCGGAATATTCAAAAGGCTAAAGAGGCCGGCGTCCCGGTCTCCCTGGTGACCGCCGGTGAGCTGGAAAGCCTCGCGGCGGAATTCGGAAAAGCGGATCTCCTGCTTGACGCCCTTCTTGGCGTGAGCGCCGTGGGCAAGCCAACCGGCCCTGTCCGGCGGGTCATACAGCTGATGAATAAAAGCGGCAAACCCATCATCGCGGTGGACATCCCGTCAGGCCTCAGCCCGGACACCGGGCATCACAGCGGAGTTTATATAACGGCGAAACGCACTCTCACCCTTGGCTTTGCCAAGACCGGCCTCATGGCCCTGCATGCCCAGGCTAACACTGGAAAAATAACGGTTCTGGATATCGGCTACCCCAAAGCGCTGATAGAAGAAGCGAAACAATAATCGCATGAGGAGCGGAGAAGAGGAGCGGGGGGCGACGCTGGTATTATTTCAGCAGCAGGGCTAGTTTTGCGGAGAGTTCCGTCAGGCGCATCTTGAATTGAGGCTGCTTTTTATCAATAAGCGGGATAAGCGTTTTTCTGAGCCAGTTGCGGCGGTATTTTTCGTCCTCATTTGACTGGTCTCTCCTGTAGGCCAGGCCGTTGGCCACAAGATACTCCATGATCCCGGCCCTGGTCACGGAGAGAAGAGGCCTTATAACCATAACGCCAGCGGGCCCTGTTCCGGACAGCGGTCTTTTCACCGGTATCCCCAGCAGGCCCTTTGGCTCCGTCCCACGCATAAGATTTAACAATATCGTTTCAGCATGATCGTCGGCGTGGTGCGCGGTCGCCACCAGGCGGAGTTTTCTTTTCAGGGCCAGCTTCGTCAGAAATTCGTAGCGGGCCAGCCTCGCGGCGTGCTCTACGCTGACCTTCAGCTTTTTTGCAAGAGCCGGCACATCTCTCGCGGCCGTAACAGTCTCGATGCCGTAGGCGCGGCCGATCCGTTTAACGAAAGCCTCGTCCCGGTCGGAGTCCCTGCCGCGTATCTTATGGTTCAAATGCGCTATCAGCAGAGTAAGGCGGCGCTTGCGCATCTGCTTGGCGAAATAATCAAGCATGGCGGCTGAATCGGGCCCGCCTGAAACAGCCAGCAGCACGGCGTCTCCGCTTCCGAACAGGCCGTGCTTGCGGGCATGGGCGGTGATCCTGTCCCAGAGCCGCAGCGTTATTTTCCCGGATCCTTTCATATTTAAATTATACATAGTTTGTCGGGGGCGGAACGGCGTACGGCTTGATACGCCGCCCCGCACGTTGCTATGATATTACCAAAGCGATAGAGTCGGCAATAGTAAAATATGGATAGTACGCTGATAGCGATAATTTTTCTGGTGGCCCTGGCGCTGTTCTTCGATTTTCTGAACGGCTTTCACGACGCCGCTAATTCTATCGCCACCATAGTGGCCACCCGGGTCCTCTCCCCCAGATACGCGGTCCTGTGGGCGGCGTTCTTTAATTTTATAGCGTTCGCCTTTTTCGGCTTACACGTGGCCGGCACCATTGGCAAGGGCATCGTCGACATCGCCCAGGTCGACAGCTATGTTATCTTCGGCACTCTGATGGGCGCCTGTTCCTGGAATCTTATAACCTGGTATTTCGGCATACCGTCCAGCTCTTCTCACGCGCTGGTAGGCGGACTGATCGGGTCCGCGTTGGCGAAAGCCGGCCCCACGGCGCTGGTAATGAAGGGCATTATTAAAACCCTCGCGTTCATCGTGATCTCACCGGTAGTCGGCATGCTGCTGGGGGTAATACTCGGCGCGATCGTTTACAATCTGTTCGCGCGTTCAACTCCAGCGAAAGTCGACCATCTGTTCCGTAAGGGCCAGCTCTTTTCGGCCGCGGCTTACAGCCTCGGGCACGGAGGCAATGACGCGCAAAAAACCATGGGTATAATAGCCGGGCTGCTGTTCAGCGCCGGATACCTGGGCACGGAATTCCATGTGCCGCTCTGGATAGTGCTGTCTTGCCACGCCACCATTGCGCTCGGAACCATGTCCGGCGGCTGGAGGATCGTTAAAACGATGGGAAATAAGTTGTCCAAGCTGCGCCCGGTGGACGGTTTTTGCGCTGAGTTCGGAGCGTCAATGGTATTGTTCGGCGCGTCGGCCATCGGCGTTCCCATCAGCACCACGCATACTATCACCGGCGCTATAGTAGGCGTTGGCTCCCTTAAGGGCATACGCGCCGTGAAATGGGGAATAGCCGGGCAGATAGTCTGGGCCTGGGTCCTTACCATCCCGGCCGCCGCGCTGATATCAGCCGCGTGTTATTACCTGGGTGCGCTGGCTTTTAAATAATTCCTGGCGTGGCTTCTGCCGGTTTTTTATACTTTACCTCCCTTCGGGCTAACTCGTATAATTATTTTGTAAAGATTCCAGACCCGGAGCTTTTTCCGGTCCGGCGAAAAAACAGGAGATACCGATGACGAATCCAGTAAGTCACAGCAAAGCATACCGGAAGCGCAGATTTTTAAACTGGTTTCCGCTGGGGCTCACTTACGCCACTTTTTATATGGGCCGGTACAACCTAAACGTCGCCAGCAAGACGATGATGGATTATTTTCACCTTAGTAAGGGAGAGTTCGGAGTTATCGCCACGGCCGGCTTCTGGACCTACGCGCTTTCAGTCGCCTTTAACGACCCGCTGGCCGACCGGATCGGCGGTAAAAAAGCCATTCTCATCGGCGCGGCGGGTGCGGCCGTGCTTAATCTTATCATCGGCGTGCTGTTCCTGAACGGCTGGCAGACCAAGCTGATACTGGGCATGTCGCTTTTATACGCCGCTAACCAGTATTTTCAGTCTTTCGGCGCTCTCTCGGTGGTCAAGGTCAACGCCCCGTGGTTTCATGTCACCGAACGCGGAGTTTTCGGAGGAATCTTCGGAGTGATGATATCAAGCGGTTACTTCCTGGCTATGACTGTGGGCGGCTGGATACTGGCGTATCTGCCGTGGTATTATGTGTTCTTGATCCCCTCCGCCGCCATAGCGGTAATGTTCGCGGTGGACTTTTTTCTGGTCAAAGATACGCCCCGCGATGCGGGCTTTGAGAACTTCAACACGGGGGACGCGAGTTCGCGCGACGCCGATAAAGATAAACCAGTAGATCTCAACCACCTTGTCCAGAAGGTTTTCACAAACCCTGTCATAATCACGCTCGCCGTCTCGGAGTTCTGCACCGGTTTTGTCAGGCAGGGGCTGATGCTCTGGTTCGTGCCTTTTCTCAGTGAGGTCCATAAGGTGGAGCATGGCAGCGCCCTGTTCACGATGGCGACTTCCGGGGTTACCGTGGGCGGCATAATCGGCGGCCTGCTGTGCGGCTACCTCTCGGATCACTGGTTTCAGTCACGGCGGGCACCGGTGGCCTTCATCTTTTATCTGGGCCAGATAATCTCTTTATTCATACTGGGCCGGACCGCTTCTCCGTTCGTGGCCTCGTTCATGGTCGGCATATGCTGCATGTGGATATTCGGAGTGCACGGAATGCTTTCAGGCACCGCGTCCATGGACTTCGGCGGCACGAGAGCGGCTTCCACCGTGACAGGCATGCTGGACGGGGTGCAGTATCTGGCCTCCGGCCTGACCGGTTTCTTTATGGGCTCCCTGCTGGACAAACACGGCTGGAATTCCTGGACCTACATGATAATTCCATTTTCTTTCATAGGAGCGCTGCTTATGCTCCGGCTTTGGAATGAGACCCCGCTGAAGCGGGCGGGGGGCCCGGAAACTGAAGAGCGCAGGCCGCTGCTGGAGGACGAAGTTTAAGGCCGCGGCGCTCTTTAGAACGTGAAGACGGCATCGCGCGCGATACGGGAGACCAATGCCTGACAAACTGACGGCTATATACAAGCCCGCCGCTTTCATCGAGCCGCTGCCGGCGGAAAAGATCGGACCCGCATACAGGCGAATGCGCTGGCAGATGATGCTCGGCGCCTTCTTGGGCTATGTTTTCTTTTACTTCGTGCGCAACAGCTTTTCGCTGGCAAAACCATACCTGATAAAAGACTACGGCATGTCGAAGGGCGATGTGGGGCTGATAGCCACGGGGCTCGCCATTGCCTACGGCGCGAGCAAGTTTATCATGGGCAATGTGTCGGACCGGTCCAATCCGCGCTATTTCATGGCTACCGGCCTGCTATTATCCGGCCTGATAAACCTGGCCTTCCCCTGCGCCTCCGGATCCGTGGCTCTGATGTTCATTTTATGGTTCGCCAACGGCTGGGTGCAGGGTATGGGCTGGCCACCGTGCGCGCGCACGCTGACGCATTGGTTTTCGGACCGGGAGCGCGGCACCGTTTTCGCCGTATGGAACCTGGCGCATAATCTGGGCGGCGGACTGGTGGGCCCGCTGGTCAACGGCGCGCTGGCTTTGGCCGCGGTTATTGCGGCTGGGTCTGCCCTAGGAGCAGATCTGACCTTCCGCATAATCTTTTATGTGCCGGCCCTGCTTGCGATCGTTATGTCTCTGCTGCTGCTGATTTTTATGCGCGACACGCCGCAGTCCTGCGGCCTGCCGTCTATCGAGGACCACAAGAATGACCACCCCGATACCGGCGTGGCCGATCCGGAGCGGGAGCTGTCCGCCAGAGAAATATTCGTCAGCTTCGTTCTTAAAAACAAGCCGCTATGGATAATCGCCATAGCCAATATTTTCATATATGTGGTGCGCTACGGCGTGCTCAACTGGGCGCCCACCTACCTTACCTCGGTGAAAGCCTGTCCGCCCGGTGCCTCGCGCTGGCTTTTTTTTCTCTACGAGACGGCGGGTATCCCCGGCACCCTGCTTGCCGGCTGGGCTTCGGATAAGATTTTTGGGGGCAGGAGGAGCCCTGTTTCATTCATCTTTGTGGTCCTGGTTGCCGTCTTCGTCTGGATATACTGGAAGAACCCGCCTGGCAATTTCCGGGTGGACGCCATAGCGCTGGGCGCTATAGGGTTCCTTATCTACGGACCGGTAATGCTGATAGGCGTCAGCGCCGTCGACCTCGCCCCGAAGAAGGCCGCTGGTACCGCGGCCGGCTTTACAGGTTTTTTCGGTTATGTTTTCGGAGCGGTCATAGCCGAGCTGGGACTTGGCAGGATAGTGGACCGATGGGGCTGGGATGGCGGATTTATCCTGCTGCTCGGGGCCTGCGTAATCGCGGCTGCGCTGTTCGCTGCCACCTGGAGAGTGCATCACAACCCCGCCCGGACATGAAGATCGTCCGGCTGTATTCCGGTTTAAGGAGGCCTTTGTGAGAAAAATATTTCTGCCGGTCCTGATCCTCTGCGTTTCAGCGCTGAGCGCGCAGGAAATCAGAACCATCTCCGTACACGGGCACCGCGGCACGCGCGGCACCAGGCCCGAAAACACGCTTCCGGCTTTTGAGGAGGCCCTGCGGGCGGGTGTGGATGTGCTGGAGCTGGATATGGCCGTTACGAAAGACGGCCTGATTGTGGTTTCACACGAGCCCCGCCTCTCTCCGGAGCGCTGTTTGGGGCCGGACGGAAAAAAGATGGAGCAGGCGGTGGCCATACACGACCTGAGCCTTGCGGAAGTGAAGCGCTATGACTGCGGCTCGCTCCCCAATCCGGCGTTTCCGCGGCAGGTGCAGGCGCCGGGCGCAAAGATACCGACTCTGGATGAAGTCTTTGCCATGGCGGCCGCCTCAACACATCCCGCAGCGGCAAAAGTAGAGTTCAACATAGAGACCAAGATCTTTCCGTCGGAACCGCGCCTGACCCCATCGCCGGCGGAATTCGCAAGGCTGACGGCTGAGACCGTGGTGCGCAATGAAATGGAAAAGCGAACCATAGTACAGTCTTTCGACGTGAGAACGCTGCGTGAGATAAAAAGAATAGAGCCGAAAATACGGACCTCGCAACTGACCCACGAGGAGCTTCTTGATATCGTGCCGGCTTTGAAAGACGCGAAGACCGACATCTGGAGCCCCAATTACAGATGGATAACCGCAGATTCAGTAAGGGCCGCTCACGCGGCCGGCATCAAGGTGGCGCCCTGGACCGTGAACACCGGGGAAGAGTGGGGCCGCGTGATCGCGGCAGGCGCGGACGCGATAATAACCGATTACCCGGCGGACCTTATCGCTTATCTCAAAACTAAAAAACTACGCTGAAAACGGGATTTAAATCCGCTGTTTCTCCGCCGCTGCCGCCCGGATGGGCCAGGCCGGCAAAATTGTATAATTTACGTTCCTGATTATAGCCGCCGCCAGAGGTGACATTTTCATGCAGAGCTACGAGATACGCAAAAGTTTTCTGAATTTTTTTGCCGGCCACGCTCACCCCGTTGTTAAATCCGGCCCGCTGATCCCGGAAGGAGACCCCACCCTTCTGTTCACCTCCGCCGGCATGGTCCAGTTTAAGCCGTATTATCTGGGCCTGAAAACCGATAAGAAACGTGCGGCCTCCTGCCAGAAATGTTTCCGCACCACCGATATAGATAATGTGGGCAAGACCATCCGCCACCTTACATTCTTTGAAATGCTGGGCAACTTCTCTTTCGGCGATTACTTCAAGGAGGAATCCCTGGCCTGGGGCTGGGAATTCCTGACGCGTGAGATGGGTATAGACATAAATAGGGTCTACGTCACTATTTACGGCGGCGGCGTGGCGCCGCGGGACGAGGAGGCCAGGCACATCTGGGAGAAGATCCTGCCGAACAACCTGCATTCCCGGATAATAGAGCTGGGCGACTCGGATAATTTCTGGGCGATGGGCGACACCGGCCCTTCGGGCCCCTGCTCTGAGATCTACTGGGACCGCGGCGAAAAATACGCGCACGCCGGCTGTAAGGGTCCCGGCTGCTCCTGTGACCGCTACATAGAGTTCTGGAACCATGTTTTCACTCAGTTCGATAAGAAGCCCGGGGGCGTCTTCGATCCGCTTCCAAAGAAGAATATCGATACCGGCATGGGGTTTGAGCGCCTGGCCTTTATTGTGGAGGGCAAGGAGACGCCGTTCGAAACCACGCTTTTCCTCCCAGTCGTAGAGGCCGCCGCCAAAATGCTGAATGTCGAGCCCGGCTCTTCTCCGGAGGCCGTTTCGGCTTTCCGCATAATCAGCGATCATCTTCGCGCTTCCTCCTTCCTGCTGGCCGAGGGCGTGATCCCCTCCAACGAAGGCCGGGGCTATGTGCTCCGCCGCCTGATCCGCCGCGCCGCGAGATACGGCCGCATGCTTGGCGCCAGGGAGCCATTCCTTTACAAGCTTTCGTCCTCTGTGCCTGAAATATTCGGGGACGTTTACCCGGAGATAGTTTCGGCGGGGGAAACCATAAAGGCCGCGCTTAAATTCGAGGAGCAGGGCTTTATCGAGACGCTTGAGAACGGTGAGAAATATTTAGCCGATCTGCTTGAGAATAACCCGCGCGGCGTACCGGGCGCGGAGGCGTTCCGGCTTTACGAGACCTACGGTTTTCCGCTGGAGCTGACCCGCGAACTGGCGCTTAAGAAAAACATTCCGCTCGACGAGGAAGGATTCCACCGCGCCCGCCTGGCCGCCCAGGACACCGCTAAGGCGAACTGGAAGGATTCCGGAGAGAAGAACGCTTTTGTGTTTCAGAAAGCCGAGGAGAAGTATCCCGCGACCGAGTTCCTCGGCTATGACGCGGTCGAGGCCGATGCCGCGGTCGTCGGCCTGCTTGATATGTCCGGAAACTTTACGGCGGCGCTGGCGCCCGGCGCGGAAGGCTGGGCCGCGCTTGACCGGACGCCGTTCTACGCCGAGTCCGGCGGACAGGTGGGCGACCTGGGACTTTTGCTTAACGGCAAGGCTGTAGCCGCCGAAGTGCTGGACACACAGAACCCGGTTGGAAAAGTTTTTTTCCACCATGTGAAGGCCGTGGAAAAGCTAAGGGCCGGAGACAGGGTTCTGGCAGTAGTGTCCGGCCTGCGCCACAGGACAGCCTGCAACCACACGGCGGCGCATGTGATAAACGCAGCGCTTAAAGAAGTTTTCGGCCCTGGCACGCGCCAGGCCGGTTCCATCGTCACCCCTGAAAAGTTTCGTTTCGACTATACCACACCCAGGGCGCCGACGCTGGAGGAACTCGCCAGGATTGAGTCTATCGCCAACGCGGCCGTGCGGGAAAATTACAGGGTTTTTAAAATGGAGCGCCCGCTTAGCGACGCGGAGAAATTCGGAGCCACCACTCTGCTGGGAGAGAAGTATAAGGATCCGGCCCGCTTCATTCTTATAAACAGAGGCGGCTGGGATGAGGCCGGAGAGCGCTGCAGCCTGGAGCTTTGCGGCGGCACCCATGTAGACGCGCTTGGTGAACTTATGCTCATCAGGGTGCTGAAGGATTCGTCCGTGTCCCGCGGAGTGCGGCGTATAGAGGGCGTGGCCGGCCCTGCGGCTGTCGACCACCTGCGCGACAACTCAGACATAGCCGAGATCGCGGCAAAAAAACTTTCGGTTACGGTAGAGGACCTGCCGGCGCGCCTTGACCAGCTGCTGGCCAATATCAAAGAGCTTAAGGCGGGCAGGATAAAGCCGGCTCAGGATAGCTCTTTAAAAACGGACCTCAGGCTGCTGGCTGAAGGAATTAACGGCGCTAATGTAATGGTGTGCGACGCAGGCGCCATGGAAGTTAAATCCCTGCGCGGACTTTCCGACGGCATCAAAAAGGACCTTAAGTCCTCCCTGCTGTTCGTCTACTCGCGGGTGGAGGGTAAATTTTCTTTTATCGTAACGCACACCGGCGACCTTAAAGCGGACGCCTCGGCCATAGCCAAAGGCGTGGCCGTGATGCTGAACGGGTCGGGTGGCGGCAGGAAGGATTTTGCCCAGGGCGGCGGAGAGATCCCGGCCGACATGATCGCTTTTGAAAAGCAGCTGGTGGAACTGACCGGGAAACACCTGTAACTGCAGTTCTCTGCGGATATGCCGCCGCGCTGCGCCGATGAAGCATCCCGCCCGGTCTGCGGAAAATTAGCGGATGTCTTTCGCTTTTTGGGAGACCATGGGCTTTCCCGCCAATTTACTCCGGGCCGAATTTCTGGAGCTGAGCCGCAACAGCGGGCTTTCTCATATTGCAAATAAAAAAGTAAAAAAAAGCCCCACAGCAAAACCTCCGATAGCCGCTGCGCCGCTCTGCATAAATGCGCCGACAATCAAACCGAGCAGGATAGAAATACAAACTCCGAGTATGACTATCAGTGACGACAAATTTTGTTTCCGTGCGTCCTTTTTTTTCGGCTCTTTCATGGGAAACGCGCAAATAGGGCATACTAAGTCATCCATGGATATTACTTTCTCACATTTCGGACATCGTATTAAATTCATAACATAACCCCGGTATTATAGGCCTTTTAACCCTTGTTAGAGACTTCGGTCAGAAAATGGCGATTTCCCCCCAGCGAAATAGAGTATACAAATTTGCCCAACAGCGTGACTTCAAAAAAGACGAGCAATTCTCCGCCTTGAGTTGGAGTTCCCAACATAGTAGAATTAGTACTTGAAACGGGAAATGCTGATGCCCCCATTTTAACAACACCGGCAGCCTGGTGTATAATCCGGGGATAATTTTAGAAATCTAAAAAACAGCGGTTTCTCGTCGGCAGATTTACGCGCCCGTGGTGAAATGGATATCACAGGAGCCTCCGAAGCTTCTAGTGCAGGTTCGATTCCTGCCGGGCGCACCAGTTCTTTACAGTACGCACGGAGCGAGCCAATAGTTTGGCT
>CAZPMW010000038.1:0-14029 GCA_964587805.1 uncultured Elusimicrobiaceae bacterium
GTTCATCGGTTTGGATGCGGGCAGCAGTCAGTCTTACCCCTCTACGTCCGTGCAGGAGGTGTCCGTGCAGGGAGCCTACTGCGGCGGCGGTATGGACACGCTTCCCTTGCCGGGGGACAGGTAAGGCCGTTCTGCCGCCCCTTGACAAGTCAAGCTTTGTCTGCTATGCTATCTGTACAGCCGCCTGAAAAGGCCGCTAAATGAGAACTCCCCGTTTAAGGGGATGCGAAAACCCGCCAAAAGCGGGTTTTCGTTTTTTGCCATTTAAAAGCAATTTACATAATTAGTATAATTAACAATATTAAGGCGGCTGTTTTTGCCCGGAGTAATTAAGCATGGGTCGGGACAGAGGGAGACCGTATGGGTAAATTCGTGGAGTGCGTGCCCAATTTCAGCGAGGGTAAGGATATTGCGAAGATCGAGGCGATAGTCAGGGCCGCCTCCTCCGTGCCGGGAGTGCTGATCCTTGACGTCGAAAAAGACGCCGACCATAACAGGACCGTGCTCACTTTTATCGCGCCGCTTGAAACCGCGGTTGAAGGTATGTTTCAGACGGCTAAAAAAGCCGCCGAACTTATCGACCTTAACTATCATAAAGGCGAGCACCCGCGCATGGGCGCCCTTGATGTGGCCCCTTTTATCCCTATCATGGACACTCAGGTTGAGGAATGCGTAAAGCTGGCGGCTGTGCTGGGCGAGCGAATAGGGCTGGAGCTGGGCATCCCGGTTTATCTTTACGACCTCGCCGCCAGACGCGAAGACCGCAAGGATTTGGCTAAAGTCCGGAAAGGGCAGTTTGAGGGCCTCCGGGAGGATATAGGGAAAAATCCTGACCGCGTGCCCGACTTCGGCCCGAATAAGATCCATAAGACCGCCGGCGCCATCGCCGTGGGCGCCCGCAGGCAGATAGTTAATTTTAACGTTAATCTGGATACTGCCGACATGGACTTTGCGAAGGGCCTGGCCAAAAAAATACGCGCCTCCGGCGGCGGCCTTCCCGGGCTGCGCGCAAAGGAAATATTTTTGGAATCCAAAAAACAGGTGCAGATCTCAACGGTTCTCACCGATTACCGGGTGACCTCCATCAAGCGCGCCCTTGAGGAGATAGAAAAAGAGATCAAGCCCAAAGGCGTTTCCATTATAAGCACCGAGCTCGTCGGCCTTACAACCCAGGAGGCCCTGACCGGATACGCCGTAGAATCGCTTAAAGTGCAGGGTTTTGATCCGGAAGTCCAGGTTCTTGAAACAAAGCTGCTTAGGCTCCTTGGTCAGTGGCAATCGGGTGCGAACCTGCTTATCGACTCCCTTGCGAACACCGATCCCACTCCCGGAGGCGGAAGCGCGGCCGGAGTAAGCGGAGCTATGGGTTGCGCCCTCGGCCAGATGGCCATCGGCATATCTTTGCGTAGCAAAAAGCTTGAGGAATCCCGCAAACCACATCTTATTGAAGTAAATTCCAGGCTTGCCGGACTGCGGAGCGAGCTTCAAAACTGCGCCTCAGAGGATTCTCTGGCTTACGAATCGTATATCAGTGCGCGGAAGTTGTCAAAGGATGATCCCTCACGGCCGGGAGCGATACAAAAGGCAGCACTGCGGGGGATGGAAGTCCCGCTAAAAACAGCGAGGATTTCCGCTGAAGCTCTTAATGAGCTAAGCCGATGCCAGGGCGTAATGCCGCACGTGATGTCCGATTTCAACAGTGCGCGCTACCTGCTGGAGGCGGCAGTAAAATGCGCCGCTGAAAACGTGTTTATAAACGCGGGTTCACTGGATGATAAGAGCGCGGCCGATAAGATGGTGGATGAGGTTAAAGGCTACACGGCGCTTGCCGTGACGACGAAAGTCTAAGTTCAGTCAAGCCGGAGATTTTACAGGACAGGAGATGAACGATGCCTAGCATGGACGCGATATCAAGGAATTTGATGCTGGACAGTCTGAAGGATTACGCCAAAAAGAATATCACCCACGATTTCTTAAGGGAAAAAGACCAGGCCAACGAATTCCCGGAAGCAGTTTTAAAGGACATGTACGACCATTCGATACTGGGCGTGCATCTGCTGCTGGTGCCGGAGGAATACGGCGGCATTGCGGGCGGCACCTACGACATCTACCGCATCTGCGAGCTGCTGGCGCATATCGATCTCGGTATAGCGACTGCGGTGTTCGCTACTTTCCTGGGGACCGATCCGCTCAATGTAGGAGGAACCGAGGACCAGAAGAAAAAGTGGCTCGAGCGCATAGCCAAAGAGAACCTGATGGTGGCTTACGCCGCGACCGAGCCGGACGCCGGATCAGATCTGGTCAACCTGCGTACCCGCGCGGAGCATGTTATTGAAAACGGACAGCTGGCCGGCTACCGCATCACCGGCAATAAGCAGTGGATTTCAAACGGCGGCGTCGCAGATCTTTACACGGTGCTTGCCCTGGCACCTGGCGGCCCCTGCTGGTTCCTGGTGGAGAGGAACATGGAAGGGTTCGCACCCGGAAAGCATGAGGATAAACACGGGATACGGCTTTCAAATACCGCCAGCCTGGCGCTGGACGGCGTTTATGTCCCGAAAGAAAATCTTATCGGCTGTGTCGAGGGCCAGGGGCTGCTGCAGGCCCAGGCCGTCTTCGGCTATACCAGGGTTATGGTCGCCGCCTTTGGGCTTGGCGCCGGCTGGGAAGCCCTGGAACAGGCGATCCGCTATAGTCAGCAGCGCATACAGGCCGGCGGTCTGCTGTCGGATAAGCAGGGCTACATGCACAAGCTCATAGTGCCCCACGCGGTTAAGCTAGAAGCCGCCAGGGCGCATATTGAAGCGACCGCCAACCGCCTGGACGGGGGAGAGCACGGCCTTCAGACCGAAGGCGCTATTGCTAAGTTTTCAGCTACAGAGGCCGGCAATCTGGCGGCTGACGACGCAATTCAGGCGTTCGGAGGCTACGGCTACACGCGCGATTTTCCCGTGGAAAAGATCAAGCGCGACATCAAGATAACTCTCATATACGAAGGCACCAGCGAAGTCCTGCAGATGACTATCTACCGCGGCCGCTGGCAGGAGCATCTGAAGACCCGCGGGCGCTATTACATCGATATAGCGGACCGCATGGACGCGCTGCAGGATAAGAACCCCGGAGTCGGCGCCAAAGCCGCAGGTCTTGCGCTCAGGGCGCTGGCCGCGGTTATGGAGGAGTGCCGGCTTCAGAAGCTGACCCGCCATCAGGCGGTAACTTTTAAACTGGGCAAGCTGATCGCCGCGTGCGAACTGGCCTATGTCTTCGCCGAAGCCGCGGCCCAGGAAAAGTACAGCGAAGCCGTCCGCTTTGACGCACAGGCCTGGCAGGCGATGTCCCGCATTTTCGCCAGAGATGCCGCTATGCAGATGGCGACCGAGGGCCTGGCTATGGTTCTGGGCGCGGCGGAAAGCGCCGGGAACCTGGCGGAAGCCGTAAATATGAATGAAGTGCTGGCCTCGCAGAAAGGCATGATGGAAGATATGGACCTGGTGGCTATAAAGCTGAAGCAGACGTTTAAAGCTAAGTAAAGAAATATGGAATTTTGAGGAGACGATCTATGCACATAGCTGTATGCGTCAAGCAGGTACCCGATACCACGGAAGTTAAAATTAATCCCGAAACCGGCACGCTTATCCGGGCCGGAGTGCCCAGCATCATCAATCCATACGACCATTTCGCACTCCAGACGGCCATGGAGCTTAAAGAGCTTCACGGTTTCCGTGTCACAGTGATCTCAATGGGGCCGCCTCAGGCTAAAAGTGTCGTGCGGATGGGACTGGCCCTGGGCGCGGACGACGGCGTGCTGCTATCCGACATGGCTTTCGCCGGTTCCGATACCTGGTCCACGTCCTACGCCCTGGCTAAGGCGGTTAAAAAGCTGGGCAAGGTGGATATGATACTAGTCGGCATGCAGGCTATAGACGGCGACACCGCCCAGACCGGTCCCGGAATAGCCCAGCAGCTGGGCATCCCGCAGGTGACTTTCTGCGTCAAGGTCGATATCGATGGCAGAAAGATAATCGCCCGCAAACTTATAGACGGAGGCCATGAAATAGTGGAAACCAGGGCGCCGGCGCTGCTGACCATGATCATGCCGAAAGAGTACGTTTCCAGATATCCGTCCTTCCCGGCCGTGCATGCTTCGCTGAAAAAACCCTGCCACACCTGGTCCGCGGCCGATATAGGCGCCGAGGCGCGCTATCTGGGGCTTAAAGGTTCGCCGACACAGGTGGCCAGAATCTATCCGCCCCCACAGCGGGAAAAAGCGGCCATGTCGGGCGGTAGCTCCCAGGAAGCAGTGGAAAAAATACTGGATATCATGAGTAAGGAACATTTTATAGAGGCGTAGGCGGAAGCTGCAGGCATACAGAAAAGCAAAACCATCAAGAGGTTTTTAAACATGATTAATGTATCACCCAAATGTATAGGCTGCAATAAGTGTGTTCCGGTCTGCCCGTTCGCGGCGATCCGGATGATAGATAAAAAAGCCGTCATCAACGAGGCCTGCACACTGTGCGGAGTGTGCGTGCAGATCTGTCCAGTCCAGGCCATAGAGATAGAGCGCGAAGAGGCCGCCACCCGGGACCTTAGCGGCTATAAGGGCGTCTGGGTATTTGTAGAGCTTATGGAAAGCCGCGAAGGAAATAAGTCCGGCCGGAAGATAAGACCGGTCACTTTCGAACTTCTGTCCATCGGCCGCAAACTGGCCGACCAGCTTGGCGAAGAACTGTGCGCGGTGCTGATTACAGACAAAAACGCCGGTTTTGAGAAGGAGCTCGGCGCTTACGGCGCCGATAAGGTCTACCTTGCGGAGAATCAGGAGCTTTTCGAATACAACACCGATATTTTCTCTACGGTTATAGTCGCACTTACGCACAGGCACAAGCCCAGCATCATGCTGTACGGCGCCACCATCATGGGCCGCGACCTCGCCCCCAGGGTGGCGGCGTCACTGTACACCGGGCTTACGGCCGACTGCACGGCGCTTGCCATAAAGGACGGTCACCTTTTGCAGTCCCGCCCGGCTTTCGGCGGTAATATTATGGCCGATATTCTCAGCCCGCATTCCCGTCCCCAGATGTCCACAGTACGGCCCAACGTAATGAAACTGGCCGATCCCATTTACGGCAAGATAGCCGTTACGGTCCGGGAGGACGTTAAGATAGACAAGAGCCTCAGGCGCGTGAAAGTGCTGGAAAGAAAGCTGGAGCATGAGAACGCCGGAGTTAAGCTGGACGACGCGAAGATAATCGTATCCGGCGGGCGCGGAATGAAGACGAAAGAAAAATTCAAACATCTGGAGGAGATGTGCAAGCTGCTGGGCGGAGTGGTCGGCGCTTCGCGCGGGGCCGTGGACATGGGCCTCAAGGATAAGACACACCAGGTCGGGCAGAGCGGTACCACGGTGTCGCCTAAACTCTATCTCGCCTTCGGCATCTCCGGCGCCGTTCAGCATATCGTAGGCATGAAAGCCTCGGACGTCATCGTGGCCGTGAATAAGGACCCGAACGCGCCAATTTTTAATGTGGCCAAATACGGCGTTGTGGGCGACGCGCACGAAATAGCCCCCAAGCTGATAGAAGCGCTTAAGAAACGGAAAACGTGACACTATTCAACCGTCTCCTGCTTATCATATTCGGCGCCGGCCTGATTCCAATCCTCCCTACGGCGGTTTTTCTTTTTTACTACCAGGCGGTGGCCAAGAATAATATTCAGGCCCTGCACGAGAATGTCGCGCAGATGGCGTCCCTGATGATCAGCCAGAAAGCCGACGAACTGGACCGGCGGCTCTATAACATGTGGGACCCCGGCTCTGACCATATTACCGCCTCCAGCCTTAAAAATACGCTGTCGCGAAATCCTGAGTTCCTGTTCATGGCCTTCACCGGCCCTGACGGCCGCGAAATGTTCAGCGGCGGAGCGGCCGAGATTAAGCGCCTTTCCGGATATGTGGACCTGTCGAGGGACCCTTTATTTAAAAAAGCGGCCGCGACCGGCCGCACTCAGCTGGGTGGGTTTGAGCTCCTTTATAATCTGCCTATCTGCCGACTGGTCTACCCTATGAGAAGCGGGCAGTATGCCTTTGCGGTTATCAATTTGCGCGACCTGTTCGTGAAGCTGGAGATGCAAAAAATGGGCGGAACCGGAGGCGTTTTCCTCGCCGACGCCCAGGGCCGGGTGTTCTCCCTGCTCGGAGAGACGCAGAAGGTGGACAGGGAAAGCCTTACGCGCCTTTTCTCCGGCCCTTTGAAAAGCTCGCGCGAGCTGGCCGGCGAGAAAGGGAACTACTATCTCGCGGCCTGCGCGGAAGTGCCGGGCTTCGAGCTTTACGCTCTTACCCTGCAGGACCGCGGGGACGCTTTCAGAGGTATTAATCTGATAACGTCGCTGATAGCTTTTTTCCTTCTGGGCATCTCCACGGTGTTCTACTTCTCAGCCCTTGTGCTCAGCCGAAGGCTGATAAACCCGGTGAGCGAACTTATAGCTGGCGCGGGCCGCGTCGCGCGGAAGAACTTTAAGCTGCCGGTAAAAGAGGCCGCCGACATAACCGAGATGGCCGCTCTCTCGAAAGCGTTCAATGCCATGATGCGGGAGGTGGACCTTTATCACGGCCTGCAGGTTGAGGAGATGCTGGAGGAGAAACAGAAAGTAGAGCGCCTGATCAGCCTGATACATGACGCCATTATACTCAGCGACCTGTGCGGCGGGCTGCTCTACGCCAACTCCGCGGCGCGCGTCCTGCTGGGCATGACTCCGGGGGAAAAACTGGACAGGAAAGACGTGGAGTCTCAGCACCGGGTGCTTGGGCTGGTAAATCTTCGGACTAAAACCCCGGGTGATATTCTGGAGCTGCCGGGCCCCGCCGGGATTAAAAAATATCATCACATGACCATGCAGGTCATTTCTTCTAAGACCGCAAGCCCGTCAGTCTTCATGGTTCTCAGTGATGTTACCCTGCAGGTGGAGATGCAGCGCATGAAGGAAGATTTCTTCCACTCCGTGGCACACGACCTGCGCACACCGCTTTTAAGCATGCAGGGCTATATCAAGCTGTTGGAGCACGCCTGCGCCCCCGCTGAAAAGAGCGCCGGCTACCTCGCCAATATCAAGGATTCCAGCGCCCGCCTGTTCGAGATGCTTGAGAATATACTGGACATCGCCCGCATGGACGCCGGGAACCTGAAGCCCCGCGTCGAGCCGGTGGACGGCGGAAAGCTGGCCTCCGCTGTTTACGAGGGTTTTAAGGCGCTATTCGATGAGAAAGGTTTAACTTTAAAACTGGAACTTCCGGGCTCCGGTCCCGTTCTTAAGGGCGATGAGCGTCTGTTAAGGCGGGTGCTGGAAAATCTGGTGTCCAACGCCTTTAAATTCACTCCGGCGGGCGGCTCCGTGACTATAGGCGCAGGCGCGGAAAACGGCCAGGCCACATTTTACGTTGCCGATACCGGCCCCGGCATCCCTGAGGGGGAGCGCGAAACGATTTTCGAGAAATACACGCAGCTGGATAATCAGAAAGGCGAGAGCCGCGGCTTCGGCCTCGGTCTCGCCATTTCAAAGAAAATAGTGGACATGCATAAAGGAAAGATAAGCGCGGAAGCCGCGCCCAATGGCGGCAGCAGATTCGTGTTCGAGTTGCCTGCGTGAAATGGAGCCGGTTATATTGGTGTGATTTATTAGCGACCTTTAAAACAGCTGGAGCGTATTACTTTATGAAAGCTAAAGACACTAAAGAAAACAACAAGGCCTTATACCTGTTTGGAATTATCTTTACATTTTTAATGCTCTTTACGATGCTGGTAGAGTCCTTTACCTTAAAGTGGGGATGGCTTAGGCCGCTTAATAACGCCTGGTCTGACTTTCGCATTAATTCTCCACGCCACGCCGCCACCTTTTTTTCATCTAAATCCAGTGAAGAGTCTTACGCTTTTTCCTTCGGCAGGCTGTTTAACAAATCTGGAGACCCGCGTATAATAATCGCGGCCGTAGATAATCACACCCTGAATAATCTCGGCTATCCGTTCAAAAGAAAATATTACGGGCAGCTTATAGAACGTCTGAATAAGTTGGGAGCGAAAGCTATTGTCATGGATATCTTTACAGTGGATCCTGACAAGGCCGATCCTGAAAGCGACGCCAGCTACATACGGGCTGTGAAAAAAGCCGGGAACGTGATAAGTCTGATGGATCTGGATCGATGGAATTCGAAATTCCAATTGCCGATAAAAGGCCTTGGCTTCGCCAGTCGGTACCTGGCTATTCCGAATATGGATAGGTCGATAGGCTCAGATAATTTTGTAAGAAG
Organism: uncultured Elusimicrobiaceae bacterium; assembly: GCA_964587805.1. GTDB lineage: Bacteria > Elusimicrobiota > Elusimicrobia > Elusimicrobiales > UBA9959 > YA12-FULL-51-18. The sequence goes on from CAZPMW010000038.1 coordinate 8,306, forward strand.
TCTGTACATCTTTGAGCCTGATTTCAGTTATGGAGACATTAAGGGGTTGGAAACTTCATGTGCCAAGACTGAATGCGGCGGAATACAACTGCCGGGCCTGGCAGCGACAGCTTACGCGGTGTATAGCAATATGCCGCTTTCTGCTGTATGGGCCAGGTATGGCGAAAATTATTTCCGTATAAATTTCCGCTACCCGCAGACCAGGGTTATTCATGCCGGATGGTCCAAAGAAGGTTCGACGTCTTTTTCTGTTTATAAACAAATTTCAATCCTTGATATTATCCAGGGCAAAATATCAGACGATGAACGCTTAGCCATAAAAGGGTCCATCGCATTTGTAGGGTCTACGGCTATCGGCGCTTTTGACCATTATCCTTCGCCTTTTATGCCTAATCTGCCAGGGGTTGATATTCACGCAAATGCGCTGGATAATATGCTGCATGGCGATTTTCTGAGACCAGTCAGCTCCTGGCTGGTAGTGTTTTTGGTTTTGGCTGGTATTTGGCTTCCTATTGGGCTGCGCAAGCAGTCCGTCGCGCTTCTGACCGCCGCCACAGCGGCCTTTTGTGGAACGATGCTGGTCTTTGATTACTACCTTGTTTGTAAGCTATACAACTTCGTTCTCGCGTCTGTTATCGTGGCCGCAGCCGTTTCTTTCGTAGTGGCCTCCGTTCAAAAGGCGCTTATGGCGGGCCGGGAGAAGAAGTGGATCAAGAATACGTTCGGGCAGTACCTGTCGCCTAAGGTGGTCGAGCTCATCACCAAGGACCCGTCTAAGCTTTCGCTGGGCGGGGAGAAGCGCGACATGACGGCGTTCTTCCTGGATATCGCCGGCTTTACCACCATTTCGGAAAAGCTGACGCCAGACCAGCTCACGAAGATGATGAACACCTACCTGTCCGGCTTTACCGACGTTATACTGCGGCATGACGGCGTGGTTGATAAATACATCGGCGACTGCATAATGGCGTTCTGGAACGCCCCGCTGGACCAGAAGGACCACCGCAAGCTGGCCTGCCTTGCCGCCATCGACTGCTTGTCTGAATTGCGCAGCCTGAATGAAGTTTCAGAATTCAGCATAAAGCCGGACTGCAGGATCGGTCTGAATTCCGGTTTCATGGTCGTGGGTAACATGGGTTCAAAAACACGCATGTCCTATACCGTTATGGGCGACACGGTGAACCTGGCCTCGCGCCTTGAGGGCGCCAATAAGTTCTTCCATTCGAAGATAATGGTAAGCGAATATACCTACGATGAAGCCAAAGACTTCATAGAAGCCCGCATGCTCGGCCAGATTCGCGTAGTCGGCAAGGCTATCCCCGTAAAAGTTTACGAGCCCCTTGCGCATAAGGGCAAATTGCCGGCTGATGTTTCCAGAATGCGGGACGCTTACAACGAGGGCTATGCTGAATTCTTTAAAGGTTCTTTCGGCAAGGCCCGCAAAGCTTTTGAAGCGGCGCTCGCCGTGATGCCGGCGGACGGACCGTCGAAGTTCTACCTGGACCTCGCCATAAAGTACGCGGAGGGGACGCCCAAGGACTGGGACGGGACATTTAATCTGACGTCAAAATAGACGGGGTTCAAGGATAGGCAATATGGTTATATTCTGGCGACTTTTGCTGGCGCATCTGCTGGCTGACTTTACTCTGCAGTTCAATATAGTCAACAAGCTGAAGCGGCAGAGTGTCTGGGGCATGATCCTGCACTGCCTGACGCACCTTGCTACAGCCATCGCGCTCACTTACCCCTATCTCGGCGATGTCTGGTTCAGCTTAGGGCCGGTGCATGTCAACGGCTGGGCGGCGCTTGCGGCAATGCTTGCGCTGCATTTCCTGGTTGATGAACTGCGCATTTACAGCATGCAGAAGATGGGATATCCGGACGGCACTGTCAGCTTTCTGATAGACCAGGCGCTGCATATTTATGTTCTCTTCATGATTTCGCCCATCAGCCTGCCTGACGCAGCGCTCTTCCTGCCGGAAAAATGGGTGGGAATAATAGTTATGTCGGTCCTTGTGACGCATGTCACCACGGTACTTATATTTTTCGTGGAAAAGGACTTTTTCGGCAGTGGTTTCCCTGATTTCGACGAGAAGTATTTCCTCATATTCGAGCGCGTGGTGTTTTGGGCGTTCTTCTTCGTCCCCGGGTGGTGGTGGCTGCCGTTCAGCGCGGCGTGGATGGTGCAGATTTTCTATATCCGCTGGAAAAGGATACTGGACCTCTCTCTGGTCAATGTCCTGCTCAGCCTCGGTCTGACTTCGATCATCGGTCTCTGGACGCGCTATATCTATTTTGGTTCGCTGCTGCCGTCAAGGCCGTAAATCATGAACCAGTCCGCGCTGCGCCGCTCGCTTGATGAAGCCGTGTTCACGTTCCTGGACGTGGAGACTACCGGTCTCTCGCCACGGACCTCGCGGGTCTGTGAAGTGGCGCTTATCGGTTTCCAGGGCGGGTGCCGGGTCGGCCACTTCAGTTCCCTGGTCAATCCGGGGCTGGCCATACCGCCGGAAACCACGAAGATCCACGGGATCACGGACGAGATGGTCAGAAATAGTCCCGCTTTTCCGGCCCTGGCCCCGCGGCTGCTAGGGCTGATGGAGGGATCGGTGATAGTGGCGCATAACGCTGAGTTCGACCTCTCTTTCATGGAGATGGAGTTCGAGCGCGCCGGACTTAAACTGCCGGAACTGCCGGTGATGGATACGCTGCATATCGCCCGGCATATCGGTGGGTTTTCTAATCACCGGTTAGGCACCATAGCCAAAGAACTGGACATCTCGGCTGAGAACTGGCACAGGGCGCTAAGCGATGTGGAGATGACGCGCAAGATCTTCGAACATTTCATGGTAATTTTAAAAAAGGACGGGGCGGTCACGGTGGCTGACGTGGTGAACAAGGTGCCCAAGTTTAAGTACCGTAAATAGAGAGGGGTGCGCAAAAGGGGAGAAGTTATGACTGTAGCGGAAATTATACGTGGAGCCAGAGGCAATAAGATCTCCTGCAAGGGGTGGCAGCAGGAGGCGGCCCTGCGCATGCTGATGAATAATCTGGACCCCGACGTAGCGGAGCGCCCGGAGGACCTGGTGGTGTACGGAGGCCGCGGCAAGGCGGCGCGCAACTGGGAGTGCTACAGGGCCATAGTGAGATCGCTGACGGATCTGGAAAATGACGAGACTCTGCTGGTGCAGTCCGGCAAGCCTGTGGGCGTTCTTCGTACGCATGAATACGCCCCGCGCGTGATCATCGCCAACTCCAATCTGGTCGGCAACTGGGCCAGCTGGGAAGTCTTCGACGAGTTGGAGAAAAAGGGCCTGATGATGTACGGGCAGATGACGGCCGGCTCCTGGATCTATATCGGAACTCAGGGCATACTGCAGGGCACTTATGAAACCTTCGCCGCCCTCGCACGGAAACATTTTAAAAGCGACCTTTCAGGGAAACTTGTGGTATCAGGCGGCCTCGGCGGAATGAGCGGGGCGCAGCCGCTTTCCATCACCATGAACAATGGCGTTGCCCTTATCGTGGAAGCGGACGAGACGCGTATTAAGCGGAGGCTGGACACCGCATACGTTGATGTGATGGCGCGTTCGCTCGACGAGGCCCTGGCGCTGGCCGGCGGGGCCCTGAAAGAAAAGAAGCCGCTTTCTATCGCTCTCTTGGGCAACTGCGCCGAGATCCTGCCGGAAATGGCCAGGAGGCGGGTGCATATCGACGTTCTAACCGACCAGACTTCCGCCCATGACCCGCTTAACGGGTATATCCCGAAGGGCTATTCGGTAAAAGACGCGCTGGCGCTCCGCTTAAGCGATCCCAAAAAATATACAGCCCTGGCGATGGATTCCATAGCCGTGCATGTGGAAGCTATGCTGGCGCTGCAAAAAGCGGGGGCCGTCACCTTTGATTACGGCAACAACATCCGCACCATGGCTTTCAGGCAGGGCGTCAAAAACGCCTATGACTTCCCCGGCTTCGTTCCGGCCTATATCCGGGATCTTTTCTGCGAAGGTAAAGGTCCGTTCCGCTGGGCTGCGCTGTCCGGCGACCCTAAAGATATAGCCGTTACCGATAAGCTGGTCCTTGAGATGTTCCCGGAAAACGAGGGTCTGAAGCGCTGGATAAACATGGCCTCTCAAAAGATCAGGTTCCAGGGCTATCCCGCGCGAATCTGCTGGCTGGGCTACGGCGAACGGCACCTTTTCGGCATGAGGCTAAATGAGCTGGTGCGCTCCGGCAAACTGTCCGCGCCTATTGTTATAGGCCGCGACCACCTCGATTCCGGCTCGGTAGCCAGCCCGTACAGGGAAACTGAGGCCATGAAGGACGGTTCGGACGCGATAGCGGACTGGCCGGCGCTCAACGCCCTTGTAAACACCGCGTCCGGCGCGAGCTGGGTCTCGTACCATCACGGCGGCGGAGTAGGAATGGGGTATTCACTGCACGCCGGGCAGGTCACAGTGGCGGACGGAACAAAAGAGATGGACAAACGCCTCGAGCGCGTGCTCACCAACGACCCGGCCATGGGCGTTCTGCGGCACGCCGACGCCGGCTACGAAAAAGCCGTTAGTTTCGCCGAAAAGAAAGGCATAAAAATACCGATGTCGGGGGGGAAATGAAAGCTTTCGCGTTTGCCATAACAGCCGCGCTATTCCTCTCCGGCTGCGGCTCTGGTATCAGAACCGTGGCGCGGCCGGAGTTTAACCCCGCAGGGCGCATGGCTGTCATGCCATTCAGCGGCAGCGAGGACGATGTCGGACTTTCGCTGGCCGAAGCTTTCACTACTTATCTGATGGAGTCTGGTTTCGATATGATAGAACGCGCACAGATAGAGCGCATTCTGAAGGAACAGAGAACGGCCCGGTCCGGAGCATTTGATACGGACACTCTGATGCAGATAGGTGTGCTGGCGAACGTAGATGTGATCGTGACCGGAGCATACCGGACGCGCCGAGAAGAGATACGCACGGTAACACAGTACTACCGGCAGCCCTTGGCCCGGCCCGGAAAATTCCGCCGTCAGGCGAAACTGCGGCCCTTGCCAGGGAACTTGAGGATAGAAAGCAATACCGTCTTCAGCGGGCTTACGGTTAAATTCGTGGACGTAGGCACCGGCAGGGTTCTTATGAGCAGTTCTTCGGAAAAAGAGTACAACGCTGATTCGATTAACAGGGCGCTGGCCGATATGGCCGAGTCCATAAGGAAAACGCAGGGAAAAAAGAAAGGAGGAGAATGATGGCTACGGACTTCAGCTTCGACGTGGTTTCAAAGGTGGATTTTAATCTGGTGGATGAATCCATACAGAACGCCCTCAGGGAGATATCCAACCGCTACGACTTCAAGGATATAAAGTCGGACATCACCTTTGATAAGAAAGCGGCTACCATCCTGCTTAGTTCTTGCGATGACTATAAAGTCAAAGCTCTGTTTGACGCCCTCCTGACCAGGCTGTCAAAGCGGAATATCCCGCTTAAGAATTTCCAGCCGCAAAAGATGGAAAGCGCCCTCGGCGACACCGCCAAACAGCTGGTCAAGGTGCAGCAGGGCATCCCGCAGGATAAGGCCAAAGAAATAGTCAAGTGCGTCAAGGATAACAAGATCAAGGCCACCGTAGCCATACAGGGCGACGCACTGCGCGTAACTTCCCGCTCAAAGGACGACTTGCAGACAGTCATGGCTCTCCTGCGCAACCAGGATTTCGGAGTAACCCTGCAGTTCGACAATTTC
>CAZPMW010000038.1:14129-17711 GCA_964587805.1 uncultured Elusimicrobiaceae bacterium
CCCGCGCGCCGGCCGCGCGCAGGGCGAAATCGGCCTTATGAAGAACGCCGCCGTCCTTATGGACAACGGCCTGATACTCGCCGCCGGACCGGAAAAAGAAGTCATGCGGCACCCCCTCTCGAAAAAAGCCCGCGCCATCCGTGCCGGCGGCGTCGCCATGCCCGCTTTCGTCGACAGCCATACCCACGCCGTCTTTGCCGAACCGAGGCTCCACGATTTTTCGCTCAGGACCCAGGGCGCTTCATACGCCGAAATCAAGGCCAGCGGAGGGGGAATACTCTCAAGCGTCCAGGCCGTGCGCCGTCAGGCACCGGATAAGATGGCCGCGCAGTTAGCCGCGCGCGCCGCCGGGTTTCTTGAATGCGGAACCGGCACCATAGAGGTCAAAACCGGTTACGGCCTGAATAGGGCCTCTGAACTTAAAACTCTCAAGGCGATAAAGGCCGCGTCATTGGCAACAAAGCTTGAAATGCTGCCTACCCTGCTCTCCGCGCACTCCGTGCCGCCTGAATTTAAAGGCGCCCCGGAAAAATATCTGGACTACATCCTAGCCGAAATCCTCCCTGAGGCTGCCGGGAAAAAACTGGCTGTATTCGCGGATATCTTTTGTGAGCGCGGATATTTCACCCCGTCTGCGAGCCGCCGCTACTTGCGCGCCTGCGCCATGGCCGGGCTTATCCCTAAGATCCACGCAGAACAGCACTCCAGCTACGGCGGCATCCGGGCCGGAGCTGAGGCGGGCGCGGTCAGCGCCGATCACGCCGACTATGCCGTAAAAGCGGATATGCTGGCCATGCGCCGGACCGGTATGGTGGCCGCGCTGCTGCCGGCCTCTAATTATTTTCTCGGCCTCTCACGGTACCCGGACGCCCGGGCCTTCATCGCTGAAGGCGTTCCAGTGGCTTTAGCCACCGATTTCAATCCGGGCACTTCGCCGTGCTGGAATATGCAATTCACGCTTTCCGCGGCCTGCACGCACATGAAGATGACCCCGGAGGAGTCCCTCTGCGCCGCCACCATCAACGGGGCCTGCGCCCTGCGGGCGGCAGACCGCCTGGGTTCGATAGAACCGGGTAAACAGGCCGATATCGCGGTCTTCTCCGCCGCGGATTACAGGGAAGTGTGCTACTATTTCGGCGCTAACCTCAACGCGCTCACCATAAAGAAAGGCGAAGCGGTATGGAACGTAAATCGTAAGTCGTAAGTAGTAAGAAGTGAGTAGTAGGTTGTGAGCTGCAATAACCAGAGCTTCCGAACTATTTGCGATTTACTGGCTAAAATTATGAAGATCGTACTTTTCGATATTGACGGGACTCTTATCAAAGCGGGCGGCGCAGGCAGCAGAGCCCTTGATAAAGCCGTAAAGGAGCTTTACGGGGCGGACGACGCCTGCTCTAAAGTTTCCTGGCAGGGCTGCACCGACACGGATAATTTCGCGCAGGTATTCCAATACGCCACAGGCAAAAAGCCGACCGCGAAACAGTTCCGCGCACTGAAACTGAAATATCTCGGTTTTCTCCCGAGTGAAGTGGCGCGCTCTTTGAAAACTCAGAACTACTCAAAACTGAAAGGCGTGCGGAAATTACTGACCCTGCTTTCCGGCAGGAAAGATGTGATGGTGGGGCTGGGCACCGGCAACCTTAAGGCCGGCGCCATGATAAAGCTCGCTCCCTCCGGCCTGCTGAAATATTTCCCGTTCGGCGGCTACGGCTGCGATTCAGGGGTCAGAAGCGAGCTGCTGATGAAAGCGGTGGAGCGGGCTGAAAAACTGCTGAAGGCGAAGGTAAAGCCAGCCGATGTTTATGTTATAGGCGATACGCACAGGGATGTGGAGGCGGCTAAAGCCGCCGGATACCATTCAGCGGCAGTGCTGGACGGCTTTGGCGAAGAAAAAGCCATCATGCGCAGCGGACCGGAGCTGATGGCCAGTAATTTCGACGACCTCTACCCCTGGCTGGTCTGGCTGGGGCTTGAGCGTGACTCCCGGGGCGTAAAACGCGGCACTTATATCTGCCCGGATTCTCCGATAGAGCACGCGCATTACGGGCGCACCGGCACCGACCTGAAGGATATTGACGACGGAATAAAAGCGCTCAGAGAACTGAAGCGCAAGGCGGACAGAAAATCATGAAACTTGAAAAGACGCTCACTTATGCCGACATAATGGAGATACCGACCCTGCTTGAGGATTTTTCAAGACGGGCCTTAACGCTTAAAGCCCGTGCGCTGAAATCCAGAGAGAGGGAGGTCTACCTGGTGGGTCGCGGCTCATCCGGCAACGCTACGCTGTTCGCGAAGTATATCTGGGAGACCTATGCGGGCGTGATTACCAATTTCATCCATCCGCATTCCATCTTCGAGGCGCGTATTCCGCTGCATTTCAGGGGCCATTCAGTATGGGCTTTTTCCCAGTCCGGCAAAAGCAAGGATATCACCGCCTGCCTGAAAAAAATTATAGGCTGGGGCGCCAGAGGCGTGGCCGTAACGAACGAGGCCGACCTTAAGGCGAATCCGTTGGCCCGTCTTGCGGATGCTCATATTTTACTCTCGGGTTCAAAAGAAGTGCCGGTGGCGGCCACAAAGAGCTTTATACTGCAGCTTTGGGCAGTATTGTGGACAGCGCAGGTATGGAGCGGCTGTTTTAAGGACAGTAATTTTACAGCGACGATTCTAGCCATAAAGGAGTTTCTGTCTTCGGGATTCGATCCCAAAAAAACCTCCTACTGGCCAAAATTGAAAAAAGCCGGTGTTATAGGTTTTGTCGGGCGCGGGCCCTACAACGCCGTGGCGGACGACTCGGCCCTGAAATTCAGGGAGATGGCCAAGGCGCACGCTCTGGGCTATTCCGCCGCCGAATTCCTGCACGGACCGGTGGGCGCATACACTGCAAAGGATTTTGTGTTTTTGCTAAGCCCTTCACGCAAGCTGCCTGAGGACATGGAGAAGGTCAGGCTGGACCTGGAAGAAAGGAAAACACCTTATCACATTATAGCCCCGGAACAGGTCAGATTCCCGTTCAATTGCCTGCTGGCGGATATCCAGATCAAACTGACGGCCCTGCACCTGTCGCTGGCCAAAGGCCTGAACCCCGACAATCCCAAAGGCCTCAAGAAAGTAACCCAGACGTTCTGATAATTCTGGCGAAATAAATAAGCAGCCCGGAGAAACTTAATATTTCTCCGGGCTGTTTGCGTTAGCTTTCTCCGCTTACCAGGAACTTTTCAGCTCGCCTATCTCGTGCTGTACGGCGTCAAGGACCGCGCACTTCGTGACGGCCTCTGTCATGTTGTTGTGGTCCGTGAAAAGCGGCCGGTCAATTTCCAGGTGCTCCACCACTTTGCGGATAGCGGCGTGGGCCGCGCGCGAGCCTTTCCCGAAAGTGAACTCCCTGAAGTCCATCGCCTGGGCGGCGGCTATCATCTCTATCGCCAGAACGCCCTGCGCGTTATCCAGTATCTGGCGGGTCTTCAGCGCGGTATTCATGCCCATGCTCACAAAATCTTCCTGATCAGCGGCCGCGGGTATGGATTGCACGCAGGCGGGTGCGCTCAACATGCGCTGCTCCACTATCAGCATGTCCGC
>CAZPMW010000039.1:0-17536 GCA_964587805.1 uncultured Elusimicrobiaceae bacterium
GCCTATACTGATCAGGCCCTATATCGCTTCCATGACCCAGTCCGAACTTCTCTGCGTTATGACCGGGGGAATGGCCACTATAGCTGGCGGCGTCATGGCGGCCTACGTAGGCATGCTCAAGGATTATATGCCGAATATAGCGGGGCACCTCCTGGCCGCGTCTATCATGTCGGCCCCGGCAGCGCTTGTGATGTCCAAGATCCTCATCCCTGAAACGGAAGTGCCGAAAACCAAGGGAGTGGTAAAGATACACCTTGAGATAAATGACGCGAACGTCATTGACGCCGCCGCCAACGGCGCCACCATAGGGCTTCAGCTCGCACTCAACGTCGCCGGTTGCCTCATAGCTTTCATGTCTATCCTGGCGCTGGCCAACTATATCACCGGTTTTGCCGGGGATTTGGCCGGCTTTCCGGCCCTGAGTATAGAAAAGATTTTCGGATGGGCTTTCACCCCGCTGGCGTGGCTGATGGGCATACCTTCGCAGGATGTTTTTCAAGTCGCTAACCTGATGGGACAGAAGACCGTCCTTAACGAATTCGTGGCCTATTTTAATATGGCCACCATGCTTAAGGCCGCTCCAGGAGTTTTGAGCGAAAGGTCCGTGATAATCACCTCGTACGCCCTGTGCGGTTTTTCCAACTTTCTTTCCATAGCTATACAGGTCGGAGGCATAGGGGCGCTCGCGCCCGAAAGACGGCATGACCTGGCTCGCCTCGGTCTTTATGCCGTGCTTGGCGGATCTCTGGCCTGCTTCATGACGGCGACCATAGCCGGCGTCCTTATTTAACACCGGGGCTATATAGAAAGTGCGGCGATACTTAATGCCGCCGTTTTTTCATGGCGCTTAAACTGCTTATAAATTCACTTTTCAGCGGCGGGGCCGAAAGGCAATTCGCCGCGCTGTCCGCGCTACTGCCGCATGACGCTCTTTACCTGCTTGAGAACGAGACCAGCCAGGCGCCGGCCGGGTCAAAGCCGATCATTCTGTCATCGCACGGCCCCGCCACGCCTTCGGTTATTAAGACGGCGTATATCCCGTTTTACGCCCGGAAACTGGCCGCGCTGACCGGGCCCGGGGATACAGTGCTGTCCTTTATGGAGCGCGCAAACATGGTAAACATCCTGGCCGCCAGGCGGAGCGGCCACCGCGCAGTGATCTGCGAGCGCACGCGCCCTTCAGGAGAATTCTCCGGCCTGCGCGGAGCGTTAATGCGCCCCCTGATAAAGCGCCTGTATCCGCTGGCGGACATTATAGCGGCTAATTCGCAGGGCGTTAAAAAGGATCTGTCGGAGAATTTCTACGTGCCCGCGGACAGGATAAAAGTGATACCCAACGGCTGCGATACTGCGGGCATCGCAGCGAAGGCGGCGAGGCCGCTGGACGCAGCCTATGGCGCTGTTTTCAAAAGGCCGGTGGTAATAACCAGCGGCAGGCTTACCGCGGCCAAAGGCCAGTGGCATCTGCTGCGGTTTTTTAAAAAGATTAAGGCGGGCAGACCGGACGCCGCGCTTATGCTTCTGGGCGAGGGCGAGCTTGGGAAATACCTGGAGAACCTGAGCCTGGAGCTGGGATTCAGGACCTTCTCCGGAGCTGGCGCCCCCCCGCCGGACGCAGATGTTTATTTCCCGGGGTTCCGTGACAACCCTTATCAATTCCTGGCCCGGGCCCGCGTTTTCGTTTTCACCTCACTCTGGGAGGGTTTCCCGAACGCCCTGGTTGAAGCCATGGCCTCCGGAGTTACAGCGATCTCCGCCGACTGCGACGCGGGTCCCAGGGAGATATTGTCTCCGGAAACTCCTTTTTATTTCCGCACGCTGAAGGCGGAGCCGGCGACCGGCGGGCTGCTGATGCCGGCGCTGTCCGGCCTGAGACGCGCCGCCGCTTCTCCGCTGGAGCCGGCGGAGGAGCTATGGGCGGATACGGTCTCAGCTATACTGGAAGATAGGGAAGCGCTGAACAGATACGCCGGCGCAGGCCTGCGCCGGGCGGAAGATTTTGACCTTTCCAAAACAAAGCGGCATTGGCAGGAACTGCTGCTTCATTCCTAGTTATTGTTTACCAGGTAAAATATATCTGATCATCATTCTTCGGCCGCGGGGCCGGGCGGATCTTTACGGTGGATTTGCGCGGCTTTCTCACCGGGGCCTTCCGTACGGCGGCGGGGCGGTTCCCGCCGGAGGCGGCCTGGCGTACTTCCCGGATTTTTCCGAATCTGAAGGCAAGGGTAAACCTGTGCGCGTCGCCGAGATCGCCGAAAGGCGAGAAAGCGTAATCCACTCCCAGGCTCCCGGTGCGGATGCCCAGTCCCGCTGAAACTCCGGAGCCGGCGCTTTTCGAGCGCCCGCTTTTATAGCCCAGCCGGCCAAACACCGTTTCTCTGCCGGTGACGGCAAATTCCCCCTCCGCGCCGAGCGCGAAAGCGGTGTCCGACTGTCCGGCTTTCAGGATCTCTGTAGTGAGCCAAGCCATCTGCTTCAGCCTGTATGCCGCGCCGACGCGGTAGGTTCTCGGCAGGTCAAAGCGCGTCTGGTAAAGCCGCATCGGGGTACCAAGGTTCTGCAGCGCGGCCCCGAAACGGAAATCCTCACGGTAATTATACAGAGCGCCGATATCTCCGGCGTAGGCGTAACCTTTTTCGCTGCCCGCCTGCTGGTAAACGCTTTTCGCGAATAATCCCAGGCAAAGATTATCCTCGCCCTTCCACGCTATTCCGGCGCCGGCCGCGCCGTCCATCGCGCTGAAGCTGCCGGTTTTAAAACCCATCTCGTCATACTCGTCAAGGCGGGGAGAGAGCAGCGCCGTGAAACCGGTAAAAATAGCGACCCGGTCCGAAACCACCCGGACATAGGCCATGTGCTCGTTGCGAAGTCCTTCCAGCCATTCGGAGTGGGCCAGCGCCGCCTGGTCGCGGTCAGCCAAAGCGGGCCCGGCCGGGTTATAAAATATGGAGAGAGCGTCTTCAGCAACGGCTGTGTAAGCGCCGCCCATGGCACCCGCCCTGGCTCCGGCGTCTATTTTTAAAAATGCTGCGGCGTCCCCTCCCGCGCCGGCGTACAACTCCGGCGCCGCCAGGCAGATGATAATAGCCGCTATATTCAAACAGCCGCTTTTGCGCATATCATTATCAGGCTGATTACCGTTAACTCCTACCAGAAAATGTAAAACTTGCCGGAGGCTTTGCCGTAATTTTCAGTCTTCGCCACGTAGATATAAAGCCCGCTGGCGGCTTTGGCCCCGCTCTTCTGACGGCCGTCCCATAATCCCTCGTTATATAAGGAATCAATGCCGTCCCCTGGCTTAAGAACCCGTACCAGCTCGCCGGCGGAGTTATAGATATCGATCTCCGGCCTCACGGCATCCATCGGCAGCCCTCTTATGGTCAAAACGGACGGCGGCCGGTCAAAATAGCAGGGGCTGGGGAAAGCCTTTAGGCTGCCCATACCCGATTGGGCGGAGTCCAGTACCCGCACTGAGTAGACAGAGAAATGAGAGACCGGGGCGGTTAAATAATTGCCGGCGGTGTTTCTGGCGGGGCTATCCACGCGCGTCCACACTGAGGCGCTTTCATCCAGCAGATATAATCCGGACAGCCCCTCGTCCACATAGTCGCCGTCGATGCGTCCGTCACTGTTGGAGTCGGGGTAGCTCATCTTAATGGTGACAGGCGAGGTGAACCTTGTGACAAGAACCCCCGCCGGAGTCCGTGCCGTTAATTCCCGCGTAAGATTGCTACCCCGCAGAGCGTGCGTCCCAGACCTTGCCGCGTCCGCCAGCGCCGTTCTTGAGGCCGGGATGGTGGAAATGGTTATAAACAGGTTCCCAGAATAAGCTCCGGGCGGCACTATCACTGCGTCGTTATCACTGTTGACTACGGTACCGCCCGTTATGCCGCTGACAGACGTATCAATAAGGAATGTGGCTCCCGCGGTTATACTGGTACCGGTATTGCCGGCCATATCGGTGCCGTTGAAGGAGAAGGCGGCCGTACCCGTGGAATGCCAGGACTCGATAAAGCCCGTGCCGGTCCAGGTAGAGGTGTTAGCGAGATAGCTGAGGGAGACGGCCTGCGCGGAGCCGCCTGCGGGAGTGAAGGTCAGGACCGGGGTCCCGCTCATGGCGCCGGCTTCGGTGACGATAAGCTTAAGCGTAAGCTGTCCGCTTTTAGCCGGGAGAGGTGAGCTGATCTCCACCCTCGCGGTGGGACTGGTGAGATCCACGCGCTGGCCGTTGGAAACGGTAGCCCCGGAATAGACCGGGCCGGGCAGGCCCACCGCGCGGACTCCGAAATAATAGGTGCTGCCCTCTGTGAGGCTGAGCCCGCTGCGGGTCACGCTGGTTACCGCTACGCTGGTCCAGCCGCTTATCTCAGAGCCGCCGGAAGTCGTGCCTATGCGGTACTCATAATAATTAGGATTGCCGCCGAGATAATAGGAAGCGCCCCAGTTGGCCGATAAAGAGCCGGTATTCCGGGTATACGCTATATCGTCGCCTGTTCCGTCGTTCACATAAGATATATTTGCCGGCTGGCCGGTATTAACAGTCAGGCTGTCGGAATCCGGGGTGGGGTCATAGTTGCCGAAATTGTCCTTCGCGCGCGCAAGAATAGTGTGCGCGGCGTTGCTGATGGCGGCGGGCGTGAAGGTAAAGTTCTCCACGGTCTGGTCGAAGGGCGCGCTCTGCGCAGAGGCCTGCTGCCAGGCGCCGGCATCCACTTTATACTCAGCGCCGGCTATTTTAAGCACACTTATGTCTACGATGGGCGGAGGCGTTGAATAGTAGGCGCGCATGGCTGGCTCTTCATATGTATTGGAGTTATGATAAGCCAGGATCGAAGAGGCGACGCCGCTGTAAGTCGGCGTATTATCCGAACTCGGGTCCGGGGCATAAGGCGTAAGCGTCGTGGTTGGCGGGAGATCCACTATATCAAGGATACCGTTAACATCGGTATCCCTCCAGCCCAGCATAAGCCTGGTGCTGGCACAGATAGCAGGAGTATTGAAGGGCTCTAACTGGCCACGCATTATGCAGTTGTCGGAAGTGCCGCCGTTCTGGCAATTGAGGTTGGCAGCATTTAAATAACCGCCGCGGCCGGAGGTCGTACAGCCGGATTCGGTATATTCATCCAGGGCGTAAAACACATGTCCGGTCTCATGCGCCGCCACGGCGGACATCCCGCTTACGCCGTAAGAACCGTTGTCGTAGGTCAGGACCATGAACGGCCCGCCCATATAGGTATAAGCAAAGAAGCCGTCAGGAAACATGCCGTCCGCGTCAGCCTGGCTATCCGCGATGAAGATGGTAAACGACCAGTCTGCACCAGAAGCCGTCCGCATGGCGTTATTATAAGCATAAATCTGCTCGAAGTAGTCAGCTCCCGAGTACCCCATGTTAGTCATGATATCGCCTACCCAGTCACCCTCGGTACAAGGCGTGGCCGGCAGACTAGTTGAATCGGAGTTGCAGGTGATCGGCTCGTAGGCCGTACTCTCAGTGCGGACATTATAGGCGAAGGAAAGCTGGGCGTTCGGCTGCCGTGCGGCCCACCAGTCCATTGCAACATGGATCCTGGCCACAGCATCGTTTTTCCTGCCATCGGTCCAATTTTCGCCGCTCCCGGTGCTTTCCGGGAAGATTATATTTACCACTACCGAACCGATCATATACTCGCTGACATCATGGTCTCCGGCGCCGTAAGGGATTGCCGCGAGCCGGCTTCCGCCCGCTACGGAGAAGAGAAGAGCCGCGAGGATAAGCGGTTTCGCCATGTTATTTTCTCCGCCTTGGCCGGCGGACGTCGTTGAGTACGGGGCCCGGGTTTTCCAGAACGATTTCGGATACGCCGGACCAGGTACCGCCGGATGAGCCGTCAGACCCCATCAGGCGCATGTAATATGTGGTGTCGCGGGCGAGCGGCAGGCCGGAGAGCTTGTATGCTTCTCTGTCCGTAAACACATCCACGACAGGGGAGGCGAAATCTGCTGTGGGCGAGATCTGCAGGCGGTAGCGTTTCAAAACCGGGTTCGGAGCCCAGCTCACAGCCCCGCTCTTCAATCGCGCGTCAGGAGAGCTTGCCGGCGCGGGCATAGGCGCTTTTGCCGCGGCCCTGGAAGGT
Source organism: uncultured Elusimicrobiaceae bacterium (assembly GCA_964587805.1). Lineage (GTDB taxonomy): Bacteria > Elusimicrobiota > Elusimicrobia > Elusimicrobiales > UBA9959 > YA12-FULL-51-18. The sequence goes on from CAZPMW010000039.1 coordinate 6,117, forward strand.
TTTGAGACGGTGAAGGAGGACGCTTCAGAGAACCCGCCCTCGCGCCGCTCGCCGGTGTTCAGCGTAAGCAGAGCGGCCACGCGCCAGTAGTAGACCCCGCTGGCAAAAAAAGCCGGATAGACTTCAAAACTGTTACGAGCCAGGATGGTCTCAAGCGCGATAGAATCAAACGCCATGTCCGGGCTGATCTGAAGCCTGTACGCGTCGGCCTTCATTATCTCATCCCAGATCAGAGTTAAGGCCTCGCCATTGTTGGGGGCCTGCTGAACCCTGGATGCGACCACCGGGGCTGCCGGCGCGGCCTCCTGAAAACGTTTATTCCAGGCGTTTACGGCGAAAGAAACATTCTCCCCGTATCCGGAGAGCGCGGCCATATCGTCTATTTTTGCCCTATAGACGGTAGTTCCGTAATCGGCGGCTAAAACCCCGTCCAGTTCCGCCGGAATATATCCCAGGAAGGCGTGAGGAGCATAGGAGTGTATGATCCGCGCCTTGTTATCCGCCAGGTATTCCTGAAACTCCCTGCCGGAGGCGGTCGAGGCTGAATCCACTATCAGCAGGGCGTTCACCCGGCTGCCGCCAGGCGTCTGGGCAAAAAGAAAAGACGCAGGCCCAAGGCCCGCCAATAAAAGAATCACGGCCAATCGCATCTGTTGCCTCCGTTTAGCCACGGCTGAGTACATAAATATCATTATCATATCCTATAAAACTCATTTTGCGGATTTATTGCGCGTTTCCGGCTTTTCTGTGGAGGGTAGCGCGGGGATGTCTTTATTTTACTAACCGGCTGATTTGGGCTATAATTTACCCTATGGAGCTTGAGACTTTTAAAAACACACGGGAGGACGACTGCGTAGAGGCGGAAATAGTCTCCGGCCCGGGCGCCGGCTCCCAAACCGGAGGCGGCGCGCGTACGCGGCAGGGAGGTCCGGACGACGGCGCCCCCCGCCAGGCCCCGTCTAACATTCCTTTTTCCGGCTTATTCCGGAGAGTGAAATTCCTGTTCCTCACCGTCGGACTCCTGACAGGTTTCGCCTTTATTTTTCTGGGACTTGTCCTGACTTCCACAGTCATAGGCGCCGTAATCGGAGTTCCGCTGCTGATACTGGGCGGCCTATGCCTCTGGCTGCTCTTCAAACTGCTGAGCCTCGGACAAAAATCCGGGCCCGTTATCTTCCGCCGTTTTTAGCGCCGCCGCCGCTTTCAGGCTAAATGATATAATTGAGTGTCCGGCTTAAGGACCTCACTATGAGAAAATACCTTGTAACCAGCGGTTTGCCCTACGCGAACGGGCCCATCCATTTCGGCCATATAGCCGGCGCCTACCTGCCGGCCGACATCTTCACTCGCTTTTTGCGCCAAGCGGGCGAAGAAGTTATCTACATCTGCGGCACTGACGAGCACGGGGTGGCCATCACCATCAACGCAGAAAAAGAGGGCGTTCCCTACAAACAATATGTGGACCGGCATCACGCCGCGATTAAAGAATTCTTCGATAAGCTCAATATACGCTTCGATCATTTTTCCAGGACCACCGCTCCGGAGCATTACGACCTGGCGCAGGAATTCTTCCTCGCGCTGCATAAGAAGGGCCACATCAAGCCTGCCGTTGAAGCGCAGTTCTACTGTGCGTCCTGCAGCCGCTTTCTGGCCGACAGGTACATTTCCGGTTCCTGCCCGAAATGCGGCGCCGGCAATGTGCGCGGCGACGAGTGCACGAAATGCGGCGAGTGGCTGGACCCTTCAAAGATAGTTTCCCCCTCCTGCAAAGTCTGCGGCAAAAAGCCTGAGATACGCCAGGCCACGCAGTATTTCATGGACCTGAACGATTTCGCGCCGCGTCTTAAAGAATGGCTCGACAGCAAAACCGATTGGAAGCCCAATGTGCGGAATAAAGCTCTGTCACTGATAAGCGAGGGCCTGGTTAAACGAGCCATCACGCGCGACCTTACCTGGGGCGTACCAGTGCCGTTAGAAGAAGCGAAGGGCAAAGTGCTTTATGTCTGGTTCGACGCGCCCATCGGCTATATCTCGGCCACCATGGAATGGGCGAAACTGACCGGAAGACCCGACGCCTGGAAGGACTGGTGGTTCGATAAAGAGACGAAGCTGGTACATTTTATCGGCAAGGATAATATTATTTTTCACACTATCATCTGGCCGGCGATGCTTATGGGCCAGGATAAACCTTATATTATTCCTGACAACGTACCGGGAAACGAGTTTTACAACCTGGAGGGCAGACAATTCTCAAAATCCGAAGGCTGGTATATTGATACGGCTGATTTTTTCACAAAATACGGCGTGGACGCCCTGCGCTACGCCATCGCCTCCAACGCGCCTGAAACCTCGGATTCTCAGTTCACCTGGGAGGATTTCCGGCTCAGGAACAATGAAATGGCGGATAGCGTGGGCAATCTGGTAAACAGGTGCTTCTCGTTCATCAGAAAGAATTTCGAGGGGAAGATACCGGCCCTTGCGTCTGAATTGAAGCCGGAAGATAAAGCTCTTTTGGACAGCTTCGCCCCGGTTTTTGCTGAGACCGGAAAATTCTACCGCACCTACAGGGTCAGGGCCGCGCTAACGCAGGCCATGGCGCTCGCACACGCCGCGAACAAATACATCAACGACACCGCGCCATGGACGCTCAGAAAAACGGATATCGCGCGTTGCGGAACAGTCCTGAATGTCGCCTCTAGGGCCATCGTCAACGCCGCCATCCTGCTTTATCCGGTAATACCCGGCACCGCGCTGAAGATCCTGTCCGCAGCCGGCATGCAAACCGGCGATAAAGCTCCGGAATTTAAACCGTACGACGGAGATCCCGGCGGCAGGCCCCTGGGCGCTGACGAAACATTGCTTTTCACCAAGATAACGGAAGATCAGATCAAGCTGGAGGTTGAGAAGCTGAAAGCCTCCGCCAAGTCCGAAGAGCCCAGGGGAGACTGATAGCCGGAAGATCCGGACAGGCTCAGACTTTCGTTTTTAAAACCACCACTTCAACCCTTCTATTCATGGCTCTGCCGTCCGCTGTCGAGTTTGACGCCACGGGCCGGGCGGGCCCCATCCCTTCAAAAGCAAGGCGCCGCGGATCTACCCCTGCGCCGACAAGATACGAGTATACCCGCTCGGCTCTTTCATACGACAGGGTTAAATTCCTTCCAGGGGAGCCGGTGGAATCGGTAAAACCCCGGACTGAAACTTCGTTCTTATAGTATGTTTTTAAGAACTTCGATATCTCTTTCAGCGCCGGGAGCGCCCCGTCCAGTATCCGGGCCCCACCCGGCCTGAAGATCATTTTTTCCTGAATATTCACCACCAGTCCCTCAGCCGTGTAGCTGAACTTCAGTTTCCGTTCGGCGAGGTTTCTGATCTCCAGCGGTGTAAAAAGGCTGAAAGAAACATCCCCGGTGGCGTGGGCTTTTTTCCCGGTATCAATCCAGATAAGCTTGGCGCTGTAGAAGCCGCTCGGAAGCGGTTCCCCGTTGCTGGAGAGACCTGACCAGGCGAACGTTGAGGAATACGGGCGGCCCCTGCCCTGCAGGAAGCCGACCTTCAGGCCGCCGCGGTCAAAGATCTGGATCTGCCAGTTACGCACTGCCGCCAGCTCGGAGTCGTCAACGGGGAACGACTCGTCCATTTCCGGATCAAAGCTCCGGATGGCGAACAGGACAGGCGGCTCCGCGAGGTCAGCGCTCGGCGTTAAGGCCTCGACAGCCTCCAGCGCCAGTTTCCTTTGGCCCATGTTCTCGAAAAAAGAGGTATGGATGTACTGCGGCGTAAACAGGACAAAAATAAAAGCCGGAAAAGCGGCCCTTCTCAGTAATTGTTTCATCAGTTTCCCCCTGCCCCCGGGCACGGCGACTCCGTGCGATAAACTGTCTATGCGCAGGCCGGCAGAACGGTTTTGTCATTCCGGCGCAGCGCCCACGGTTAGAATTGTAATAATTTACGGCCGGAGGGATATAGAGTCATTGGGCCTAAGGCGAAAGCGCTTTTCGGCCCATATGCGTTTAGGCAGAATGGTCCGCGGCTACAGCAGGCGTATCCCGGATCTCAGGCAGGCTTCCGCCATGGGCTTCGGCCAGACGCTGGCATGGACCTCGCCTATATGGAGCTTCCTGAGTAAAAACATACAAAGCCTGGACTGGCCTATACCGCCTCCGATGGAAAGCGGCAGCTGTCCGTTCAGCAGCTTTTTATGCCAGTAAAAGTCCTTTCTCCCAAGCGCGCTCCTGAGCCTCAGCTGCTTCAGCAGCGCCCCCCTGTCCACACGGATACCCATAGAGCTCAGCTCAAGCCCTATATTAAGCGGCGGATACCAGACGAAAATATCTCCGTTCAGGCCCTTTCTGCCCTTGCCCGTGGGCGCGGTCCAATCGTCGTAATCCGGCGCCCTGAGATCGTGCGGCGCGCCTCCGGGCAATGCGACGCCGATGCCGATTATAAAAACCGCTTTTTTTTCTTCGGCGATGCGATTTTCACGCTCCCTGGGGCTGAGCCCGGGGTATGCTTTCTCGAGGTCTTCCGAATGAACAAAGGCTATCTCAGCCGGCAGGACAGGCTTTATGCGCGGATATTTCTTATAAACAGCCAGCTCCGTTCTCCTCATAGCGCTATAGATACGGCGCACTGTCGTCTTTAAAAAGGCCAGCCTCCGCTGCCGCCGGGTTATTATCCGCTCCCAGTCCCACTGGTCCACATAAACGGAATGAATATTGTCGAGCGACTGCTCGTCGGGCCTGATGGCGTTCATATCGGTGTACAGGCCCTCGCCCGCGCCAAAGCCGTAGTCCGCCAGCACCATCCGCTTCCACTTTGCCAGCGAAAAGACGACCTCTGCCGCGGAATCGTCATCCTTAATCCTAAAGCTTACCTTGCGCTCGATGCCGTTGAGATCGTCGTTTATTCCGGATCCCGCGCGCACAAACAGCGGTGCTGAAACGCGCTGAAGCCGCAGACCTTTTGAAAGATCAGCCTGAAAACGGTCCTTGACAAATTTAATCGCCCTCTCGGTTTCCCGCAGCGACAGGATGGAACAGTAGTTTTCACCGACGATCAGTTTGGCCATATCCAGAAAGCTCCCGGCCTTATACAGGCTTGCCCGGCCCCGGCTTTTCCGCCGGCGCGGCCGCATAACGACTCAGGCGGAACCACATAACAGACGCTCACTTCACCGTAAGGGTTATCGCGGACGAATGAGCGGCGAATTCCGGGGCGTACATTGACTGGATAACGGCCGGCCCGATACGGTAGGTGCCGGGCGTGGTCGGCCGCACACGGTATTTCAGCGTGTATTCCCCGTGCGGCAGCCAGTCTACGAAGAAATTGGTCAGCGAGTCCCTCGGTTCCTCATAGCGGGCGAGCTGGTCCCACTTCCAGCCGCTGGCCAGGCCCTCCGCCTCGAACCCCGCGCCGCGCGGGTCTTTGATATGCACATATTCAAACTGACTCCCGGCGGCTATCGAAAGGTGCACTTCTATCTGATCCCCGGCCGAAACCGCGTCGCCGGACTCGAGGGGTTTCAGCGCGTAAGAGTCCCCTTCTTTCTCCCGCAGAAAATACCTGCGCGAAATATTCATAATACCGGGCGGCGATTCGCCAACCGCTTTGTCGGTCGTGTATATAGCCGTCAGTGACGCGTAAGCCACTCCGGGCCCTGTCTTGGCGATCTCCGGCCGGACGGCGGCTTCAGCCGCCCCGGGCGCCTGCTTCGACCAGCGCAGCGGGGCCGCGGCCCAGTCATAAGGCCGGAAGGTTGCCGCGTCGGAAACATTCCCCCATTTAATTTCAAAAGCATCTCCCTGGTCCAAAGCGCCGCGGGACTTCATCACTTCGAGCAGGGCGTAGATAGCGGCCGCGGAGGCCCTGGTGGATTTCCACTCGCCAGCCTTACGGCTGAGCAAAAGCCATTTAACCATGCCGGAGATCCTGGGATCCTTCGGGTTCTGGGCGAGCAGGGCCCTCAGCATGAACGCGTGCTTTTCCACCGTGTCGTTATACCAGAGCCAGGATATTTTCTCCGGCGTCCAGTAAACCCCGGCGATATCGTCCTCGCGGGAACCGTCCATGGCGCGCGCCAGATAGCTCTCCGCCTTTTTACGCTCGCCCAGGCGCATATAAACATAAGCGGCGTAAGCCTTGCCGAAAGCGGTAATGCCGCCGGAAGATTTATCGGCGATGCCCGCCCAGGCCCCGGCCTTGGCGAGCGCGGTCTTATGCCCGGGCCATTTTTCCGGAAAAGAGGTAACCACATAAGCGGCATAAAGCAGCAGAGCTGTCTCCCGCTCCTGCGGCTTCAGGCGTCCGGGGAGCTGCGCGTAGACATAAGTCAGCGCCTTTCTTACCATCTCCTCCGGCACCGGCAGATCGTGGCGCGCGGCCTCCGCCAGGCCCTCCAGCGCGTAAAGCGTCATATAGAGGTCCGGATGTCCGCCAGGGAACCACGGGAAGGAGCCGTCCTCGTTCTGGTAAGACGCGAGCTTTCTTAACGCGTCCTCCTTTTCCGCCGCAACCGCCTTAGGGTCAAGCACATCTATAACCGCATGGCCGGACTTTTGTCCTTTAGACGCTTCTTCCCACGGAGTTTCCATCAGAGCCATCAGTCTGGCCGGGTCGCTCCGGTCCCAGGCCGGGGTATCCGTTACGCGCTCCGGCAGTTTGGCGGTTGCCTCCTTCAGCTCCGGGTAGCGGGCATAGAAGCTGCTCGTTACAGCAAGCGGAACATACCTGTTAATGAGCTGTTCGGTACATTCATGCGGGTAATGCGTCAGGAATGGCAGAGCGTTCAGCACCGTCAGGATGAGCTGCGGCTGTATCTCCAGACGTATTGATTCAACCGAGCGCGTGTCGTCATGCTCCGAAAGCTCCGGAAGTTTGAGTTCCTTTGTAACTTTGCCGTCCAGCGAAGCGACCGTGGAAGCGATGAGGCGCTGGCGCGACGGCAGCACCGGCAGATCGTTCTCCTGCGCGTCGGAAAGCCGGCCGGCCCTGACCACCGCACTGACCTTGTAGGCCGCTGGTCCGGCAGGCGCTGTTATGTCCCAGTAAAGAGGGGCCGTTCCCCCGGCTTTGACGGTAAACGGCCTGGACAGGCTTTTAAGGGCGAACAGCTCTTCGGCTGGCGAGCCGTCCAGCGTGACAGAAAGCGCCGCAAGGCCGGAAATTCCGGCTCCGCTGTCGTTATTAATTACGGCGGTAAGGACGGAGCGGTCTCCTTCCCTGAAAAAGCGCGGCATGTCCAGACGAACCATCAGGTCCTTTTTTGTTACGGTTTCCGCCGACAAGGTCCCTCTCTTAACGTCGCGCGTCAGCACAGAGGCGGTTATCTTCCAGGAGGTAAGCCGCTCCGGGATATTGAAGGAGAATCTGCCTGTTCCGTTTTCAATCTTAAGCTGGGGATTATAATATGCCGTTTCCGAAAAATCTTTTCTCGCCCGGACAGCTGTCCCTGGTGAAGGCGCGGCCCCCGTCAGCATGCTCCTGACGCCTCCTCCACCGTCCTGTAGACCGGCCATTGCCTCCGTCGGAGCTGAGGCGTCCGTCTCCGCCAGCGCCATTACGCTTTTTGCCCCGTACATGCCGCCGCCGACGCTCCGCCCGCGGTAAGAATTGATCCTGAAGGAAGGCGGCCGCGCCGGGCTCAGCTGCTGGCCGGACAGAGGATCCGCGCCTTTGGAATTAACCGGCAGGGTGACGGAGTAAGGCGAAAACAGCGAGCTGCGCCCTTCAAAGGACGACTCGCGCCGGTGGTAAAGCGAATCCGTCCAGAATCCGGATCCGGCCTGATAGTATTCAAGGGACCGGTCGAAGATCCGCACGGTACCCTCACCTGAGGCCGGCCTTCCGCGCGCGTCCTTAACCTTAAGCGTCCATGTGGCCTTCTGGCCTGGCGCCAGAACTTTATCGTTAACCAGCGACAGAGAAAGCCGGCGGTCCTTCTGCGGAACGTCCGCCTGCGCCGCCGCAGAATAGATCTTGAAGTCTCCGGCGCCGAACCAGCGCAGGCCGAAGCCGCCGCGGTGCTCCTGCCCCACTTTTACTTCGGCCAGCGAAACGCCTCCTCCGGCGAGGGTCCTGCGTTCCAGCAGGAAGTTTCCGGCCAGCGTTTCCACGTACTTTACGCCCTTCAGGGCCGACGCTCCGATAAGGACTCTGGCCGTTTCTCCCGGCTGATATGAGGAGCGCTCAAAAAGAGCGACCGGGGGCAGAGCGAGTCCGGATTTATCCGCCTCCGTCAGCGGATCAGCGCAGATAAAGATTATCTGGTGTTGGGCTTCTCCGCCCTGCGGATCCTCCGCCTTTACTCTCAGCCGGTAAACGCCAGCCCTGAGCGGCTTAAGCTCGATCCTGGACGGGGAGGTTTTCAAAAATTCAATTTTGCCGCTTGCCGCCGCTTCACCGTCCGGAGCGCCGCTGAAAGCCCTTTCAAGATCGGGAGACTGACCGAAAGCGCCAGTGGCTGAGTCGTCCGCGGCAGGCGCAGGGCCGGCATCTATGCGGTATATAACATAGGAGCCGTAGCCGGCCGCCTGCATGTCGTTAAGGTCCATCAGCCTGACCTTGAACGCGGCCGGCCTGTCGGAAGTAAAAAAGCCGGCTTCGGGGGAGATATCGAACAGGTACGCTTTGGAACCGGCGTTATAGGAGCGGGCCTCAGTTATGGTGCGTCCGCCGGCGTCGCGCGCCTCCGCCTCTACCCGAAAAACGGACGGGCTGTCTGTCTGCTCCTGATTTTCCGGGGCCGGAGTGAAACTGAACGAGAATCCTCCCTGACTGTCCGTTTTGGTTTCCCCGGAGGCCGCCTCGGAAGGCTCGCCCCCGTCTCCGGGCCAGACGTTCCACCCGGCGTACCAGGGACGATAGGCGGACCTGGTCACACGGTATTTAACCGTGGCGCCCTGGACCGGAGCCCCGAAATAATATTTAACCGTCCCCTCTACCCTTGCCGGCTCCCCGTACCTGAAAGCGGAAGCTGGCTCGCCGAGCTTTACCTCGAATTCCGGCCGCTTGTATTCCTCTACGCCGAACGGGTATCCGGAATTAAAAGCCCGTCCGCTCTCGCGGAGCTCCGCCGTAAGCGCGTACTCGCCAAGCAGCCTGCCGGGCGGGATTTTAAAGGCTCCAGCCGCGCTGCCGAGCCCGGTCAGCCGCAGGCTGCCGCTGAAGAATTCCTGCCCGCCAGGGTCCCTGGCCGCCACTTTTACCGCGCTGCTTCCGTCGTAGACTCTGTACCCCCGCGGCTCTCTGATAAGCGCCGTTACCTTGAATTTTACTTCCTGCCCCGGTCTGTAAACCGGCCGGTCCGTTTCCAGAAAGAGCTGAAGAGGCTCCGGCACTTCAAAACCGGCGTTCAGAGCCCCGTTTAAATAAGCAAAAGCTCCGCCCCGCGACAGCAGCGGATCCAGCCAAAACCATTCACTGCCGGGATAAGATATTTTAAGCGGCGCGGAATAAGCCGCGTAACCGTCGGCCCCGCTGCGCAAAGAGACTTTTCGCGGTTCAAGGCCGTCGCTTCGGCCGCAGAACGCGTCTATCGCCCCGTCGCTTACCGGCTGGCCTGTCAGCGCGTTAACGGCATAGAGGTGGATTACAGCCGCGTCCGCCCCGCGCTCCGGCAGGGCGGAGTTATACAGAAAATTCTCAGGATCGCCCATCACTCCTTCCGTACCCAGCAGGAAAATATCGGTGATGTTCACTGGCGCCGCGCTCAAAAGGGAAGAACCGGATTTAAACCCGGGATCTGCCGAAGCGGCGACCACATAGAGACCCTTTTCAAGCCCGGGGGAGTCAACCTGAAGATCCGCGTAACGGTACGGCCCGGCATAGCTGATATCCGCCTGCCATTGCACATCGGCAGGGCCGGAGAGGAGCCGCTCAACAGTTTCGTTCCCGAGGTAGCGGACGCTCTGCCAACCGTTTTCCCTGCCGCCTCTCAGCGCGGCCAATTTGCCGGGGTCAGACCTGTAAGCCCGGAAATAAACGACCGGGATATTCCTCGCTCTTACCGACAGTATTTTTTTACCTGGCGGAGGGGCTGACCTGGCTGAAAGCTCCAACCGGGGCAGCTCTATGCCGGCCCGCAAACTGGCGCATTCAGCGCCTGGTTTTGAGCCGGAAGCGAGCGCCTCCGCTTTTTGGCAGAGAGCCACCGCCTCGCCGTAGCTCTGCTTTGCGTTCAGCAATATAGCCGCTTCATAAGCGGCTTCCGCTCTGGAGACCGGCGACGCCATAATGTCAGACCATTTTTTCAGGATGGCTATAGCCGCATCACGGAGCCTGGACTCGTCGGAGAAGCGGACATGGCCGCCGTACCTGAACGGAATAAGCAGCCGCTGTATTTTCCAATGCTCCGAAGCAGGCCCCGGGCGGCCGCCACCGGAGGCGGCGCTTTCATAAATAGCGGCGGCCTTTTCAGCGGCGGGCGCGCCTGACGCGTAGTCTCCTTTGTAATTTTCTTCTACGAATGTTTCAGCGGCCGGCAGGTCACCAGCGCCAGTGGAGGCCGCCCCGGGCGGCCTCTGCCCCGTGGCCTGACGCGCGGTACGGGGTTCACCCAGCAGATAATTTACCCAGCGGAGCGCCGCAAAATCCCAGAACGAAGGAGTGTAGTCAAGGGAGGCTTTTTCAATATCAAGGAAATATCCCTCGGCGCCGATATCCTCCGCCGAAAGAAATTCCTTCAGGTCCCAGAGGGCGTCATAATCTGTTTCTATCCGCCGCCGCCACTCTTCGCCGGTCAGCTTCGTTATGTCGGTAGTGCCCTGCTGTATCTCGCCGGGGAGGGAGTACGCGTACCGGGCCAGAAACTGCCTGCCAATCTCCGCCCTGAAAAGCAGGAATCTGCCGCGCCATAGCGGGTCCTTCGGCAATCTGACAGCTGAAAGACGCCTGGCCGCGTCCACGTAACGGGACAGCAGACCTTCGCATTCCGCCGCCCGGTAGAGCGCTTTCAGTCCCTCTGTGCCTGGAAGCCCTGCCCTCTTGTCATAGAGCGCCAGCGCTTCCTGATAAAGAGACTTTGCAAAAAGCTCATCGGCTCTTTCAAGGCCCGATGCGGCGCCTGCCGCGGAGGCGGCAGAGAAAAAAAGAATGAATGCGGATAAATAAACTGGCATGTTCACGAGGCGCTTGTTCACGATCAGCGGTTTTTAGCTGGCATTTCCGCCGGAAGGAGGATGAGTTTGTCTGATGGCATACCTTTTTCCCCAAGAAGGAATCCGCGCCTGACAGGGCCCGCCGGCGCCTCTCCGCGCGCGGATTTGCCGAACGCGAATGAGATGGAAAAATGGTGCGTGAGCCCGAAGTCTCCGTAAGGAACTATCGCGTAGTCCAGGGCCCAGGCCTTCTCCCGAATGCCGACTCCAGCGGTGTAATTATATCCGCCAGTTTGTGCGCGGGTACTGTAGCCGGCCCTGAAC